>JBDNCP010000028.1:0-38385 GCA_046719575.1 Cyanobacteriota bacterium
AGAGCAGTCTGAGATAGAGCAGTCTGAGATAGAGCAGTCTGAAATGGTTTCCGGGCTTTTTGAGTGATGCCTTCAGGCTTTGACGAAGATATCGTAGAACGACAGCAGGATTTCCACCACGATTAGCACAACGACATACCACTCTACGCGCAGACCGCTGTTGTGCTGAAGCAGATCTAGCACTGTTTCTGCTGTGCTGGAGATTAGACCTAGCTTACGCTCTAGCGCCAGATGGCGATCGCGAATTTCGTACTCATTTTCTAGTCGGGCGTAGAGCCGTTCTAGTTCGGGTGCTTCCCAGAGTAGGTCGGGTTTGTCGATAATTTCGACCCGCCCCACGATTTTATGCTGAATGGATAGCGTTCGCCCTAGCTGCCGCAGGAGTTCTTTGCCCCAGCGCTCATTTTTCGTCGTGCGCTGTAACCCCGCTGCAAAGGGTTCGATCTGGTCAAAGACGCTGGCGGTGCCCAATTCATAATGTGCCAGCACTACACTCTTGGCCAGCACATCGGCGACGACTTGCAGCGACTCTACACTAAATTCTTGCAGCGAGATAATACCATTTTCCACCTGCCCTGCCCGCGATGGGTCGATTCTAAGGGTGGCTTCCTCGGTTTCAGGTTTGCCAAATGGTTCCTGCACCAGCGGTTTCAAGTTATTTAAAAAAGTGGCTTCTTCAATCGGGTCTAACCCAAACAGCACCACTGCGCCGTATTTAAAGAGAACGACGCAGCCATCGCTGCCAGCGGCGATCGCCAACGGTTGCCGTCCGAGTGGTGTGGTTGCTTCCAGTGTCCGCAGGTCAAGGCGCTCTCCGAGAAAGATGGCACGTCCTTTAACTGCGTCTTTGTCGGGAAAAAGTAATTTCTGCATAGGGTGAATTTCAATAGGCTTGTCTCTTTAAACCAGCGCAAGCCGCTACTCACCTTCTTGCTGTCGCGTGATTAAAAACCAGAAACGGCTCTGCATAGAGCGTAGGTATTCTAGAGGGCAGTGGGTTTTAAGGCTATTCATGCCTGGCAAACCGGAATTGCAATTCCTCGCTTAACCAATGCGGCTTGACAGCAACGCCTCTCTAGATTTGAGAAAAGCCTGCTGTCTTGGCGCTGAAACTTTATCTTAAACGATCTAAATCAGCGTCGTTTGGCAGAACCTTGTGGATGTGAGTCTTCCCGAAATTGAATGCAATGGCTGATTGACGGACAAAACGCCTGCAAGCTTGATCCGCTCTCAGGTTGGGTTAGCGTCAGCACAACTCAACCAAATTTAAGCTGGTATTGGGTTTGACGTTGCTCAACCTAGTCTGAAACAAAAGTCTGAACAAAAGTCTGAACAAAAGATTTGTTAGTCAACCAGATGCGACGGATGAAACGGGGTTCGTTATATTTAGCTGTAAGGTCAGAAATTCTCACGACGGAAAATTTTTTGGAGGAATGCCTCTATGCTGGGTTCTGGTAAACCATCCCGCTCGTCTCGGCGCCGGATGAAACGGCGATCTGGACAGGGTGGAACTCAGCCTTTGGGGTCTGTGCCGCCAGAGGTGGGCCATCGGTCGCAGTCGGGCGATCGCCCGAACAAGCATTCGTCTCCCCGTGCAGGCAATGCGCTGGCACGATCGCCCCGGCCCATGTCTCCTCGCGCTTCCTACTCGGCCCAGCCGCCGCTCAACTTACGCAATGTGCTGGATCATTCAGAGCGATCGTCTGCGGTTGGCAACGGTCGCCGGACGACAGGACGCTCAGGTTCGCCGTCTCTGGCGTTAATCCAGCCTCAGACTCGCCAGCTTGCTCCACGCAGTCATCAGCCTGACCCAGCAAGGCGAACCGATCGCTCAGTAGCGCTAGCTCCTAAGCCGATGGGGCGATCGCGCGCTACTTCCCGCCGGGCCCGCACGTACCCCCTAGCCCCTGTTTCGCCACTGCTCTATGCAACTCGCCTCATTATTCTGGGCGTGGGCATTGGGGCGATTGTTGGCACCAGTCTTTCCATTTGGAACCCGACTATGCGTGCCCAAGAGACTACGACTGCTAGCTTGGCTGCCAGTCCCACCTTAGCCTCTAGCCCTACGCCGACTCCCGGCTTTCGTGGCGATCTTGTGCCAGCCAATCCATCCTCTACGATTATGAAGTTGCGTCTGGGACAGCCCATTGCGCCACTCACGACCAAGCTACAGTCGCTTGTGTCCCAGGCTGGGCTATCGGCTGGCGTGTTTGTGGTGGATTTGGATACGGGCGACTATGTGGACGTGAATGGCAGTACGGTGTATCCGGCCGCCAGTACGATCAAAACCCCCATTCTGGTTGCCTTTTTGCAGGATGTCGATCGGCGGCGGGTGCGGCTGGATGAATTCCTAACATTGCAGACGATTGACATTACAGATGGCTCCGGCGAAGTTCAGTTTATGGAAATCGGCAGCCAACTGAGCGCTCTCGACACAGCAACCAAAATGATTACCATCAGCGATAACACCGCTACAAACATGGTGATTCATAAGCTGGGTGGACTGACCGCACTCAATAGCCGATTTCGCGATTGGGGAATGAGCCACACTGTGCTGAACAATCTTTTGGCGGATCTGCAAGGCACAAACACTACCAGCGCCCGCGATTTGTCGTTGCTGCTGACCGCCGTGAGCCAAGGAGACTTGCTGTCGCTGCGATCGCGCGATCGCCTACTCGACATCATGCGCTCTACAGTAAACAACAACCTGCTGGCGGCGACCCTCGGGCCTGATGCAAAAATTGCCCATAAAACTGGCAACATCGATAGCCTTTCGGGCGATACCGGGATTGTCGATATGCCCAACGGCAAGCGCTATGTGATCACGGCCCTGGTGCAACGGGCAGGAGATGCTGGGGCGGCAGCACAACTGATCCAGCAAATTTCTCAGGCCACCTATCAATACTTCGCGCAACCCCCTGCCGCTGCCTCGCCGTCCGCGCCACCGGATGCCACGACTAATCCTGCGGCACCTCCTTCTGAAGCTGAAGCTTTGGAGCCAGAGGCCAGCACCCCTAGTCCCACACAACAGCCTACTCCCTTGTAAGCTTGGTCAACAGGCTGATCTAAAAAGCGAGTCTCTTACGCTTCATCTATCCACTGCTGAACAATAGACTTATTGCGTGAATCGTGGCGCGGCGGCACCGCGCTACGATTCACGCCCTCAAAACAGCATTCATGCAAGAGGTTTAATCATTAGAAGAATCTATAGAAGAATCTATAGAAGAATCTATATATTCCCACTCTGCGATCGCCCCGGCAAGTCAGTCTTGAAACGGCTTCTATGCGGCGTGCGCCAACCCCTGCAATTCATCGGATCTAGCTTAGGCAGGTCGTTAATTGCAGATGATTGAAAGACCTATTGGGCGATCGCCAACTTCCGCCTTCCCCTATGCCCAGCGTTGTTCTCGTTAATCCCCAGATTCCCCCAAACACTGGCAATATTGCCCGCACCTGCGCTGCTACCTGCACACCACTGCATCTGGTCGGCCCCCTGGGATTTGAAATTAGCGATCGCTATCTCAAGCGGGCCGGGCTGGATTATTGGGAATATGTAGACCTCTACTATCACCCTGAGATGCAAGCGTTTCAAACTTACCATGCCCAGAAAGGGGGGCGCTGGATTGGTTTCAGCACTTCAGGGTTATGTAGCTATACAAAGTTTCAGTATCGAGATGACGATTGGCTCTTATTTGGCTGTGAAACCACAGGCCTCCCAGAAGATGTGCTGGCTGCCTGCCACACCGTGGTTAAAATTCCCATGGCTCAGCCTGGTGTTCGTAGCCTCAATCTCTCAGTCAGCGCTGCTTTGGGGCTTTTTGAGGCGCGTCGTCAGCTTGGGCTTCTAGACTAGACCCCTCTCAAGACAGCCGCAGAGGCCGGCCAACCATCTGGTTCTTCAAGACAATGTTTACTCCATATCTATATATATATGGAACAGAACTTTTCAGTCGAGCAGTTTTGGCTGAGGAAAACACCCCACAGATACAGCCGATGTAAAACAGATGCCCAGATTTTTGATGCCTAGGCGCTAAAGGCTGGAGATGGCGCTAAATCTGGATATATATAAATCTGGATATATATAAATCTGGATATATATAAATCTGGATATATAGGGCGATCGCCCCAAAATCCTGGCGGATGAGATTTAACCCAACCAACCTGATTGACTAACAAAACCTGGGCACTAGGCGGTTGAAACCGCTGCTCCATCAACGAAGTCGGCCTTCGCCGACTCTCTACCCTGACCCCAAACCCGCCTAGGCGGGTTTCGCCTGTGTAGGCGCGGCTTCCAGCCGCCAGCAGTCAATGTTTTGTCAGTCAACGATCCCAACCAACACTTCTTGAAGAATGCGCTCTGCGCCCGAATCAAATTTCCCCAAACGTCTCTGACCAATCTCTCCGAATCAGATTGCCCCAACCCAGCCCTAAACAATAACTAAACAATAAACCTCTTGCATGAATGCTGTTTTGAGGGCGTGAAGCGTGGTGCGGTACCGCCGCGCCACGCTTCACGCAAGAAGTCTGAATCAAATCAACCCCCAATCATGCGCCTGGCTGAAAAGATACACGACAGAAGTCAGTAACTCAGAATACGAAAGAATGGGATCTGCCATAAGAAATCCCAATCTGAGAAGCGAGTCTGACAAGCTCTTAGCAGGCGTGATTTAGCTGCTCCGGAAAGCTCATCACGAATGCCAAAAATGAGAGAAAAGTAGGGAGTTTTTCTCTAGTTCGTCAACCGTGAAATTCTTGGATCTTCCATAGTAGATTTGGAAGCTCAAAAGAACAATCGATTGAAAATTAGAAATCCTAATTACACAAAAGCGCTCCGAGATTCTCACCAAAATCAGCAGCTATACCTCTTTACTAGCAAGGCGTTTGGGACTTCTGTGATGCATCCTGTGTGAAGATAAGAGACGATAATTTCTTTTTCTGCTTAAGGATTAATGCGATTACCCTGCTAACAGCTAGTCTTTTTTGAAGAACTGGTGTAAGCTCATCGGTTGTTCTAGAAGTTAAGGAACGAACGGCTTTTGTTTAAGCTAGACGTTCAGATTCCCTGACAAGGGTCGTTTAAGCACAGGGTTATTCAAGAGTGTTGATTTTTTTGAAGACTGGTGTAAGCTTGTCTAAGCAAAAAGCTTAAGGTAATCTTACCTAGTTGCAAGGCGCGTCAGTGATTGGAAGCGCCGTCGGACTGTGACTTTGGTCACTGCATCCATGTCAACTTGATTCCAACGACTGCTTCCCTTTGAGGACAGTTGAACGCCGCTCAACAGGAGGTTGTTCTTTGAGACGAGCATTTCCGCAGAAGGTTAAGCCTGTTTCCTGCTCTTCGTCTGACTATGTGGCCGAGGCAGGGCAGCCCAAGCAGAACCCCCGAGAGGTTAGCCGTAAGGCTCGCACTTCTGCCGCCATGCTTGGGTTGGCGCTCTCGATGGGCGCTTCCAGTTTATTGCTACCAAGGCACAGTGATCAGGCGACCGCAGCCGAACCGAACTCCGTTGAGTCTAAGGTTTCTACAGGCTTGTCGGCTCTCCAAACCGACTCTCTGACTTCACCCCTCGAAGCGCCCGGAGTGGTTGAGGCATCACCCTCTCCCCTCGCAGCCCCCGCCAGAGCTTCGTTACCATCGAAGTATTCCGGGACATATCCGGGGGCAATGTTTATCCACCGAGTCCGCTCTGGGCAAACACTTTACAAGATTGCTCGATACTATCGGGTTCCTGTTAGAACCCTGGCCGAGGTCAATGGACTCTCTCTAGACTCCGTGCTTCGCGTGGGGCAAGCAATTCGAGTTCCTGGTCACCGCAACGCAGATGCAAGCAGTGTTTCAAGAGCGCCCCTTGAGCGGGTTCCGCAACCAGCTCCTAGCTCAGAGCCGTTATCGCTTTCGGCAGCTACCCCTACTCCATCTGTAGCAATATCATCTACGGCAGAGGTTTTGGCTGAGCCGCTAGCACCATCCGAGGTGGCTGCTATTTCGGAGGAGATTCGCACCTCAGACCGTCCCCTCCGCTATGCTAGCCTTGAAAATCTTCGCCAGCGTCGAGAGCGTTTGCGTAGTGTGCTGTCAAGTCAGCGGTCGCAGTCGTCAGTTGAGGTGTCTGGTTTGTCTAAGGGTGATATCACCCCTGCTGCTCGTGTTCAGAGCAACGGCCAGAGCAGCACGCAGGGGACGAATGAAAAGTCCTTGGCGTTGCCGCCTTCTTCGAGTTCAAATGGACTGGCTACTTCGGGCCGTGGTGAGCAAAGTTTGACGGCCGTGTTACCCGCTGATGGCAGCATTCTGTATCGAGTTAAGCCGGGAGACACGCTGGGGGCGATCGCCCTTGCCTACGATATTCCTCAGAGCGTCTTGGTGGCAGCGAACGGTCTAGACAATCCCCATCGGCTGCAAGTCGATCAAGTTCTTGCGGTTCCGGCTGGCTCTGCAACGCTGGGTCGCTCTTCAGATGCTCTAAGCCGGCCTGCTGGCGATGTTTCCCTGAATTCGGCGCAGCCTGCGCTGTTAGCTCATCGTGTTTCTGCTGGGGAGACCGTTGAACAGATTGCAACTGCTTACGGTGTGTCGAAGGATGCTGTTATAGAGGCCAGCGGCTTGCAAGATCCAGACATGATTCGGATTGGGCAAGTCATTTCGGTTCCGGCTGAGTCATCTGGGCTAGTTTCATCGGCGCGTCGCCAGTCTTCGATGGTGCTGCCCCCGGTCGATTCTCGCCAGATCGACGAAGCTTCTACGGTGTTTGAGCCGTCCGATACTGTGCCAACCTTGTCTGCGAGCAGTGCAGTTTTATTTGCGACTGAATTTGTGGGTGTCGGAGGCGTTACTTCTGTCAGGCGTGAAGCGGTACGCTCTGAGGTCAACAGACCAGAGCCAACTGAGGTGGCAGCCGTTGTACTGCCTGCTCAGAATCCTAGCCGCACCTACGAGCATTTGCATCGGCTGATCAATGATGTTGCGCCCTTGCGGTCGTCTCAGCCTCTTCAAGCATCGGAACTGGACGGACAAGCCAGCAAGTTTAGTCAGGATGACCAACCCTCCGTCGTTGCAGCGCTCAATTTAAGGAGTGTGGGCTCGGCTCAGGACTTGGGCGATCGCTTTGTGCCTTCTGTGCCTGCGGTTGAGACTTCCACAGAGGTTCGCTCTAGAGCTATGCAGCCTGAGCCTGAGGTCGTGTCTGAGGCTGAGTCACCGGAGTTTGATGTAAAGCCCGGTGCCCTCGATTCCTCCAGTACCTCTCAGCCGGTAGCAGCGGTTTCTGCTGCCGAATCTGCTGCGGCTGCGAACAATGGTCAGCTTGTGGCAGTTGCCCCCCTTGGCTCAGAGAGCTATGAGCCTCTCCTAGAACCTTTGGTAGGTCGTATGGTTTCGCCTGAGCTACCCGCACTCTCTCAGATGGATGCGTTTTTGCCAGAGGGAACCTCGATTTCTAATGGCTATATCTGGCCAGCGCGGGGTGTTTTGACCTCTGGGTTTGGCTGGCGCTGGGGACGGATGCATCGAGGGATTGATATTGCAGCGCCGGTTGGTACGCCTATTGTCGCATCGGCGGCTGGGGTGGTTGAGTTCTCTGGTTGGAATTCTGGTGGCTATGGTTATATGATTGACATTCGTCATGCAGATGGCAGCCGGACTCGCTACGCCCATAACAGCCGATTGCTGGTGCGCGCTGGAGACCGTGTAGAGCAGGGGCAGCATATTGCTGCGATGGGCAGTACGGGCTTTAGCACTGGGCCCCACGTCCATTTCGAGATTCATGTTCCAAATCAAGGCACGGTTAATCCAATGTCTCTCCTGGCTCGTCGATAGTCAGGCCTAGAAGTAGACATACCTTAGCTATATCAGAGCTTCTTCAAGCGGTCGCTTTTGCAGTTACTTGCTGAGCGACTTTTTCGTATGGAACCCGTATGGAAGCCTGCTTTTAGGAAGCCTGCGTTTGAGACTCCACACTTACTCCACACTTACTCCACACTCCGAGACTCCACACTTTGACCGACCGACGATATCAGGGCGATCGCCCAATTTTCTTTTAAACTTGGCTTTTATTTTCCCGCTTTTTTGGGGAATATTGACCACAGCACCGCGACCCAGAGGATAGATTCACTATGCCCAGAACACCGAGCGAATTTGCTGTTCACCTGTTGATGGAGGGCGGACATCGGGAAGAGGTTCGCTTTTCAACCATTCAAGACTTTCAAAAATGGTATAGCAGCGAATTGGTGCCCAAGTCCACCTCGGATGACTTTATTAGCGTGCCTATCAGGAACATTCAGGGCGAGTATATGGTGGTACGCCCCTCCAAGGTTTTGGCGCTGCGCGTTGAGCCGATTTTCTCTGGCAGTGTCGATCGGTATTAAACGATGTTAAGCCGAGAATCGGTCAAGACTGGGGCAATCTAGCTCAATCGGGCGATCGCCCCTTTCCACCCACTTACCTCACCCGCCTACCTCAATTGAGTAGACTCATAAGTAGACTCATAAATAGACTCAGAGCATGAAGTGGTAGAGACGGGATAAGCTGGCTGACCAGCAAATCTTAGATTAAGCCTCGTCTTGAGGCTTCTCAGCCGGACTAGGCGATGCATTGTATAGTGCATCAAGCTGTTCGCGAGCATCTTCGACCGAGATTGACCGCATCACCAAATACGGCTCATTAATCAGGTTTCCCGTATTGTCCAGCAGTTCTGGATGAGAGGCGGACTGAAGACGACTAGGACGATATGGCTGTGCCGGGGGCGCGTAGGTGCGCTGCGACTCTATACCCAGCGTCATCAAGCTGCGGATTAGATTGCTGACTGCCAGCAGCGCCAGGATTGTAAAGGCAACGACATAAAGCAGATGTAGCATAGTGCTTTCCCTCTAAATTGCGTAACCCCGCCCACCTAAATCAGGGTCTAGTAGACAGAAATGGAACCCGAAGCTATCGAAGACAACCTATTAGCTCAACCTATTAGCTCACCTGTTAGATCAGTTAGATCAGTTAGATCATTAGATCAGCATTCTCAAGCCTCAGACTGAAACCTGCTAACGAAACTCGATTAAGCTGGCATGTTCAATAGCATGTTCAAGTAGAGTCGGTGCAGGTTTTTGGCGCTAGAATCTCGGTGCTGGAAAATATATTGAACAGAATGTTGAACCGGAAAAGCAATTCAACGGATAAAGAGCAAAGTCGGGTATCTGAAATGCTTAACAAGCAGACATAAATTTCTCAGATTCATCTCTCTCAGATTTATCGCTTAGATACTTGCTTCAGTTCTCTCGTGACTCAAGACGACTCAGCCCGGTTACAGCCTTTAGACCAGCGCAGTTAACATCCATACCGACCCAGTTATCACCTGCTAATCCTTCAGGGTTCTGAACCTTGTGACTGAATCTGCGCCAGTCGAAACCGACTCGAAACCTGCCAGCATTCTGTAACAAGGGAGTGCCAAGGAACCATGACGGCCGCCTCAATGCCCACCCTTCCATCCGTTGCTCTGAGCAGCAGTTGGGCAGTTTGAACTTCCTGCTGAGCTTGCAAAACCCGCGCTAGCAGGTCTGCCTGTTGCTCGTCGCTGAGAAACACAATGGACTGGGACTCTAGCAGAGCCTGCGATCGCTCAAACCAGTATTGAAAGTCCTCCAACAGAGGCTCCAACAAGGTTTTCAGCAAATCAGGTTCCGGTGTACTCGAACCAGACATAAAGGATTAACTGAATACAACTCTATCCTGTAATCTTAACGTGATTTACGTTTCGCAACAATTTTTGACACATATAGTCAGACTGGCTCGATGAAACCTACAGCCCAATTTTCCTAATGGTTGTCTTAGGTTAGGAGGCAACCTTAATTTGCTGCTGGCGGCTAGAAGCTGCACCGACAGAGGCAAAACCCGCCTACGCGGGTTTTGGGTAAGGTGTAGAGAGTCGGCGAAGGCCGACTTCGTTGATGGAGCAGCGGTTTCAACCGCTTGGTGCCTAGGTTTTGTCAGTCAATTAGGTGTGCAAGCTTAGTGGGCAACCCCAGAATCAAGCTGGCTGAGCCTTGGTGGTTTCAGTCGAAATCAGCGCAACGTCGATATAATCTTCGCCGGGCTGGCTGATCTCGACGCGCAGCCCCGGCCCAAAGAATCGCTCAATCTGTTCCCGCTTGCTGTTCCATTTTTCCAGCGAAATATATTCAGACTCGAATTCTAGGACGAGGGCATAAGCTCCGTCTCGATCTTCTTCGCGCAGGGCGACCAGCACCGGACGCTCATCGTCGGTCGGCTCCAGTCCCAGGCTTTCTAGTGAACTGTCTAAATGCGCGGACTGCCCATAGCGGTAGCGCGTCACGTCCTTACGGATTTGGTGCTGGGTTTCGGTTGCTTGCTGATTTCGCAGCGCCAGGACGGCGGGTGAAGGTGGCTGAGAGTAGGGAACGGGTGTCAACTCAGAAATTTTCAGCGCTAGCCCGCCAAGAAGCAGGGGGATGCCGTAGAAGAACCCGACCAAATTGAGCGTGGCGCTGCTGGAAAAATAGGCGATGAAGCCTACCACGGTGAGCAAACCGCCCACAACCAGTCCGACCGTTCCTAGCGAAATACGTCCAAGCATAGCCACCACAGATGAAAGGGTTGTTAACAATTATTCAACATTGTTGGAACGGTTTGATAGGAT
This sequence comes from Cyanobacteriota bacterium, assembly GCA_046719575.1. Taxonomy (GTDB): domain Bacteria; phylum Cyanobacteriota; class Cyanobacteriia; order Elainellales; family Elainellaceae; genus Thermoleptolyngbya. The sequence continues at coordinate 10,644 of JBDNCP010000028.1, forward strand.
GAAGCTTGTGTCTAGCTCTAACGAAAGTTGTTTCGGAGTTTATTTAGGAGTTTATTTCCCATGCTGGATGCTCAAGTTTTGCGCGATCGCCTCAAGTTTTTGATGAGCAAACGCGACTCGTTGGTGCGCCTGCTAGAGCAGCCAGATTTGGGCACCCTGCGGATCGATGTCAACCAGGCGCTAGAAGAGCTAGACGACCTGATTGATGAATTCAAGCGCACTTTTCCTGATGCCGAATTAAGCTAAGGATTGATTTGCGAAAGGAGTTTCTAAGCTTCAGCCTGAGTAGCCAATCCGGCGCAAGAAGCCTGGCTTTTGCCCTCTCAGTGTTGACGTTATGCACGCCTGTTACCACGCCTGTTACCATGACCGTACTATGACCGACATCTACGCTGTTGAAATTCTCCATCGGGGAACCTCTTACACCCTTTCGGTTTCAGCGGATGAAACCGTACTGGCTGCTGCTGCCGCCGCTGGACTGGAGCTACCGTCCTCCTGCAATGCAGGGGTCTGTACAACCTGTGCCGCGCAATTGCTATCGGGCACGGTAGAGCAGGGGGACGGCATGGGCATTAGCCCGGAACTGCAAGCCCAGGGGTTTGCGCTCCTGTGCGTCGCCTATCCGCGCTCGGACTTGAAACTAGAAACGGAGAAGGAAGATACGGTGTATGAGTTGCAGTTTGGCCAGTTTCAGAAGTAGGGATTGGGCAACAGCGATTGGCAAACTGGAAGTCAGGATTGAAGCGGTGGGGTCTGCCGATGAGGCTTGAGTTGGTGATGGTCGAAGTTGGGTTAGGGGACGACTTGGGAGGATTGCAGAGGGCGATCGCCCAGGCTCTTGTGCCCTACGGTGAGCCGCTGCGATGGGCAGTGACGCGGGTAGAGAGCGATCGCCAGTGGGCCCAGGTCGAAGCGGTTGTAATTGTTTCATCATGAAGTTCTCTTTCATCATGACTTCCCTTTAATTCTCTATAGCTCATCTACACCGATTGACTTATCGCGAGGCCGCCGCCATGGTTGGGCAACAGACGCAGAACGCTCCCATTCCTCTCGATCAGATTCGCTATAACGAAGCGGGGCTGGTGCCAGCCATCGTGCAGGATTATCTGGATGGCACGGTGCTAATGATGGCGTGGATGAACCGCGAGTCGCTGCAAAAAACCATTGAGACAGGCGAAACCTGGTTTTGGAGTCGGTCTCGCGCCGAGTTGTGGCATAAGGGCGCGACCTCTGGGCATCTTCAATACGTCAAAGCGCTGCGCTATGACTGCGACAGCGATGCGCTGCTGGTGAGCGTGGAACAGGTCGGCGACGTTGCCTGCCACACGGGCGAACGCAGTTGTTTTCATCAGATCGACGGGGCGATCGCTCCTCCACCTGCCGATATGCTGTCGCAGGTGTTCGGGGTGATTTGCGATCGCCGCGATCATCCTACTCCCGACTCTTACACTTGCAAGTTGCTGGCGGGTGGCGACAACAAGATTCTTAAGAAAATTGGCGAAGAGGCAGCCGAGGTGGTGATGGCCTGTAAGGATAACGACCCAGAGGCGATCGCCGGAGAAGTGGCCGACCTGTTTTACCATACGCTGGTTGCGTTGGCCTACCATCAGGTAGATCTGCGAGCGGTGTACCAAAAATTGCAGGAACGTCGTCGATAAACAGAAGGTTGATAAACACAAGTCTGTGTTTTCTGTCTTCGTTGATTGACAAAACATTGACTGCTGCTGGAAGCCGCGCCTACACAGGCGAAACCCGCGTAGGCAGGTTTTGGGTCAGGGTAGAGAGTCGGCGAAGGCCGACTTCGTTGATGGAGCAGCGGTTTCAACCGCTTGGTGCCCAGGTTTTGTCAGTCAATCAGGTTTTCTGGCTTCCGTGTTTTTTGTCTGTCTGATGAGGGCTTGTCTGATGAGGGCTTGTCTAATGAGGGCTTGTCTAATGAGGGCCTGCCCTGTTGATGGCTCGATGCCAAATATCAGACACAAAAGTGGCCCTAGCGGAAGTGTCGCCCTTCTTGGTGAATCCGGTTGTCCAGATGTTGCAGCGTCAAGACACAGGGCAGAATGCTCATGGCACAGGCAATCCAAAAACCGTGCGCCAGTGGAGCCGTGCCATCCATCGCCCAACCGCCCAGGACGGGCCCAATAAAATAGCCTGCCGCCCAGCAGAGTGAATTGACTGAAAGATAAACACCCCGCAGTTCTGCCGGAGCCAGCGCCACGACCAGCGACGCAGCGCCCGGAGTATAGGCAGCCGTGGCGATCGCCATCAGCACCAGCGCCAGCACTGCCCAAACCAGCGGCACCACCCGCGCCATACCCGTTGCCCAAATCAGCCCAAACCCGACACCCCAAAACATCGCCGACACAATTAGCATTTGCGGCTGGGTCAATTTTTGCAGTTTGCGAATCACCGGAAGCTGAGTCAGCGCCGTCAGCGCCACATAGCTAGAGAACAGAACGCTGATTGTGGTGGTGGAGAATCCGCGTCCTGCCGGAGTCGGCACAAAGTTTGCGAAATACAGCGGCAGGGCGCTGTTGAGCAGGGCCAGATAAGTTGTAAACAGTGTACACACTACTGTAAAGATGAGCAGGCTACCATCACTGAGAGCCTGCTTCCAACTGTTTAGCATGGACTGATGCGCCTGGTTGGGATTGCGGGTTTCGGCGATCGCCCGATACACAATCCCAAAAAAGATGACATAGGAAATTGCGTCGATCACAAACAGCGCTCGATAGGAACCCGTCGCTGCAATCAGGCCGCCGCCCAGCGCCACGCCCACGCCCAGCCCCAAACTGTCGCCCAGTCGCGCTAGCGCATAGGCTTCGTTGCGTTGGTCAATCGTGGTCAAATCTGCCACCACGGTTTCGGTGGCTGGCCAATATAGCCCGATGCCCAGCCCCATCAGCAAGTTGCCGATTAAAAAGGTGGGAAAGTCAAAGGTGACTGCCAAAATTGCCGATGCTGCCGCCGACACTGCCGCCGATAGGAGCAGCGTTTTCCGCCGTCCGATTTTTGGAGAATCGGCAAACGACCCACCCAGAATGCGTCCCAGCACTCCGGCGATCGCCCCAACTCCCAACCCTACGCCCACCAGCGTCGCTGACAGACCCACACGGTTCACAAAGAAAATTGGCGCATAGAACAGCGTGAATCCTGTTCCCACTTGCGACAGCAGCCGCCCCGCGATCAAAATCCACACCCGAAAATCCAGATCCGGCAACCACCCCGCCAGTTTTCGTGCCAACACCGTCTCCACCGCATTAATCAAGAACTTCTGTAGTTTAGGGTTCCCTAGTGAGGGGAGGCATCCCCTGCTTGGTGGAAGTGTTGGGGAAGAGGGAAGAACGAAGAGGGAAGAACGAAGAGAGAAGAGAGAAGAACGAAGAGGGAAGAGGGAAGAGGGAAGAGGGAAGAACGAAGAGGGAAGAACGAAGAGGGAAGAGGGAAGAACGAAGAGGGAAGAACGAAGAGGAAAGAGGGAAGAACGAAGAGGGAAGAGGGAAGAACGAAGAGTTTTCGTTTTTCGTTTTTCATTTTTCGTTTTTCGTTTTTCATTTTTCGTTTTTTCCACCCATCCCCTCTGCCTCCCGTGCCCGTCGCTCTCGAATTTCCTTGGCCCGCTGCTGGAGATCTTGGAAGTAACTGCTTTCGGTGATTTCGGCGACTTGGCGGGCGCGTTTTTCCTGGTCAATTTCGACGGTGGGCTTGATCACCCCCTGCACTTTTTCTTTCATTTGCTCGAATAGGGCTTCGGTGTAGCCGCCTCTGGTGGCCCGGTCGAGGATGACAACGGCTAGGGCGGTGCTGAGGAGGGCGATCGCCGCTGGCGCAAGGGGCACCCAGCCGCCTTGCAAAAATAGCAGGTACGACAATCCCGCCAGCGCCAGCACTGCCACGCCTTCGGCAATGAGAAACCAGTGGGCTTTGGTAATGAACCAGGCGATCGCCCCGCCCACCAGCGACCAACCCAGCATCCAGAACATTTCCACCGCCAGTGGCCAATACCAGATTAGGGCACGCTCTCCCTTGGCAGCGCTGACGAGATGACTGGCGATTTGGGCGTGGAGCATGGCTCCCGGCGTGGGTTCACCGCCGTCGCGGTCGCCGCTGTAGGGCGTTTGAAACAGATCCTTTTTGATGCTGGAGGTGTAACCAATGATCACCATGCGCCCCCGAATCTGGTCGGATGGCACTCGATTTTGCAGCACATCCATCAGGCTGACCACGGATGCGGCATTTTGTGCCGAACGATAGCGCAGCATCACCTGATAATCTATCGCGCCGGTGCGCCGATAGCCTGCGGTTTGTCCTTCTGCCAGCGGTTTCAGCAATGCCTGTCCAAGCTGGATTTCGCCATTGGCGGCAGGAGCAGCGGCGATGCCCTCTGATTGCAAATAGGACAGCGCCATCGACAAGCCCAGAGAAACCAGGGGATTGTTGGCGGCGGGCGTGTTGCAGCGGTGCGCCGTTTCCTGGGGCAGCCGCAGCGGGTCGGTAATCACCAGGCTGGCGCGGCGGATGATGCCCCTAGAGTCAAACGGCAAGTCGGCAAAGGCAACGCGCTCGTCGGGTACACCGGGCGGCGGCCCAAGGCTGGGTTCGCTGGCTTTGCTGAGGGTGCAGGCGGCAATGATGCGATCGCTCTCTTGCAGCACCCGCAGCAACTCCTCGCGCCCTTCGCCCACCGGCAAGTCACGCCCCACATCGAGCGCGATGACACGCGGATCTGCCTGCTCCAAGTTTTGCAGCGCCTTTGCCAGTGTGCCGTCGTGAATATCGGGCTGGCTCAGGGATTGAATATCCTGATCGGAAATGCCCACGACCAGCAGGCGTTCGTCGGGGCCCAAGTCGGGCGATCGCCGCACCAGCGAGTCATAGGTGTCTAGCTCTGTGCCCTGCAATAGCCCCAACTGGCGCACTGCCACGATTGCCCCCGTCACGGCTAAACTCGCCACGCCCAGGGTCGCCGCCAGCGCCCGCAGCGCCTTCAGCCGTTTGCGCGTCAAAACTGGAAGGCGATCGCTCGATGGAGAAGGAGTCATGGCAAATGCAGTAAAGAAACTGCCTTTCATCCTAGGATAATGGGCAGGAGCAAGCGCCGAAGATCAGAGAAAATTCTAGATTACGTGCCAGCGTGCTGCGAAGAAGGATGGACGAAGTCCGTTGAGATTCGGCTGAAATTCCAGGATAAATTCAGGTCTTTTGCCGGGAATTTGGCGGAGAAAACCACACTTGGGTTGGCTAGAAAGCCGTCTCCAGTGACACGGTGATTTTTTGCAGAATGAATTTGCAGAATGAATGCGAATTGCAAGTGTGAATTGCAAGTGTGAATTGCAAGTGTGAATAGCGAACCTGCGAACCGCAACCCTGCAAACCGCGACCCCTGCAACCGATGAAGCCCTATTGTACCTGAGGCAAGAATGACAATGAACCTGGATCACAATCAAAACCAACCGGAATTTTGGGATGGGCACGGCTGCGCGCTGTGTGAAACGGAGCAGTTTTCAGAGGCTGTGGCAGCGTTTGACCGGGCGATCGCCCTCGACCCGGGCTATTGCAAAGCCTGGAACAACCGGGGCAATGCCCTGTGCGGACTGAAGCGCTATGCCGAGGCACTAGATTCCTACGACCGCGCTGTAGCCATGCAGCCCGACTATCATCAAGCCTGGTTTAATCGGGGGCTGTTGTTTGCCGAAATGCAGGCCTATGGCAACGCGCTAGAAAACTTTGAGCAGGCGATCGCCCTTAGCCCCGATCCACGTTATCTCCACGCCCGCGAAGACATCTGGCTCAAGCGCAAACTGATCTCGGTGTAAGTAAAACAAAAGTCAAGAGTAAGAAAAGTCCCCCTAATGAAAGTTTCCCGTGCCTTCTCGCGTGGCGACGCGTCGGCACGGGGCGATCGCTAGGGGGATTGCTTCGGATGTCACGGGATGCTTCTGATATCACCACCGAGCAAGTTTAGTCGGAAATTTCCTCGGCGGCTTTGACGAGCGAAAAAGATCAGCTTTGCGAAGTCCCAGGAGGTTTGGGGGCGATCGCCAAAAATGTACGGATGTTTTGAGGAATGGGCGATCGCCGCTCAGCATGAGTAAGTTACCCTCTGAGGGTTTATCTTAGCTCGTCCCATAGACAGAAGCTGATCATAATATGCTTCTAACTTTGGATTTTGGCCTCGCAACCCGTTGATAACTTTTTCTGTCCAGTCTAGATATTCCAATCGTCTTTCCTGCGTCCAGTGGGTGGGCGGCGTTTCAATTACAGAGCGGACATTGGAGATTTTGTCAGCAATCTTCACTTGCTTGGCCCGATCGGAAAGGTGCGGCGCATGTTCAATCTGGCGCTGCTTGCGATCCGGCTTGGGCAATTGTCGGTCATCGGTCACTTCTTGCACCACCTGCCGCACTTCGACTCCAAAGGCTGCGTCTAGTTCTTCTGGCGTGGTTTCGGTATCTTCCAGCGTGTCGTGCAGGATGGCGGCTTGCAGGGTAATCACATCGCTTACGCCGCCCACCCTCGCCAAGATTTCTGCCACTTCGATCGGGTGATTGATGTAAGGCGAAGCCTCTACATCTTTGCGGCGCTGATCTCGGTGCTTGGCCGCTGCAAAGTGAAGCGCCGAGAGCAAAGCGGCCGCTGTGTTTTGTTCTTCCATGTCCAAACCTCCTGGGTGCAATCCGGTAGTAAGAGTCCCTTCCTTCAAAATATGCCCAGTGTCTTAGGTGGAATAAAGTACGATTCATCGGTCGGTTTTATGGACAACTTTTCAGTCTCTTAGTATGCTGAAGAAATAGAAAAAAATGTCAGCTAGGTTTCTGCAAACTGCACAGCGATTTAGTAAACTCTCCTCTTAAGTTAAACAGCGTCGAGAACTCCTTAGTTGAGCCGATCTCCCAGGAGTCTCTGCCTTGGCGAGCAAGGGGAGCCTTCAACCTATAGGGATTTCATGATTTCATTCTGTTCATCAAAAGTGCCATGAGCTTTGCCGATCGCCCACTCTATCTCGCACCTGAGTCTCTTGCACCCGAGTCTGCTGAACCCTCGTTTCTCTACTTTGCGTATGGCTCCTGCATGTGTCCGGTGGATTTGAAGCGATCGCTCGGTGAGCCAACTCATGCTTACGTCATCGGCCATGCCACGCTGCGGGGATATCGGCTGGGCTTTTTCTGTTATTCCAAGTTTCGCGACTGCGGCGTGCTGGATGTCGTGCCGGATGAACAGGCGGTGGTCGAAGGCGTGCTGTATCGGTTGCCACTGCGATTGAGCGATCGCCTCGATGCCCGCGAGGTCAGCTATCGACACGAAATCATCACCGTGCAGGCCAACGGGCGCACCTATAACAACGTCCGCACCTATACCGCACTGCACAAGCTACCTGAAGAAAAAGCGCCCAATGACTGGTACTTTAACGTGGTGCTGCGCGGAGCCGTCACCTGCCGCTTGCCAGAGGCCTACTGCTGGCACCTCTGCCACCACATGCACCAACTTCAGGAACTTGGGCGGGGCGATCGCCTCAAAACTGCCTGATATTTCTTGATTTTTCCTATCGATTCTTCTACCAAAAGCTTCCTCACCATTTCCAATTGCACAGTCTAAAACACCTGAAAAGTCAAGGAAACAGCATACAAACGGTTCTCCCGTTAGGTAGGTGATAAATCGTTCTTATTAGAGAAGCAAGCTAATCGTCGCTCACGGAAGTTGTCGAAATTCACAAATCCACAAGCTTGCCGCTTAATGAGCTTGATGGTTCTTCCGGGTTCAGGGTGGTAAGTCCAGCTAATATCCAGGCACAGCAAGGCTTTCAGCGAATGCAGGAAAAGTAAAGTGTATCAGCTAGTACAGTTTCAACCATAGATCCGGAAGAGCCATGACTTTGGGAAAGCCACCCCACATATCCATGCTCACCTCCTCGACTTGCTCGCGCACTTCTAACGGTTGCTGCTCCAGCTTTTCAAGGATGGCTGCCTGCTCATGACTATCTATCACTTCAATTAATGTCCCAGCTTCAATGTCCCCGACAACTGTGAGTCCCCGACAACTGTGACAAATTGCCCCCGCCCTTTGCGTTGTGAGATTTCGTCGAGTCCAACTCGTTTAACCCCTTGCCATCGGTCTTTTTTTGACGTGAATACTGATGCTTGAAGATCCCTTCAATTCGCTCCCAACTCAGTCCTTCACATCGACTCACCTGCTCAATACTCGACTGCTGTACTTGCTGATAAATATACAACTCATACCGTTGCGTGTAGTGCCGTCCGGCTTCTACAAACGACAGTAATTCTGTAAAATATCGCTGGCAGGCTCGACAATAGAACTGACGACGCGGAACTTGCAAATAGGTTGCTCGACCCAACACAGCGAGATCTCGAATCAAAATTGGACGATTCTGGTGCAGTTCTCCACTGGGCTTGCCGCAGTAGGAACAGCAGGCTTCCTCATTCAAAAGCCGCAACTTCAAACACACTTCATTCGGCTGTTGGACACAGTTCTCTACTGTGACGTAGGGTAGTTGAAGCAGGCTATCAAGATGAAAGTCTATTGAAAGTCACTCTGCTAAAGGTATCTCATTATACTTCTCTCACCCCAATCCCGGAAGAACCGATTTTCTCAGGAATCTCTCAACATTTAAGCTTTTCTTCGCTTTTGAAGCAGCGAGCAAGAAGGCAACTTTTGTAGAGCCTAAAATTTGAACTTTTCCAGGTAGTATTCAGAATGCTCTCATTTTTTACTTTGGTTTCGCAGGTTCAATGGATAATGTCTCATAGCAAGCTTGTCCAAGCAATTTTATCTAAAAAATCTAGAGACCCATGAGGGTGTTGATTTGTGATTTGTAATTTGTGAGCATTTCTGAGCTGCATCTTGCAAATCTGTAGTGTATTTAAGTGTGATTTAAGTGTGATTTAAGTGTGATTTAAGTGTGATTTACAAGACATGATTGGCAAATCTCTCGATAGCATCTGAACACAGCAATTAATAACCAATGCCCCTTTGCCCCTTCACCCCTTCATCCCTGGACTTTTTATGAATCCTCAAGCTCTCATATCTGATCGCGTCCAGCTTCACTATGCGGTGCAATTCATTGCGGCGGTGGGTGCGGCACTGGGCAAACCCCAGTCCGACGGCAGCCAAGTGACGCTCGATTGGGACGAAACGCTATTTGGGTTTGTTGGCAAGCCGATCCCCGATACATCGATTCAATTAGCGCTGCTGCCCGGTTCGCTGACCAGCGTGATTCTGAAAGATGGAGAGGCGATCGCCGCTCTGCCACTAGCAGGACAGACCATGCAGCAATCCCTCGACTGGCACAAGGCAGCGTTAGCCAAACTGGGTATTCCCGCTGACTCAATCAAGCTCCTGGAATATCCACCCGACGATTTTCCCGATCACCCCTTAGCGCACGGAGCCGCGTTTGAGTCCGGTAGCTCGGCGGGGCGCGAGGCAGTGGCAGCTTACTTTGCCCAAACGCAACCGCTGCTAGCCAAAATCGTGGCGGAAAACCCAGCAGCGGCGGCGATCGCCATCTGGCCACACCATTTTGACATGGCTACGCTGATGACCTATGCTGGCCCCACCGATGCGGATACAAAATACCTCGGTGTGGGAATGTCGCCGGGTGATCTGTCCTATGCCGAACCCTACTGGTACATTTCGCCCTATCCATATCCAGAGTTATCTGACCTGCCAGCGCTGGATTTCGGCAGTTGGCATACCGATCACTGGGTGGGTGCAGTGCTAAAAGCGACAGATACAAAGAAAGCGACTGATCTTCCTGCCTTTATAGATAGAACGGTTTCTATCGCAAAGCAGATTTTATCGGTTTCTTAATCTGCTTAGCATGATTAGCGTGATGAGCAGGGTTAGCATTAAGATATGCCGCGAGGCGCTGCGGTTTAGCCGTTTCTCTTATCTTTTGCTTTCACTTGCTCTCACAGGACTTACGCACCTGCGATGAATTTTTTGGATTTCGGACTATTTCTCGCGGGCGCAGCCCGCGAGAAATAGTCCAACTGCGTAAGCCCTATCTCAGTGACTCTTAGCTGTTGCTCTACTGATTCTCATGATTCCTGAACACCAACGCCTGCTCGAATCGCGCAGCCAAGCGATGCCCTGGAAAAAGTGGGGCCCGTACCTGAGCGATCGCCAGTGGGGCACAGTTCGTGAAGACTATAGCGCAGGTGGCTCCGCGTGGGACTATTTCTCACACCATCAGTCTCACAGCCGCGCCTACCGCTGGGGCGAAGACGGCCTGCTGGGACTCTCCGACGAAAAGCAGCGGCTTTGTTTTGGGCTGGCGTTGTGGAATGGCAAAGACCCAGTGCTGAAGGAGCGCCTGTTTGGGCTGACGGGGCCACAGGGAAATCATGCAGAAGACGTTAAAGAATATTATTTTTATCTAGACAGCACACCGACTCATTCTTACTTAAAAGCGCTGTATAAGTATCCCCAGGCAGAGTTTCCCTACGGGTATTTGGTCGCAGAAAACCAGCAGCGCGATAAGTTTACGCCCGAATTTGAGCTAATTGATACGGGCATCTTTGCCGAAAATCGCTACTTTGATGTAACGGTGGAATATGCAAAGGCTGCACCAGAAGATATTTTGATTCTCATCTCCGTGACAAATCGCGGCCCAGACTCTGCCCCGCTGCATCTGCTGCCGACGCTGTGGTTTCGCAATACCTGGAGTTGGGGGGATGGAGCCGAAAAGCCAGGGCTGCACCTGTCGCACCTGGGGCAAAAAGGATTGGAGGGCATTGCGGCGATCGCCTCCACCCATGCCGAACTGGGCCAACACTGGCTCTATTGCGAAGGACGAGAGGCGAGCGAAACTGCACCGCCCGTATACTTCACCGAAAACGAAACAAACTATAAGGCGCTGTTTGACGTAGAAAACCCTACGCCCTACGTGAAAGATGGCATTCACCGCCGCGTGATTCAGGGAGAGGCGGAGGCGGTCAATCCGGAGCGGCGGGGAACGAAAGCGGCTGTACATTATGTGTTAAACCTTGCCGCTGGGGAAACGTGCCGTGTGCGTCTTCGCCTTAGCAATCACCCCTCGATTCACCATCCATTTGGCGCAGCGTTTGACCAGATTTTTGCTGACCGAATTCAGGAAGCCGACGAGTTTTATCACAAGGTCAATCCCTATCCGATGGAGGGCGATCGCCGCCAGATTCAGCGCCAGGCCTTTGCGGGCATGATGTGGAGCAAGCAATATTACCGATATGACGTAAATCGCTGGCTGCGGGGCGACCCCACCATGCCTACACCGCCCGCCGATCGGCTGCACGGCCGCAATCGCCAGTGGACGCATCTGGATGCAGACGACATCATTTCCATGTGCGACAAGTGGGAATATCCCTGGTTTGCAGCGTGGGATCTGGCGTTCCACTGCATTCCGCTAGCCATGATCGATCCTGACTTTGCTAAGTACCAACTCGACATCATGACGCGGGAATGGTACATGCATCCCAACGGACAAATTCCTGCCTATGAGTGGGCCTTTGGCGATGTCAATCCGCCTGTTCATGCCTGGGCAACTTGGCGGGTTTACAAGATTGAACAGCGGATGTGGGGCGAGGGCGATCGCCAGTTTTTAGAGCGCGTCTTTCAAAAGCTGCTGCTGAACTTTACCTGGTGGGTCAACCGCAAAGACACCACAGGCAGCAATGTGTTTGAGGGCGGCTTTTTGGGCATGGATAATGTGGGCCTGTTTGATCGCAGCGCCCCACTGCCCACGGGCGGTTTTTTGGAACAGTCGGACGGCACCAGTTGGATGGCGATGTATTGCTTGAACATGCTCGTCATTGCGCTGGAACTGGCGCAGGAAAACTCGGTCTATGAAGACATGGCGACCAAGTTTTTTGAGCATTTTGTCTACATTGCCGATGCCATGAACCACATCGGCGGGGGCAAGACAGAGCTATGGGATGAGGAAGACGGCTTCTTTTATGATGTGCTGCACCTGCCCCACGGCGATCGCCTCAAGCTCAAAATCCGCTCGATGGTCGGTCTGGTTCCTCTATTTGCTGTAGAAACACTAGAGCCAGAGTTGCTCGATCAGCTACCAGGATTCAAAGAGCGACTGGAATGGTTTGAAAAAAATCGCCCCGATCTCAGCCACAACATTGCCAGTTTTACTGAAGAGGGGGCAGGGCAGCGGCGGCTGCTGGCGGTGGTGCGTCCCGATAAGTTGCGGCGCGTGTTGGATAAGATGCTGGATGAGCAAGAGTTTCTAAGTCCCTACGGCATCCGTTCACTGTCGCGCTATCACAAAGACCATCCCTACACCTTCTATGCCGATGGGAGTGAATATCGAGTCGCCTACGAAGCGGCAGAATCGACCACTCGACTGTTTGGCGGCAATTCCAACTGGCGCGGCCCGGTGTGGTTTCCGGTCAATTACTTATTGATTGAATCCCTGCAAAAGTTTCATCACTACCTGGGGAACGGGTTTCAGGTTGCTTGCCCCACCGGGTCAGATCAGTTCAAAAACCTGTGGGATGTGTCGATTGCTTTGGAAGAGCGTCTTACTGAATTATTCCTGCAAAACGCAGACGGTCAGCGTCCTGTCTTTGGCGGCGTAGAACCGTTCCAGACCGATCCCCACTGGAAAGACTACATTTTGTTCTATGAATATTTCAACGGTGACAATGGCGCAGGCTTGGGAGCCAGTCATCAGACGGGCTGGACTGGGCTAGTGGCGAAGCTGATTCAGCAGTGCGGGCGATATGCGGCGGGTGCAGGGCGAGAGCCTCGCTTCTGTTAACGAGCCGCAAACCAGACTAGCAAAATCTGCACCACGATGATTTTGATGATGGTGCTGCTGGGAAAAACAATGGCATAGCCCAGTTCGGGCTTGTTGGTGGGGACGGATTTGGCGGCGGAGGCTAGAATTGCCGGATTGCCCGTCACCCCTGCCACAATGCCCAGCGCCTCGTCAAACGGCACCCGAAATAGCCCACAACCCAGCACGAAGGCAGCGACAACGACGGCAGCAGTAATGGCCGCACCCACACCCATCAGTTGCAAGCCTGTGCTGCTGAGGGTCGAGAAAAATGCCGGAGCCGATCGCATTCCCACTACCGCCAGAAATAGCGTCAGCCCAAAGTTTCGCAGCGTTAGATTTGCCGAGGGCGGAATCGTCCAGTTCAAATGTCCAATGCGGCCGCGCCAGCCCAGCAGCAGCGAGACGATCATCGCACCCCCAGCAGCTCCAAAGGTAAACGTCCCCAGCCCTGGCAGCGGAAAGGGAACTAGCCCAAACAGCACACCCAACACCATGCCCAGCCCCAGCGCTAGATAGCTGACTTCGGCAGTGCTGCGGGCCGAGTTGCCGAAGAATTGACGCACGGCTGAGTGGCGATCGCGCTCGGCCACCGCCCAAATGCGATCGCCCGCCTCCAGAACCAGCCCTGGATGCGGATAGAGCGTCGCGTCCCCCCGCTGCACCGAGAGAATCGTGCAGCCGGGATGTTCGCCCAGGTTTAGCGCACCCAGCTGATGCCCAATGACGCTGTGCTTGGAGACATATACATCCAGGTCGTCTAGCTCGGTGTGGTCAGGAATAATCTGCGACGGCGCAACGTCGCCAATCGTACGGCACACCTGCTTGAGCGCATCGCCCTTGGCCCCCAGCAGCAGCAGCGAATCGCCCATTTGCAGGCGCAAATTGGGACGCGGCATCCGATTGTGTCCGTTTTGGCGCACGGCAACAACCTGCACCTCTTCGGGAAACTGCGCCGTCACCTCAGATAAATACTTTCCGACTGCCGTCGGATGGCTGACCACGGCCTCCATTTCCTCCACACCCCGCGTTACGGGAGTTTCCACCCGTGGACGGAGTAGCCGCTGCGCCAGATACATTCCCAAAATTGGCCCCAGCACCCCAAACGGATACGCTACGCCATAGCCCACCGCTGGCAGGTCGCCGCCCACCTGATCTGTCACCGATTGCAGCGCTGCCGTGTTTACCAGTGCGCCCGTAAACAAGCCCGCCCCCACCGCCGGGTCGAGCCGCAGCCAGGACATCAACCCTGCCGCCACTAACCCCGCCACCAACACGCTCAGCAGGGCGATCGCATTTTGGCGGCGGCCGCTGGGGCTGAGCAGTCCTTCCACAAAGGGCTTGCCGTACTGGATGCCAATGCCGTAGAAAAACAAAATCAGCCCGACGGTGCCCACCAGCGCAGGCGGCGCGGCCTCCTGGGCTACCGCGCCCATCGCCAACCCGACAAACAGCACCGCCCCCACACCCAGACTAAATCCGGCGATCGCCACTTCGCCCACTGCATAGCCCAGCGCAATCACCAAAAACAGCGTAAGAATCGGCTGACTGCTGAGAAACGCCCATAGCCCCGCCACCGCCACCTCCAGAAAAGAAGTCCAAGCTAAACTTGCTCTTCCTTTCATATCGCCTTTTCTCAATTCGTGGTCGTCTTCCAAATTACGCTCGATGAATTTGGGTAAGTCGGGTGTGTGAATTTCCTGATTGACGGACAAAACCCCTGCAATCTTGATCCTCTTGTAGGTTAGGTTAGCGTCAGCTAAGCTCTGGTATTGGGTTTGCCATTGCTCAACCTGACCTCGGCAAAAAGATTTGTCAGTCAACCAGCGCTACGAGTCAGATACTCAGAGGCAGTTTTTTCTTGCTTTTTCAGGAATTACGCACCTGCGATGAGTTTTCTGGATTTCGGACTATTTCTCGCGGGCATCACCCGCGAGAAATAGTCCAACTGCGTAAGCCCTGAAAGATTCAGGCAATCAGGAAGTATATAAAAAAATCGGATACTTTAGTGAAACGCGATTTGCAAGATAGATAGGTCGTCGCTGAAGGTGGATACGCCGCCGTAGGTGCGAACCGATTGCAGCAAGAAGTCGAGATCTGGGGTATTTGCACAGTCAGACAACATATTGATAAAAGGATGCAGTCCCCAAGTGGGCTGACCCGCCGAACTCGGCAAGTCATAGATGCCGTCGCTGAAGATGTATAGCAGGCTGCCAGGGGGAATAGTGCAGCGATCGCTCTCAAACGTCGTATCGGGCAGCATCCCAATCGGCACCCGACGCATCCCCAGCAGGCAGGTTTCAGATGGCTTATCGGGCTGGGTAAGTAGTCGCCCTGGCATTAGCACGGCGGGCGGATGACCAGCGCAGGCGTAGGTGAGTTGCCGTTTGACCTTGTTATACACGCCGTACCAGATGGTGAAATATTTGTCGTGCTGACTGTCCATCTGAAAGGCTTCATTCAGCGCCCGCAGTACGATGTGGGGCTGATAGAAATTGACGTTTGGCAACGACTGCGATCGCAGCAAATTTAGCACCGTAATCGACGGCAGCGCCGCGCCCAGCCCGTGCCCCGACACGTCCAGCAAATACATCGCCAGATAGTCTGGGTCGAGCCAAAAATAGTCGAAACAGTCGCCGCCGAGTTGGCTGGAGGGAATAAAGCGGCTGTCGATTTCAATCTCGCCTGTCAGGGGAGCCGGGAGGAGCGATCGCACGTAGGAGGCCGCTTCCGATAGCTCCTTTTCCAGCAGGCGCTTTTGGGTTTGCAAATCTTCACTAAGCTGGTGCAGCCGCAACCCTGCCCGCACCCGTGCCTGAAGCTCGTTGATTTCAATTGGTTTCGCCAAAAAGTCATCCGCGCCCGTATCCAAGCCCTGAATTCGATCTTCCACAGCGCTCTGGGCTGTGAGTAAGATGAAGAAAGTAGTAGATAGCTCTGGATTTGCCTTGACCCGGCGGCAGACTTCTAGCCCGTCCATTCCTGGCATCACCCAGTCCGACACGATCAGTGCGGGCCGCAGCTTTTCAGCCAGTGCTAGCCCAGTCTCCCCATTATCTGCGATTGCAACCTCATATCCCTGGGATTGCAACGCTTTTTTCAGCACCGTTTGAATAATTGAGTCATCGTCGATGATAAGAATCTGCGGCATGGGAAGACTAAGGCTAGAGCAATGACACCTTGACGATAGTTCTTAAGATAAGCGTTTATGTCGTCCTCTTCCGGCTTTACATCCCAAGAGACGAGGATTTCCTGCGAAGTCTCACCCGCTCGGTCGGCACTGCACTCGGCTCAGTTGACCATGCTCCGGAGTGAACAAATCCAGGTCGATACGCAGCTCAGTGAGCTAAATCATGTCTTGACCTGGTTTGATAGCCTGCGATGCTTGGGCATTCCAGAGTTGGTCTGGCTGCAATGTCAGTTGGCGCTGGCCGAAGGCTTTACCAACGCTGTCCGCCATGCCCATCGCAATTGCTCGCCAGATACCCCGATCGAAATTAGCGTCACTATTTTCAAAGAATTTATAGAGATCCAGATTTGGGATTGTGGCCCGACGTTTAATTTGCGCAAAATGCTAGAGGCGATTCCAGATCAAGTAGACCGGGATGCCGCAGGCGGTCGGGGGCTGCTGCTGATGAAAAAAACAGCAGATGTTTTAGACTATCGGCGATCGCCCGATCAGCGAAATTGCCTCCTTTTTGTGAAACACTATACCCAGCAAGAGTTTGCCAGACCCGATTAGAGCTGCCTCTGAACGTGAGGTTCCCAGCGCCATGAGTGATCCTTCCGCAATGCGCGATATCCCAGCGTCCTATGGTCTGGTGCTAACAACAGTTGCTTCTCGCACCGAAGCAGAGGCGATCGCCCGTGCCCTAGTCGCCGAACGGCTAGCCGCCTGTGTCAGCCTGCTCCCCGTCCACTCGATCTACACCTGGCAAGGCAACCTGGAGCAGCAAGACGAGTGGCAGCTTGTAATCAAGACTGACTTAACCCTGTTTCCAGCCCTCGAAGCCAAAATCCGGGAACTCCACAGCTACGACCTTCCCGAACTGCTTGCGCTGCCCGTCTCAGCCGGATCAACGGCTTACCTCAACTGGGTTGGGCAGTCGGTCGGCCCAACGCCGGAGAACACTCACCCCAGCCAGAGCTAGTCGGCGGTGTCCGGTCAGTCTTAGCGTTTTCTTTTTTAAGACTGTCTAAAGCTCAGAACAATTGTGCAGAGCGCCAAACGCAACTGAGCGAGTCTTGGGAAAACCAGAGGAATGCGATAGACTGAGGGATAAGTACTCAAATAAGTGCCTAAACAAGTGCCCAAAAGGGTTTACAAACGCGGCGCTGGCAGTTGACTGACAACCTCACAAGCAGCATCTAGGGTGTTGCTCTGGGTTATGTTTCCAGCGTTCTCTGGCTCTGATACTGATTAGACAGAACTCAATGGCATTTTCTTCATCGGTTGCGGTTCGAGAACTTCCCCTCTTCCCCCTCCCAGAGGTCGTTCTATTTCCAGGGCGGCGACTCCCCCTCCACATTTTTGAATTCCGCTACCGAATTATGATGAACACCATCCTCCAGAGCGATCGCCGCTTTGGTGTATTGATGGTAGACCCTGCGGATGGGCGCGTTGCAAGTGTTGGATGCTGTGCTGAAATCACAAACTTCCACCGAATGCCCGACGACCGCATGAAGATTATGACGGTAGGGCAGCAACGCTTTCGCGTGTTAGACTACGTGCGCGAAAAGCCCTATCACGTCGGTTTGGTCGAGTGGATCGAAGACCACCCCACCGAGCGAAATCTTCACTCTCTCAGCATGGAGGTCGATCAGCTCTTGCGCGATGTGGTGCGTCTCTCCGCCAAGCTGACCAATCAGGAAATCGAAGTGCCCGACGACATTCCAGATCTGCCGCTGGAACTGTCCTACTGGGTTGCTAGCAATCTGTACGGCGTGGCTCAAGAGCAACAGGCATTGCTAGAGTTGCAGGACACCGCAGCCCGGTTGGAGCGAGAAGCAGAGATTTTGACCTCAACTCGCAGCCACCTTGCTGCCCGGACTGCGCTAAAAGATGCCCTCCGCTTTGACAGCTAGTGCAGCACCATAGCCTAAAACCAAAAAACTAGAAGTTGACAAACCAGACAAGCCGCTAGGTTGATAGAGAGGTGGTATCTAAAGCCTATTGCTTTCCCCCGATAGACCCCTAGAGAAGATTTGGGACTTGCTAGTCTACATTCGCAATGGAGTAGCTGCCCAACAGTTTGAGGGTTTCGGTATGCTGTGAGAGTTCCTGGAGGGCCTGCTGAACTGTCGGATCATCGGCACTGGCTTCAATGTCGATAAAAAAGACGTAATCTCCGAGCGATCGCTTGCTGGGGCGAGACTCGATGCGGCTTAGGTTTAGATTGCGGCTCGCGAAGACTTGGAGCGGTGTGACCAGTGCGCCAGGCACATTGGCAGGGACGCTGAATGCCAGAGAGGTGTGGGTGCCACTGGGGGATGGCGTTAACCCTAAGACCCAAAATCGAGTGCAGTTGTCGGGATAGTCGTTAATTGGGTAGCTCAACACAGGCAAATCATAAAGCTGGGCTGCGCGACGAGAGGCGATCGCCCCTGCCTGAGGTTCTGAGTCTAGCCTATGCAGGGCTTCAGCGTTGGAATTGGTGGGCATCAGCCGCGCCTCCGGCAGCATTCGCTCCAGCCACCCCTGGCACTGAGCGAGGGCCTGCGGATGCCCGTATACCGTTTGCAGGGTTGCCAAATCTGGGGCGCGGGAGATGAGGGCGTGGTCGATCGGCAGCACAATCGCCCGCTGAATCTGCAAGGAATTCATCTGCCAGAGCGTATCCAGAGTCGTGGTGACGCTTCCTTCGATGGAATTTTCAACCGGAACGACCGAAAGCTGGGTTTCGCCGCTCTCGGTCGCCCGCAGCGTTTTTGGAATGCTGGAATAGGGGCGCAGTTCGCTCGACAGTCCAGCCGTGCTTTCTAGCCATGCACGACAGGCGATCGCCGCATCTTCGGCATAGGTTCCGGCTGGCCCAAGATGAGCAATCAAAATAGTCATACGAGGTCTGGTAAAAATCTCAGTATTCTCTGTAAAACCTCCGTATACTACCTGTAGTCAAGGTAGATTTCTGGGAAAGGCTGTAAAATTTGTTTAAGAGATGGCTAACACGCTTGTTTGCAGCTTCATATTGCTTCAGGATGAGCTTAGTCAATACCAGGTCAGTACTGTAAATACCAGTGAAGCCGTGAGTTCAGCGTGTCAGCCAGCGTGTAGTCAAGCGCAACCGTTGGTCATTCCCTAAAGCTCCAAATGGGGTGCTGTGCAGGCTTTGGGGGATTGTTTTCAGCAATTGTTTTCAGCATAAACCGTCTGGGCCTCGCCCGCTAGACATTGCCCCACTGAAGCGCTAGGGGCTTAGAGTTTAGGTTTTGGCTACTGAGTCTTTTGTTCTTTGCAGTCTGTTTTCTTTTTGTAATAAATGTTTAAGCGGGCGGCAAGGTTACTCAGTTTTTAGTCTCCCGCCTTCTGCGATTTCTTCTGTTCCCCTCATGCCATCTGACATGCAGACTCGTTTCTCCGCTACTCAATCGGTTGAACTCACGGTTCCTGAGCAGCCGATTCCAATCCAACACTATTTGCGTCAGCCTCATCGGTTGATCACCGCGCTGGTTGACCCTAGCCGGGTTGAGGCACTGGGGGGCGATCGCTTTCGGCTCAAGATGCGCCCGATTACCTTCCTCACGCTCAGCCTCCAGCCGACGGTCGATATCGACATTTGGAATGATGCAGAGGGCGGCATTACGCTGCGATCGGCGGGCAGCGAGATTTTGGGTGTGGACTATATTAATGAGCGGTTTCACCTTGATTTGCTGGGGCAATTAATGCCTGTGCAAACTCGCTACGGAACTCGTCTGCTAGGTCAAGCCAACTTGCAGGTCGAGGTTGGATTGCCACCTGCGCTTTGGGTTACGCCCCGTCCTCTGCTAGAGGCAACCGGAAATGGGCTGCTGCGGAGTGTCCTGGGCACGATCAAGCAGCGACTCATGCATCAGCTTTTGGTGGACTATGAAAATTGGGTCAGGGCGCAGCTTGCCGAGCCGACCCGCCCTGCGACGCGATCCTTTGTGCCAGATCTAGCCGCAGACTAAGCCTGCAATCTCGACCTGAAATTCCAAATCGCAGGCAAAGTTTCTGAAGCGGCGTTTCAGGCGTTTCAGGCGTTTCAAAGGTTCTAAAGGCAGAGCTTCAAAGGCTGAGGTCGAGCCTCTGCTGGATTGGGGCACTCTCAGCGGCACTCTCAGGCACTCTCAGGCACTCTCAATTGGGGCACTCTCAACCTGACAGGGCTTGAAGCTACGGCGATGCTGGGGAGTGCAGCCGTAAGTTTGCAGCGCCCGCCGATGGGCAGCTGTGCCATATCCCTTATTGGTTGCTAGGTCGTAGTGGGGATATCGAGCCGCAAGGCGAACAATCAGGCGATCGCGCCAGACCTTGGCAAGGATGCTGGCAGCGGCGATCGCCACACAGCTTTGGTCGCCTTTGATGATGGTTTGCTGAGGAATCAGCAGGTTGGGAATGCGCTGATTGCCGTCCACCAGGCACAGATCCGGCTGCGGACTGAGGCGGGCGATCGCCCGACGCATGGCCAACAGCGACGCTTGCAAAATATTGAGGCGATCGATCTCCCGCACTGAGGCAAAGCCAATCTGGCAATCTATTGCAAGGCGGCGCACCTGTTCCACCAGGCGATCGCGCTGCATCGCAGACAGGAGCTTGCTATCCGTCACGCCCAGCGTTGTCAGTTCGGCGGCAGCGCCGTCTGGCAAGATCACGGCGGCGGCCACCACTGGGCCAAACAGTGCCCCCCGCCCGACCTCATCCACGCCCGCGATTACGTTGGCTGCCATGTCTTCTCTTTAGGGTCAGGCGGCTCGCTCAGGAGGCCGACTCGTCGGCCGATACCGATGAACGACGACGGCGACGACGACGATTGGGGTTGCTGTCCCCAGTGGCATCCCCTCCCTCTGGGTCTGGGCTAGCAGGGGCGATCGCCCCTTCAGCAGGCAAACTTTCTGTGGAGGAGACAGGCTCGGCCGGCGCAGCAGATTTCAGAGCAGGTTCTGGGACTGGCGCAGGTTCGGCTTGTTCTAGCAGGGCAGTCGAGGTTCCACTGCCATTGCCAGCCGCCGTCGCGTTAGCCGCCTGCCGCCCTTGCCCTGGCAGCGCCACCATCACCACTGTTGTCTTTGGATCTTTCACAGGTTCCGGAGCCAGCACCAGTGGCGACACCCCCATCAGCGCATAAATCTCTTGTTCCTCTGGGGTCATCTCAACCGTGATCACCTGCTGTGGCTCTGCGGCGGCTCGTTCGCGTCGTCCGCCTCGCCCGCCCCGTTCTGGCTTTTCCGAGCGGCCTTCTCGTCCTTCCCGGCTCTCTTTGACGGGGGCTGGCGTAGAACCGTTCAGCACCGGCAGTTCTTCAAGCGCCACGGGAGCGTCTGTCTCAGACTCTATTTCGGGCGATCGCCCCCCATTACTCCGCACCACAGACTCACCCGATCGGGGCGGGCGGCTCCGGCGGCGGCGGCGACTATCCACTCGGTTACGGTCTTGATAGCTGGGATGGTTGGTCAAATCTAGCTCCTGCTGCTCTGCCAGCGCCGGAGAGCCAAACTCAAGATCCGGCGCATCCCAAGGCTCCCGCAACTGCACAGCTCGCGACTCATAAGCAGCCGGAGCAATGCGGGGCACTTCCGCAGGCACAGCCGAATCTTCGGCATCTCCAGGCAAATGCACCACATGCCCCAGCCCGCCACAGGTCGGACAAGCCTTACCAAACAACTCGTAAATATTTTTTCCCTGACGCTTCCGGGTCAGTTCCACCAGCCCCAATTCGGTTAGCTGCGCGATTTGGGGACGTGCCTTATCCGCCCGCAGCGCCTTGTTGAACTGTTCCAAAACCTGGAGCTTGTCCCGGTGGGAATCCATATCGATGAAATCCACCACGATCACCCCGGCAATGTTGCGGAGCCGGAGTTGGCGGGCGATCTCCGCTGCCGCCTCGCAGTTCGTCCACAGCACGGTTTCTCGCGCCGTTGCAGACCGGGTAAAGGAGCCAGAGTTCACGTCAATCACCGTCAGCGCCTCGGTGCGCTCGATGATGATATATCCGCCAGAAGGCAAGTCCACTCGCGGCTTCAGAGCCTCGCGAATGGCCGCATTCACCCGAAAATATTCCAGAATTGGCGTGCGCTCGCGGTGGTGGTCAATTAACACGCCAACCGGAGCCTTGCCACCACTCCAGTTCATCAAATGCTGCTTAACACGCTTTGCGCCTGTATGAGAATCCACCACAATCCGATTCACGTCAGCGCTGTAGACATCCCGCAGCACCCGTTGAATAAAATCGTCATCTCGATTCAGCAGGCAGGGCGGACGAGTATTTGCAGCTTCTAGCTGAATGGCCTCCCACTGCTTTTGCAGTGCCTCCAAATCCTCGATAATGGCTTCCTCAGGCACGCCTTCTGCTTCGGTTCGCACGAGTAGCCCCATGCCCGCCGGTTTCACCAAAATTGCTAGGGCCCGCAGGCGATTTCGCTCGTTTTCATTGCGAATTCGGCGCGATAGATTCACGCCCCGGCCAGAGGGCATTAAGACTAAATATCGCCCTGGCAGGCTGATATTTCCCGTGAGCCGGGGGCCTTTGTTGCCGGTCGGCTCTTTCATGATTTGCACCAGCACCTTTTGCTGGGGCACAAGTAGTTCGGTGATGGGGGCGGCCGCTTTTTTTAGGCGGAGTGGGCCGAGATCCGACACATGGATAAAGCCGTTGCGCTCGCTGTCTCCAATGTTGACAAAGGCGGCATCAATGCCAGGCAAGACATTTTCAACAATGCCCAAGTAGATGTCGCTAACTTGGTGGCTACCTGTTGCAACAATTAGCTCTTGAATTTGGTCTCCTGAAAAGACAGCGGCGATTCGATGCTGCTCAGCAATAATAATTTGTTTTGACATTCAAGTTCCTCAGAACGGGGCAACGCAGAGCGGACAGACTCGCGGGATGCGCTTCTGCGGTGATTTTTGTGTGTAGATCTGTAAACACGGAAGATTCCGGTATCGGCGGATAGACGAGGGAAGCCCTGTTACCCATCGCTGCGACAGCGCCCTGCTTTTTAATTTTTCTGAATGCAAAGAAAACTTGCAAAGACAATTAAAGAGCCGCCTGCCGTTTCAATACCTGGAGGTTTCTGATACCCGGAGCTATCGCTCACTAGTAGTCTGTCAACGCTCAACCCATGGGCTAGTTGACTCACGAGTTGCTTACAAACTGCGGGTTATGCAGTAGGCAAGTCCGCAAAAATTGCCTGACGCAACACTAGTCAAGCTTGATAGAGAGGGCACACCTTCCACTGGAGCCAGGTACCCAATTGACTCATCAAACAGAGTCGTCTTCAGTCTCAAAACCTGCGGAGGCGAACTCCCTCCCAAACGGTCTGCCTATTGAACCACGGGCAGCAACATGGGCGCTCAGTTCGCATCAGCGTCTTTTGAAATGCATTATAGCGTGTCGCTACGGTTGTGCTACAAGCCGCTGAACAATTCCTATCACATGGGGGAATAGGGATGCAAAAATGCTGTGGCCAAGGCTCAAAACGTCCGCCGCTCCGGGTGTGGGGTGTGAAGGCTTCACCTGAAATACCTCATGAGATACCTCAATTTAAGGTGTTTCGACAAAACGTATTGAATATCAATTCTGCTCACTGGAGTTATGAATGAGATTGCCAGAAGCCCCGCAGATGCTTGACTAGCAATCCAAAATCGCAAATCCAACATTGAGAATTAATACGAACTCCATATCTAAATTCAAGTCAGTAGACATAGATAAACATAAAACCCAGGGTTCCTGCGCCGCCCGCGCAGGGTTTAGGATTTATTTTAATTTGGTCTATCTACTTCTCCATCTAAATTGTAGACAGATAAAAGGAGGGATCTGTTAAAAAGCGCACTGTTCTGGCCTGGATGGTGGGGTAGGCAGTGGGTAAGGAGGCGCTAGAACATCAGGCGATCGCGGTGGCTGTGGAGCAGTTGCAGGGGCTGCTGGCTGACCTGTTCCAGTAGGTGAACGACGTGTTCTGGGCGCAGCAGTGTGCCGTCGTTGCGATAGCTGCCGATATAGCGGAGGGCGATCGCCCGGTCGGGTTCAACCGTTGCCAGGGCTGCGGCGATGGAGTCTGGCAGCGCATCGGCAGAAATCCGGGACAGGCCGCTGAGGCGATCGCGCAAGTTGATTTGCTGCACCTTGCCCGATTTGGTGGTCTGGTCGTACCAGAGTTCGCTGGCGGCGAGGATCGACTCCACCCACTGGGCTGGCTGCTGGGGCGAGAGCGGCGGGGCTGCGGTGTCGGAGAGGGCGATCGCCAGAGTGTACTCCGCCTGGGCAAGCTGCTGAGTGGCGGTGGGGCTGTCGGGGGCGATCGCCTCTACGCTGTAGAGAGGGATCTCCGACGGCAGTTGGGCTGCCAGCTTTTCCAGAAACTCAGCAGGCTCCATGACCCGCGTCAGGTCAAAATCCACCACTTCGCCCGTGCTGGTAGCCCCCAGCGGCAGGGCGCTGGCCACCATAATGCGGGGGCTGGGGTGAAAGCCGCCCGTGTAGGCAATTGGCAGCGCGGCGCGGCGAATCGCGCGGTCAAACAGCCGCAGCAGATCCAGATGCCCAATCAGCGCCATGCTGCCCAGCTTGCCATAGCGCACCCGCAGCCGCTGGGCGCGGTGGGTTTCGGGCGTAAAGTGCTGCTGAAACTGGGGAATCGGGGGTGGGGGCACGACGACGTTATGCCCAAAGTCTGCCCCGCAAACGCCGCAATGAGAGCAGCCGTCAAAAGAGCAGTCGGGCACGGTGGCGGCTTCTAGGGCGCGGCGCAGGTCTTCCTGGAGCCAGGCCTTGCTAATGCCTGTGTCGATGTGATCCCAAGGCAGCGGCGCGGCATAGTCCGGCGTGGGGCAGTCAGAGGCGGGGGCAGGGTTACCGAACAGGTTCCACTCGCCGCTTTCGACCTGGCGATATTTCCAGGTGAGTCCGGCTTCGGCGATCGCCTCTGTCCAGGCCGCAAAGGCGCGCTCCAGGCTTTCCCACCAGGAATCTTCGCGGGCCCCCAGTTCCCAGGCGCGGCGCACAACGGCTCCCAAGCGGCGATCGCCCCGCCCGACGAAATCTTCCATCGCCGAGATCCGCACGTCAGTAAAATTCGCCTTGAGGCCGCGAATCGTGCGAAATTCCTGCTGCAACAGCTTTTGTTTGCGCTCAAACTCTGCCGTAGACACCGAATGCCACTGAAACGGCGTGTGGGGCTTGGGCGTAAAGTTGGAAATCGTTACGTTAAAGCCCAGCGGCTTGCGCCCCTTCAGCCGGCATTCCCGCTGGAGCCACCGCATCGTTTCGGCAATGCCCAGCACGTCGGCATCCGTCTCTCCCGGCAGCCCAATCATGAAATACAGCTTCACCCGGTCCCAGCCCTGCTCATAGGCGGTTTTGACACCCCGCAGCAGTTCCTCATTTGTTAAGCCTTTGTTGATAATGTCGCGGAGGCGCTGGGTTCCCGCTTCTGGCGCGAAGGTGAGGCCACCCTTGCGCGTACCGCCAATGATATTGGCAATATTTTCGTCAAAGCGATCGACCCGCTGGCTGGGCAGGCTGAGGGAAATATTTTCGTCCTTCAGGCGATTTTTGATTTCCAGCCCCACCGCAGGCAGCGCCAGATAGTCGGAGCAACTGAGCGACAGCAGCGAAAATTCGTTGTAGCCCGTTGCCCGCATTCCCTGCTCGATGGTTTCGATCACCTGCTCTGGGGCAACGTCTCGCGCTGGGCGGGTCAGCATTCCCGGCTGGCAAAAGCGACAGCCCCGCGTGCAGCCCCGGCGAATTTCCACCACCAGACGATCGTGAACCGTTTCCACATAGGGAACCAGCCCGATGGAATAGGCCGGCATCGGCGGAGCAACCCGGCGCAGCACCCGCTCCGGCACATCCGCCCGCAGGGGACGCACTGCGCCATCCGCCGCCATTTCATAAAACTGAGGCACATACACGCCCGGAACCTGCGCCAGATCCAGCAGCAGTTCCTCGCGGCTTAGGCCCTGCGCCTTGCCCTCTTGCAGCACCAGCCCGATTTCGGGCAACAGTTCCTCACCGTCGCCGAGGGCAATGAAGTCAAAAAAATCGGCGTAGGGTTCGGGATTAGACGTAGCCGTTTGCCCACCTGCAAAAATCAGCGGAAAACTGCCCTGCTCGACGTTCCAAGCAGCAGCCTGCCGCCGCTCTTGCCAAGTGAGGGGAATCTGGGCCAGGCTGAGCATTTCCAAAATATTGGTTGCGCCCAACTCGTAGCTGAGGCTGAAGCCGAGAATGTCGAAATCGCTGAGGGAACGGTGAGACTCGACAGCAAACAGCGGCGTGTCGGACTCCTTGAGCTTGGCGGCTAGGTCGGGGCCGGGCAAGTAGGCGCGATCGCACAGTTGGCGAGGCTGCGCGTTGAGAATGCTATAGAGAATAATGTGCCCCAGGTTAGACGCGCCGACTTCATACACTTCGGGATAGGTCAGCACCCAGCGAATGTCTGCATCCGACCAGGGTTTGTGAACAGCCCCTAGCTCGTTGCCCAGATATCGGGCGGGACGGGCGATGTCGGGGGTAAGCAATTGCTCGAGGGCGATCGCCACAGAAAACCAGCCTCTTAACTAAACCCTACCCAATCAGTATACGAGGACGATTGGTGTGCAGCGTGAATCGGCGCGAGACGACAGATGAAGCAGGGACAGCGACAAAAGATTGATCAGGATTGAGTCGTGGCACGGTACCGCCGCGCTATGACTCACGCCCTCAAAACAGCATTCATGCAAGAGGTTTGGTAGCCAGGATTTAGGATGGCTGCTGCCCCACAAACACCTTCTCGTCCCCTGTTCAGCGATAACAGGGACGAAATTGAGGAGGAGTTGGGGGCCGCCGCTTCAAGTTGCGAGAGATCGCTCATAGTCAGCCCGGCTCTCAAACAGGGTAAATGCCCGGTCGAGTTGCGTCACTTCAAAAATGATGCGAATGGAGGGCGAAACACCGCAGATGCCAAATCGCTTTTGGCGCTGATGAGCAGACGTTTGCGCCGAAATCAACACCATTAGTCCTGCACTGTCGAGCGTTTCCACCTGGCTGAGATCCACCAAAACAGACGAACAATCTGATGCTAGAAGGGTGGCCAACTGACGTTGAAACAGGGCTGCATTGGCGGCATTGAGTGCGCCCACAGGCTCCACAACCGTGATTTCGGAGGTGTAGACTGGCGAAAATTCAGAGCGCAGAGATTCTGATAGTTCTGATAGTACGGTTTGCATCACAAACTAATTTCACCCCGATAAGAGATAAAGAGAAATTTAGATTCAGCCGGGTTCAGGGTTCAGGATTGAGGATTTAGCGTTCTGGATCGGTTGAATCCTGCCGCAAGAAAATCGACTAAAACAGCCTGACCGGAATTCTTGACTAGAATTAGGCTCGAAGCTCCTGCTATGACTAAATCTCTAGCTAAATCCCTGGCTAAATCCTGAACCCATACAGACGCATGGAGACTCAAAACCGATACCGAGTGGAAACACAAGTCACGATCCCTGAAAGATAGTCTGCACCGCGAGTTTTGCGCCAGCGCATTTCCGTACATTTGCGTAATCTTTAAGGGCGATCGCCCCTTCTATAAAGATTCAAATAAGTGTTCCTACGAGTGTGTTTGGCTACGGATTGCGCTAAGGCCTGCCTTCACGTCTTGTCGTTCAGCAATCTAAGTGGCGATCGCCCTGAACTGATTCCAGACCTATTCCAGCGTCACTCCAGTCTTCAAACCGGGGTCGCATCGAAGCTAGACGGACTTGGAGAGATTGCTGAGGTATTGCTATGGCATTGATTAAGGCATTGA
>JBDNCP010000280.1:0-3853 GCA_046719575.1 Cyanobacteriota bacterium
TTTCCCGTCTTGCCAACCTGCCTAACTGACAAAACCTGGGCACTAGGCGGTTGAAACCGCTGCAACATCAACGAAGTCGGCCTTCGCCGACTCTCTACCCTTATCCAAAACCCGCGTAGGCGGGTTTTGCCCGTGTAGGCGCAGCTTCCAGCCGCCAGCGGTAAATGTTTTGTCAGTCAACGAGCTTGCCAGTAAATCTCGATTGCATATTCGTCATGCTTATCATTCAAGTTAACGGATTATTCAAGTTAACGGACGAATCGCGTCGCATCTCCGACAGCCAAGTTGTCCCACACTTTTTCCCCGTCATAGTCCCGTCGTAGTATTGAAAACCCGCGACAGGCCGCGTTTGCAGCAACGTGAATGCATGTAGAACGTATGCAGCCAACCTGCTCTACCAACTGTTTTGTAAAGCTGTTTTGTAAAGCGATTTCGCAAAGTGGCTTTGGAAGGTTGGATGAAAAATTGAAGGTTGGATGAAAAATTGACTTAATAAAAATTGACTTAATATTGACGTAATAAACTTAATATTGACGTAATAAGGTTAAAAAATCAGGGCGATCGCCCCGACTCACAGTCTTATCCCTCATAGTCGTCTCTCAGAGCAGACCAAACTGCCTGGGGCGCGTTATCCATTCGGATCATCCATTCAGCTCAGATAAGCTCAGAAACCTTAAGGGATCAGCTGGATCGCGCCTGCCCAAACAAACCAGTGCAGGGGCCAGTGCAGGGGTTGAACCTCTTGCAGGAAACCTATTGCTGATTAGACCCTCATGCTGGTTAGACAGGTTAGACAATTGATGCCAGCCCCTGTGATGCCAGCCTCTGGTGCTGCGTCATAGCCAGTTTTTGGGTAAATCCTGACAGGATCTACCCAAAAACTAAAAGTTGACAACTAAAAGCTGACAAACCACTAGCTTGCTTTCTCAACTTCCTTCGTTTCCAGCGTCACCGCAGGCTTAGAGCCAGCGTTCAGCGTCTTCGCGGCTCCCTTCTCAGCAAAGTAGCGGTTCAGAAGGGTGCTGGCAAAGGTCAACACCACTGGTCCCAGCAGGAACGCCAGCAATCCACTGACGGCAAATCCAGGCACAAACAGCGATGCCAGCCAGAAGCAGAACCCATTTACCACGAAGCCGAACAAGCCCAGCGTGAGGAAGTTAATCGGCAGCGACAGCAGCGACAGCACGGGCTTGACCAGCGTATTCACAATGCCGATCGATACGCCTGCTAGCAGCGCAGCAGGGAAGTTTGCCAGGGTCACACCCGGCACCACAATATCTACTACCAGCAGGCTCAAGGCTGTAATCAGAGTTGTCAAAAAATATCCCAACATAGCAGTTCCATCCAGGTTGAATCAAAACAACTTGAAGTCTTTATCGAATCCGTGAATCGCCGTTTCACTAATGCTTTTTGCCATCTCGCGCACCCTGCGATCGCAATGGTTCAACAGGATGGACATTAGACGGATAACTGGCATGGATAACCATTAACTAGTGAACGCTTGATTCACTCCATTCACATCACTTCATCTCATAGATTTAGTATAGTACCGATTAATTTCACACTAAAGCATCTGTCTTTATGGTCATCTCTACTCAATTGATTTAGAAAATACGACCTGTTTTGAATCGCACAATGTCAAAATTTATGCTTGCTCTACTTAAAGTTCTAAATCCTGCCTATCCAGCAAAGCTCCAAAAGCTTGCCAATAAAGCAATCCAGAGCCTTGTCGAAAATTAATTCGAAAATTAAGTTGATAAATCGTCTGACGAATCATCGAAGCCCTGAGCCGTGAAATTCAGGTAAAACTTAACACCTTAGTCATTTGCAAGTCAGTTGCCACCAAACCACTAATTATTTACCACCGAACCTCTAAAAAGGGTAATTTCCGACCTTTGAGAGGGGGGGGATACCGAAGCTCCATTCCTGAAGAACGAGAAACAAATAATCACAGAAATAATCACAAAATCAATAGATGTGATCTCCGTAACATTTGGGTTCGGAATTTACCCACTAAATCTGTTTTGGGAACCGTTTCCAAAGATAATAGTTCGCTACTATGGAAAAGTACAGTTCACTGCACCTGTTGTTCAAAGTTCTTTAGATTTCTGAAGTTTTGAACTTGGCTCTAAATCGTGGGCCGCAGGTTCATACGACTGCTCTAGCGACGTTCCCATTCCTATTGATTGAGTAGGTGGCTTATGAAATTAGTACGCATTCTTCTATCGGTGCTGTTGCCCCCCATTGGCGTGTATCTGACCTATGGGTTTAGCTCCACGCTGCTGATCAATATCCTGCTGACGCTTCTGGGCTTTGTTCCTGGCGCAATTCACGGACTCTGGGCCGTGATGAAGCACGAGGAAAAGCTGAATCAGGAAGTGTAGTCGAGCGCGGAGCCGTATTGGAGTGATTGGAGGATTGGATGTTGAGAGCAAGGTGTCCGAGGGATTTTGCGCCTTCGTCACTCCATCACCTTCTGGTTTCGGTAAATTGCTCATCCCAGCAGTTCGCGCTCTGCAATGACCGTTTCGGCACGGGCGATCGCCCATTGCACGCTGCGGGCCGCGCCAGGGGCTACACAGAGCGCGGCAATTCCCCAGCGCACCCATTCTTCTATTAGGTCAAGATGCTGCCCTGGCAACTCGCCGCAGAGCGTGCAGGGAATGCCAAGCTGGTGGGCAGTTTGGACAAGGTGCTGAATGGCACGCTGCACAGCGGGGTGGCGTGGCGGAAACGCTTCGGAAAGCTGCGGCAGATCCCGATCGGCTGCCAGCAGGAGTTGAGCTAGGTCGTTGCTGCCAATCGCGATGCCCTGCACCCCTGCCTGCACCAGCTCCGGCAGCAGAAACAGCACCGATGGCACCTCTGCCATGATCCAAAGCTGAAAGTCGGGCGCATCCCATAATCCTGCCTCCAGTGCCCGCTGGCGGCAAAAGCGCACCTCTTCGACCCCCCGCACAAAGGGCAAAATCAGTCGAATATTGGCATAGCCAGCCTGTTGCACCTGCCGCAGCGCCGCAAGCTCCGCATCAAACCAAGCGGGGCTGTTTGTGTAGCTAAAGGTGCCGTGCATTCCCAAAGTCGGGTTTGGCTCCGGAGACATAGGCGGGGAACTGGAAAGAGCGCCCAGAAAATCTTGCGATCGCACGTCTAGCGACCGATAAAAGACTGGGCGGGGCGCAAAGGCGGCAGCAATGGGCAGAATCTTTTGGGCGATCGCCTCCACTACTTCGCAGCCAATCTCTTCGCAGCCAATCTCTTCCGGTAGCTCGGTTGCCCCCTCTCTGGACAGCGCATCTTGTGGAGCTGTTCCCCCACGCTTGGAGCAGCCCCATCCCTGAGGCAACAGCGGCAGCAGCAAATGCTCTGCCCGCAGCAGCCCCACCCCGGCGCTCGGCAAACTGGCCACCGCCTCTAAATTGACGGACGGGCCCAGCGCCAGCATGACTTGGGTCTGCGTGCGGGGAGACAAAGAACCCCCCGGCTCCTCCTGTTTCACAGCGGGCAATAGAGCCATTTCAGGATGGAACCTGTCTGGAGAGGGGTCTGGCACAGAGGAGAGGCGATACACCAAGCCGCGATCGCCATCTATCTTTACCCAGTCGCCCGTCCGCAGGATTTGCGTCGCGCCTGCCACACCCACCACCGCCGGAATGCCCAATTCTCGTGCCAAAATTGCGCCGTGGCTGGTCATGCCACCCTGCTCTGTCACAATGCCACTCGCCCGCTGCATCAGCCCCAGCCACATCGGCGGCAGATGCGACATCACCAGCAGTTGCCCAGCCGGAAAGTCTGGCGGCACTTGGCTCACATCCTCCACCACCCAGACCTGAGCCGAAACTTGGCCCGTCGC
>JBDNCP010000281.1:0-3807 GCA_046719575.1 Cyanobacteriota bacterium
TGAAATATCTGTGGAGACGCTGCGGGTTGGAGAGGGGCGATCGCCCTTTTTACCTCCACCCGCCACAGTTCTGTTTCATAACTCAGGTTTGTTCAGTGAGTCTTTAAGCTTATCTTAGCCACCTATCAGCGGTTCCTCAGGGGGGGGTGTCATCTTGATTGGCATAGACTTTCAGCCAGCCGCAAGCTGCAAGCGTTCCCCTCAAGACGGCTGCTGAGGTCAGATTCGCAAACGTTATGGAGGCCTTGGGTTATGTTGAAACGATTTGTACTGGCTGGTTTATCTGCGATTTTATTTGCTGGCGCGGCGGCTCCTCCGTCCCTTGCTAGAACTGGCCCCTATGGCGTAAACCCATTTGGATTGGTTAATTTGGCTCGAAATGGCACTTTTAATGATCGAGGTGTGCCGGGTTTTGGGCGGTTGAGTGCGGCTCATCAGGCGGGGCGCATCACAGCAGCGGATGTGATTCGAGCGGCGATCGCCGATGGTCGTCTGTTGCCCGAAGCGTTGAATGATTCGCGCTACATGCGTTCAGTCGAACAGCATCTCCGCGACCTAGATGGCAGTCGGAATAAATAGCTATCTAGCCAAGCAGGCTGCACAAATCAGCAGATGTAGACCGAATCCGATCATCTCAACAAAGTACGAGTCAGATCAATTCTCGATTTTGGATTTGCGATTTTGGATTTGTGATTTTGGATTATCCGTCAAGCGTTTGCAGGCTCTCCGACAGTTTTATTCGTGGTGCTATTTAGGAGAGTTGAGATAAAACAGTGCAGACAGAGTGAACTGACTGAGCCTGAAAAGATAAGCTAAGATAAATCGACGCAGGGCAGATCTCCGGCTGGTAAAAACCATCCCAACGTCTGTCCTGCGTTTCTTCGGTCTTAGGTTGCGCGGAATAAACGGACTAATTGGCTACAGAGTCTGGCGGGCATAGCCCTCTACCTTCCTCAATAGCCGTATAAACACAGCCTGCGTATTGGCCAGCAGGCGTACCCGATAGAGTGAACACCATAATCGCCGCAGAACCAGAAGCGTCGCCGTGCTTCACCAATAGGTCACTCCCTAGATAGCCAATATTGATTAAATCCCGCATCGGGTAGGTGGTGAACTCGTCCTGCAATATCCGTTCGCCCGGAACCTGTACCCGATAGAGGGCGTGGCCGCTGCCCTGGGGGTCGATGACAAATACGGCGCTGAGTTGGGTTTCTACACATTCTTGCAGAATTACGCCTACAGCGACGTTGCCCGTTTGCGGATCAATGCCGACAGAAGGATGGAACCGCTGCCCGTTCAGCGTTTGCTCTGGCTCAATTTGCAGTCTTTCGCAGTTCACCCCGTCCAGAACGCGCACGTTCATGCTGTTTGCCGAAATGGTCTGCGATCGCCCTTGCGAAGTCAGCCGGAGCTGGGTGCCGTCTTCACTAACGCGAACGCGCGTGCCACCCCGCTGCCCGCCTGCAATCGACATCTGGGGCAACGACAGGGCGATCGCCCCCGCGCTGGCCAACAACCCTGCGGCCATCGTCATCCAGAAAACTTTTTTCATCAGGAACTTCCTTGTTAAGAAACATATAAGAAACACACCAGAGAAATAGACACAACCCGTCTGGAGTAAGTTGCTGAAAATCGAAATATTTTGTAGC
The DNA here is from genome assembly GCA_046719575.1 of Cyanobacteriota bacterium. Lineage (GTDB taxonomy): Bacteria > Cyanobacteriota > Cyanobacteriia > Elainellales > Elainellaceae > Thermoleptolyngbya. Next base: position 1,650 of record JBDNCP010000281.1, read on the forward strand.
GATATCCCACACCCGTCTTGATTCTGACGAACCCACCCCATAGACTGGTGGGAATTGCATCCCCTACTCGCCTGCCATGTCTTCTGCCGACGCTATCGACCTAGAACGCTATGCCGAACACGCTGCCGCCCTGATCGGTCTGCCCATTCCCCCGGACTGTAAACCCGGCGTTATCGCCAACCTGGAACGCACAGCGGCGATCGCCCAGCTTGTGCTAGAGTTTCCCCTGCCGCCAGAGACAGAGAGTGCAGCAGTGTTTATGCCTAACGGGACGGGTGGACTGACGGGGGAATGGCGGGACTGAGCCACCCAGCAACCCCAAACCCCAGGCCTCCCAAATCCCCTAAAACCTCCTATGCTCGACCTCTCCCATGCGGATGCAACTGCGATCGCCACTGCGGTTCGCGCCCAGAAGATGACTGCTGAGTCTGTGGTGGCGGCTGCGCTGGCGCAAATTGACGCGGTGGATAGCAAGCTAAACGCCTTTACCAACGTGCTGCGGGAGCAGGCGTTGCAAGATGCGGCGGCGGTGGATCGGGCGATCGCCGCCGGGCAAGATCCGGGACCGCTGGCAGGCGTGCCCTTTGCGGTCAAAAACTTGCTGGATATTGCAGGCGTAGTGACCTTGGCAGGCTCCAAAATCAACCGCGATCATCCGCCAGCCACAACGGATGCGACGACGGTGGCCGCCCTGCGGAAGGCGGGCGCAGTGCTGCTGGGCGGGCTGAATATGGATGAATACGCCTACGGATTTGTGACGGAAAATAGCCACTATGGCGCAACGCACAACCCCCACGACCTGAGCCGAGTAGCGGGCGGCTCATCGGGCGGCTCGGCAGCGGCAGTGGCGGGTGGGCTAGTCCCCCTCTCGCTGGGGTCAGATACAAACGGTTCAATCCGCGTTCCAGCAGCATTTTGCGGCATTTTTGGGTTAAAGCCGACCTACGGGCGAATCTCTCGCGCTGGCTCTGCACTATTCTGTGCCAGTCTTGACCATATCGGCCCCTTCGCCCGCTCGGTGCGCGATATCGCCCTCAGCTTTGATCTGATGCACGGGCCCGACCCCCGCGATCCGGTGTGCAGTCCCCGACCCGCCCAACCCACCCTGCCGCAACTGAGTAAGGGCATTGATGGATTGCGAATTGCCGTTGCCGATGGCTATTTTGCTACAGGTGGGCAGCCAGAGGTTTTTGCTGCTGTGGAAATGGTCGCTCAGGCTCTTGGCGCAACGGAGCGCGTTATCTTACCCGAAGCTCATCGCGCCCGCGCTGCTGCGTATCTAATTACCACCTGCGAAGGTAGCAATCTGCACCTGCCAAACCTAAAGACACGCCCCTACGACTTTGACCCTGCCACGCGCGATCGCTTTTTGTCTGGTGCGCTCGTGCCCGCCAGTTGGTATCTCCAGGCGCAGCGGTTTCGGCGCTGGTATGGCGATCGCCTAGCGGAACTGTTCCAGCGAGTTGATTTGATCCTTGCGCCTACCACCCCCTGCGCTGCACCGCTGATCGGGCAGGAAACCATGACCATCGGTGGTCAGGAAATGTTAACCCGCCCCAACCTGGGATTGTATACACAACCGCTCTCCTTGATTGGGCTACCAATCTTATCTGTGCCCGTCCAACAGTCGGGCGAGTTGCCTCTCGGCGTGCAGATCATTGCTGCGCCCTATCATGAGGCGCTCGTGCTGCGGGCGGGCGCATTTTTGGAACAGTCGGGCGTAGTGGCGGCTCCAGTGGTACGGGTTTGAAGCGGGGCACGGCGCGTATCTGGAAGCTTACCCAGCCGTTTGCAAAAAGTGAATCAGATCGCTTGGTGTGTGGAATACATTGCTGCCGACACGGAAGCGTTCCATATTCCGGATCGTTTGCGTCCAGCTTGCATCTTTACCTTGTCCGTCTTGCGTTCCTACAATTCGCAGACCGTTATTTCCCAATGCTGTCAGCGTCATGGCCTGCAAATCGAGAAAATCCAGAATCACTAGATCATTCCCTGCGCCGCCATCCAGCGTTCCTTGACCCATGCCCACCTGAAACGTGTCGTCGCCGCTGCCGCCGGAAATCAGCGCATCCTGAATGGCAAAGGTGGTTCCTGAAATGGTGATTAGGTCATCGCCGCTGCCACCATGCACGCTACTATTCACCACGCCATAGCCTTC
>JBDNCP010000282.1:0-3783 GCA_046719575.1 Cyanobacteriota bacterium
GGAAAGAGAGAAGAGAGAAGAACGAAGAGAGAAGAACGAAGAGAGAAGAACGAAGAGAGAAGAACGAAGAGAGAAGAACGAAGAGAGAAGAACGAAGAGAGAAGAACGAAGAGAGAAGAACGAAGAGGTTCCGTTTTTTGTTCTTCGTTTTTTATTTTTTCCGTCTCTCGTCCTGTCACCCTGTCTTGCTCTCTCTCGACCCAAACTGCTCACTATTAACTCTCGCCACGCTAGCGTAGAGATAAGATGATGGTCTTGAAATCGGTGTGCTTGAAATCGGCGCAACATCGGTTTAACATCATTCACGCCCTTTCGCTGGTGTCTGGGAGCAAGAATTAATCATGCTGGAAGCCTATCGTAATCATGTAGCAGAGCGGGCGGCGCTGGGGATTCCGCCGCTGCCGCTGTCTGCTGAGCAAACGTCTGAACTGTGCGAACTGCTGAAGCATCCACCGGCGGGTGAAGGGGAATTTTTGGTCAGTCTGCTGCGCGATCGCATTCCGCCAGGAGTAGATCAGGCCGCTTATGTGAAGGCAGGCTTTTTGACGGCGATCGCCAAAGGAGAAGCCACCAGCCCATTAATCTCGCCCCAGTATGCCACGGAACTACTAGGCACGATGATGGGCGGCTACAACGTGCGATCGCTCATTGATCTGCTGCACTCGCCTAATCCAGAAGTCGTCGCCACTGCTACGACTGCCCTCAGCAAAACGCTGCTGGTTTACGATGCCTTCCACGACATTCAGGAACTTGCAGAGAGCGGCAACGAGCCAGCGAAGCAAATCATGACCGCTTGGGCCAACGCTGAATGGTTTACTAGCCGCCCGCCCGTACCAGAAGCCATCACAGTCACGGTGTTTAAAGTGCCGGGCGAAACCAACACCGACGACCTCTCGCCCGCGCCCCACGCCACCACCCGCCCTGACATTCCCCTCCATGCAACGGTGATGCTGGAAACGCGCCAGCCCGGTTCTCTAGAAACCATCGCAGAACTGAAGAAAAAGGGCCATCCTGTGGCCTACGTCGGCGATGTGGTGGGCACTGGCTCTTCCCGCAAGTCTGCTACCAACTCCGTCCTCTGGCACATCGGCGAAGACATTCCCTTTGTGCCCAACAAGCGCACGGGGGGCTACTGTCTCGGTGGCAAGATTGCGCCCATTTTCTTTAACACGATGGAAGACTCTGGTGCGTTGCCCATCGAGTGCGACGTGACGAAGATGGAAACGGGCGATGTGATCACGATTTATCCCTACAGGGGCGAAATCACCAACGAAGCGGGCGACATAATCTCTACCTTCACGCTGAAGCCTGACACGATTTTGGACGAAGTGCGGGCAGGGGGGCGCATTCCTTTGCTGATTGGGCGATCGCTCACCGACAAAACCCGCATTGCCTTGGGTCTGCCGCCTAGCGACCTGTTCATCCGCCCGCAAATGCCCGCCGACACGGGTAAAGGCTTCACCCTGGCCCAAAAGATGGTGGGCAAAGCCTGTGGTCTTCCTGGCGTGCGCCCTGGCACATCCTGCGAACCGATCATGACCACCGTCGGCTCTCAAGACACCACCGGCCCCATGACCCGCGACGAGCTAAAGGAACTGGCCTGCCTCGGCTTTAGCGCTGATCTGGTGATGCAGAGCTTCTGCCACACCGCCGCCTATCCCAAGCCCGTCGATATCAAAACTCACCACGAACTGCCTGATTTCATCACCTCTCGTGGCGGCGTGTCGCTGCGGCCCGGCGACGGCATCATCCACTCCTGGCTAAACCGGATGCTGCTGCCAGATACGGTGGGCACGGGGGGCGACTCCCATACCCGCTTCCCGCTGGGCATTTCCTTTCCCGCTGGGTCTGGGCTGGTAGCCTTTGCCGCTGCTCTAGGTGTGATGCCGCTGGACATGCCAGAGTCGGTGCTGGTGCGCTTTAAGGGCAAACTGCAACCGGGCGTGACGCTGCGCGACGTGGTCAACGCGATTCCCTACGTTGCCATCCAGCAGGGCAAGCTGACCGTTGCCAAAGAAAACAAGAAGAATGTGTATTCTGGCAAGATCATCGAAATGGAAGGTCTGCCAGATTTGCAGTTAGAGCAAGCCTTTGAGCTAACAGATGCCACAGCAGAGCGATCGGCCGCCGGATGCACCATCAAGCTCAGCGAAGCGACAGTGGCAGAATATCTGCGATCGAACGTGGCGCTGCTGAAAAACATGGTGGCACGCGGCTATGGCGATGCCCGCACGATCCTCCGCCGCGTCCGCAAGATGGAGGCGTGGCTGGCGAATCCCTCGCTGATGAGTGCCGACCCTGACGCAGAATATGCCGACGTGATCGAAATCGATCTCGATCAGATCAAGGAACCCCTAGTAGCTGCTCCCAATGACCCCGACAACATCAAGCTGATGTCGGAATGTGCTGGCGACCCGATCCACGAAGTCTTTATCGGCTCCTGCATGACCAACATTGGCCACTATCGCGCGGCGGCAAAGGTGCTGGAGGGCGCTGGCCCAGCAAAAGTGCGCCTATGGATTGCGCCGCCGACCCGCATGGATGAGCAGCAGCTTCGCGAAGAGGGCTATTACGGCATTTTTGCTGCCGCTGGCGCTCGAACGGAGATGCCCGGATGCTCCCTCTGCATGGGCAACCAAGCCCGCGTAGACGACGGCGTGACGGTGTTCTCTACGTCTACCCGCAACTTCAACAACCGCATGGGTAAGGGCGCGCAGGTTTACCTCGGTTCGGCAGAACTGGCGGCGGTGTGTGCGCTGCTAGGGCGCATTCCCACCGTAGACGAGTATATGGAAATCGTGACGAAGAAAATTGACCCGTTTGCGGGCGATCTCTACCGCTACCTCAACTTTGACCAGATCGCGGGATTTGAAGACGAGGGGCGCGTGATTTCCAAGGAGCAAGAAGCGAAGCTCGTTGCGTCGATTTAAGTCGATCAGGGCTTACGCAGTTGGACAATTTCTCGCGGGTGCAGCCCGCGAGAAATTGTCCGAAATCCAAAAAATTCATCGCAGGTGCGTAAGTCCTGTCGGTTTAAGTTTGAGCTTTTTGGAGCAGGCAGGGCTTGCCCCCTCTCTGTCGAAAATCATGCACTGGCTGAACTGGTGTAGCGCCACGTGCCTGAATCGGATGCTGAATAGATCTCTTGCGTGAAGCGTGGCGCGGTACCGCCGCGCCACGCTTCACGCCCTCAAAACAGCATTCATGCAAGAGGTTTAATCATACAGGGTACTTTTTGGAGAAGCGCTATCACAGCAAGGGGGTTCCGCTGAGCGACTAGCGTCGGGCGCGGAACACGCTGCGCTATATCCACACTAACTGCAAGTCGGCGGGAATCCAGCAGAGAGTTTTCCATGACTTTTCCATGAGTCCAGCAACTACGGCAGCTATGACCGATTGACGACGGGCTGACGCGCTGTCATCCAGCATTTTGGGCATTGGGCAGAACGCTGGATTTGTGTGCGGCGATCTTGTGTGCAGGGGTTCATCGCCAGTTTTGCAAAAAATATCAGCCAACCCGGACAAAGAGCAGCCCCGGACAAAGAGCCTGTGGGATGACTGGGAAACTCCTGCCGCGGAAATCTGGCAGGTGACACAGAAGTTTGTGTTGGCCAACTGCTATGACTCGGAGGTGATGAAGCTCCAGTTTGAGGAAATATTAGGATAAAACTGATAAAACCGATGAAACTAGGAAGTGAAGCTAGGAAAACTAGAGCAGCAATGCTGTTTTCAATGGTGCAGACGATTAAGATAGATTAAGAACTGTTTGTCTGTTAACCAATG
>JBDNCP010000283.1:0-3756 GCA_046719575.1 Cyanobacteriota bacterium
CAGCGCATCAAGATTAACTGGCAATTTTCGATTGAAACCGCCCGCAATAAATTCCAGCGGCATTACCAAGCTATTCGCATCGATGAGGCAACCTAGCAATGTGAGAAAACTTAATTTACGGAGTATTAAATAGCTTTGCCAGAATTTTTCAATAAAAATGATCAAAAATGAGCCGCTGTTGTTGAGCAGCGGCTCAAAGCAGGCGATTTCGCAGCGCTTTAGCAAAACAGCTTCATGACGCGCTGATGATGTTTAGCGGGTGACTTGGGCTTGGGCACTGACGGATTCTGGGACAGGTGTGGTGGTAGACAGCGCGACGGGCTGAGTCGTGGCCGGGGCAAGCTGTTTGGCGGCTTGCTGCACCAGGGTTTGCAAAAAGTCCGTGCGCTGGTTGTTTTGAAAGACGGCTTTGATAGCCTGAATCAGGCGATCGCGCTTTAGGGCAAACTCACCTGCCGGAGCCGCCGTCGGACTTTGCTCCTCAAAATAGTTCACCAGGCTGAGACCAGCGACGCGGGTGAGGTAGGCTGCGCTTACGCCTTGCAGCGCTCCACCTACGGCAAAGGTGGCTAGGTGACTCTTGAGCAAGGGGGCGATCGCCTGAGTTGAGACTTCCACCAGCCCCAGCTTCACCATCGTTTCAGCCATTGTGGAGGCGATCGCCTTCGCCTGGTCTGCCGAAAACGCCTGCTGGTAAACCGTACCCAAATCCATCACCATTTGCGCGTTGATTGCGCCCGTTGCCAGCAGGTCGAGGCTGGGCACCGGCGTAGCAAAAGCAGCCGCGCCTGCAATCCACTGTGCCTGCTCAATGATCGGCATCGCGCGATCGCGGCGCAATTGGTTCAATGCAGCCAGAATCTCGGCTTTCAACGCGGCGGCGCGGCGCAGGGTCGTATTTAGCACAAGCTGCGGCCCCGCGACGGAGACGATTCCAGTCAGTCGCTCTGTCAGCGCGGACAGATCCGGTGCGGGCTGCTCTAGCATTTCTTGAATTGTGCCGTCGGGCTGATGCTGGCGCACCTTTAGCGGCGCAGGTGCAGCGGCAATCGCGACGACTTCCTGCACCGGAACCTGACCCAGCAGCCGCTCCCGAATTTGCTGGAGGATCAGCGGGCGATCGCCCGGTAGGTACTGATCCTGCTTGTTAAACGCCAGCACGATGCGCTGCCGCTGGCGCGACAGTTCCTTTAGCACTTGAAATTCCGAATCCGTAATGTCGCCCGATGCAACAAACACGACCAGATCAGCAGCAGCGGCGATCGCCATTTCCGACGGTGCATCCAGTTCATGAAACAGCGCTGGAGTATCGGTCAGCGTTACGGGTTGAGTCAGGTTGGGTAGCCAGTCGGCGGTGAGGCGCTGAGCCAGCGTGGTCTTGCCGACAGATTTGCCGCCCACGATGGCGACGTTGAGCTGCTCTCGATCCAGTTCTGTTTTCAGCAGGGCGAGGCGTTCGCGCAGGCCGGGTTGCAGCGACAGCGTAACGGTGCTATCCGTCGCTTTTGCGGGCGTGGCAGATTCTCGCTCTAGCTGATCCAGCAGCGGCTCCAGGGCCTTTAGCGCTTGCTCCACGGTGGCTCGGTCGAGCAGGGCGGCATCGGTATCCAGTTCTGGCGCGGGCTGCTGTTGCCGAAACCACCACAGACCGCCACCCAGGGCGATCGCCCCCCAAACAATCGTTTCGCCCCAATGTGCCCCAGTGGGGTGCCCCAGTTGCAGCAACCAGGCGCTCGCCGTCAGCCCCACGCTCCCCACCACCAACGGCCGCCGAATCTTAGGAACCATGCTCGTTTCACCGCTTTCGCATCACCTGTTCTATTCTACCGGGCTGGCTGAACCCGCCGGAGTGTGGAGTCCTCTACAAAGTCAGGCAGTTTTCCCCCGAAAATTGCCAAAAGTTGGGAAGTGAGTTAGGAAACCGGAGCAAAAAACAAAAAGAGAAGCCGAACCGTAGGATCGACTTCTCTTAAATTAGAAACCCATAACAGGGATCGATTTGGTGGCGGGAAGTGGATTTGAACCACTGACCTTCGGGTTATGAGCCCGACGAGCTACCAGGCTGCTCTATCCCGCGTCGCCTTTTCAAGTATAGCGAAAGATTGGCAGGTGTGGTGATTTTTTTGGAAAACTCTTGGAAAACTGACTGTGCATCCTGGCTAACCTAGTCAGGGTGGGGCTTTTGTTGAACAATGTGGGAGTGTGACGGAGAGGGCGATCGCATCTGATTCGACCGGTCTATCCATCCTGCTGATTTTTTACCTGTTGATCTTGTGAGCTAAGGAGGACAAAGGCAATGACCCAAGCCGTCAACCCTACATCCAGCAGCGAGTTGCGCGACATTGTTCGCGATCAACTCCAATTGCTGCTGGAGCAAAAAAACTACGAAGGCGCAAAGATGCTGTTGGTTCCGGTTCCTCCTGTAGATATTGCCGAGGCCATTCAGGGATTGTCGAAACCCATGCAAATGCTGGCGTTTCGCCTGTTGAGCAAATCAGAGGCGATCGCCGTTTATGAATATCTCGACAGTGACGTGCAGCAATCGCTCCTCGAAGAATTTCGTGATCAGGAAGCGCTCGACATTGTAGAGAGCATGGCTCCAGACGACCGGGCCAACCTGTTCGATGAAATGCCAGCTAACCTGGTGCGGCGGGTGCTAGCCCAACTCGACCCCAGCGAACGCCAGGCCACGGCACTGCTGTTGGGCTACAAGCCCGACACCGCTGGCCGCGTCATGACCCCCGAATTTATCTCGGTGCGGGCAGACATGACCGTCAGCCAGGCCCAGGAGCGCATTCGAGATTTGGCCCGCGACAAAGAAGTTGCCTACTACGTCTATGTCACCGACCCCGTTAAGCGGCTGCTGGGCACTGTGTCCCTGCGCGACTTGATTTTGGCATCGCCTGATCAGCAAGTCGAAGACGTGATGGAGCGCGACGTGATCTTTGCACGGGCAGATGTCGATCAAGAAGAAGTGGCGCGACTGATTCAGCGCTATGACCTGCTGGCGCTGCCAATTGTAGATCAGGAAGGCATCCTGCTGGGTGTGGTCACAGTGGACGACGTGATCGACATTTTGGAAGAAGAAGCGACGGAAGACATCTACGCCATTGGCGGCGTGCGCTCCGAAGGCGAGAGCTATTTCGACAGCGGCTTTTGGTCGATTTTGAGAAAGCGAGTGCCTTGGCTACTGGTGCTGGTGGTGACCAACATCGCCACGGTGTTCATCATGTCGCAATACGAAGAGGTGCTAGACAGCGTGGTGGAACTCGCCTTCTTTACGCCGCTGCTGATCGACACGGGCGGCAACATTGGGGCACAGTCTTCAACGGTGCTGATTCGTGGGCTGAGTACCGATGAGTTGCGAAACAAAAAGCCGCTGAATGTAATTTTGCGAGAACTGTTTGCGGGGGCTTCGCTGGGAATCGTGCTGGCGGTGCTGGTGTTGGGCATTGCGATGGTGTTTGTAGGCAAAGTGGAGATTGGGCTGACCGTGGGCCTGAGTCTGATTGCGATCGCCGCTCTGGCTGCCACCGTCGGCACGCTATTGCCCTACCTGTTTCACAAAATGGGCTTCGACCCAGCGTTCATGGCCTCGCCCTTCATCACCACCGTTGCCGACATTCTGGGGATTTTGATTTACCTCAACATCGCCAAAGTGCTGCTCAATATCGGCTAGATATTTCCGGCTAGATCTATCCGGCTGGGCATCTCCAACTAGATATCTCCGGCTAGATATCTCCGGCTAGATATCTC
>JBDNCP010000284.1:0-3653 GCA_046719575.1 Cyanobacteriota bacterium
GACTATTTCTCGCGGGCAGCACCCGCGAGAAATAGTCCGAAATCCAGAAAACTCATCGCAGGTGCGTAAGTCCTGTCCTATCGTTTTTTGTTCTGTGGCTGAAGAGGGGAGAAAGCCGTGTGGCGCGATCGCCCGCTCCCAGCGCCTTTGTTCTCACGCCAGTTCCTTGAGCAGTGCGTCTGTGTCAGCCGGGGTTACCAGTGTATTGGCGCAGAGGATGCCCGATGCGGCGACCGCGGGAACCCCAATTCCCGGCAGAGTGCTGTCGCCGACGCGATAGAGATTGCGAATCGGCGTGTGGGTACTGGGAAACAAGCCCTGACCCGCGGCGATCGCCGGGCCATAGGTGCCCCGGTGGCGGCGCAGATAGCGGGCATGGGTCAGCGGCGTGCCGATCAGTTCCAGCACGAGGCGATCGCGCACATCGGGAACCACCCGCTCCAGCGCCCAATACAGTGACTCTGCCCGTTCTCGCTTGTGGGTTTCATAGTCGGCGTTGCGCTGCCAGCCGTCGTAGGGTTCCAGTGTGTAGGCATGAACGACATGGTGGCCCGGCGGCGCGAGGCTGGCATCCCATACCGACGGGATCGAGATCATGCAGGTGTGGCCAGGCGCGGCCAGGTCATAGCGCTCGACCGGATCTTGCACGACGACGTGATGTCCGGTCAGCCCGTCCAGCCCGTCGGCGCGAATGCCCAGATGCAGGTGCATGAAGCTGTCTACGGCTGGCGTGTGCAGTGCGCTCTGGCGATCGCCCGCTGGCAAATCTTCAGGCTTGAGCAGGTGCGTGTAGGTGTCCCAAAGGGTGGCGTTAGAAATAACCGTCTGCGCGGCGATCGCCTCGCCCGACCGCAGCCGCACGCCCACCGCCCGACCGTTTTCCACCAAAATTTGCTCTACATGGGCATTCAGCCGCAGCCTGCCGCCCCATTTCTCCAGCCCCCGCACGAGAGCCTGCACGATCGCCCCGCTGCCGCCCAGCGGATAGTCCACCACAGAATTCGTGCGTTCGCCAAACATAAACGCCATCTCTGGCGCGACCGTATCCGCCGCTGGCAAGCCCGACAGCAAAAAGCATTCCAAATCCACCAGCCGCCGCACCCACGGGTCGCGTACCGTCTGATCGAGCAAGTCGCCCGCCGATGCCTGGAGCGATCGCACCTGGGACAGCAGCTTTAGCATTGCCCAGGGATAGCGACTCAGGAGAAATGGAACGAGTTGCCAGTCGGCCCGCAGCGCTAGGGTGGGAATGTCGCGCAGCCCGTCATAAATCTGAAGGAATCGCCGCTCCAACTCGGCTAGCTCCCGCGCACCCTGGGGCGTGATTTCGGCAACGGCTGCCCGATAGCGATCGCCCTGGCAATAGACCGGAAAGGTTCCCTCTGGAAAGTGGTAATGCCCTAGCGGGTCGTAGGGCACAGCGGCGACCGACTCGCCCAGCACATCCAAAACCTGCTTCAGCGGATTGAGCGATCGCCCGTCGCTCAGCCCGCAATAAAACGACGGCCCCGAATCAAAATGAAAGCCCTGCCGCGAAAAGCTGTGGGCGGCTCCGCCGGGAATTGCATGACTCTCGCACACCAGCACCCGCCGTCCATATCGCGCCAGTAGCGCCGCCGCCGTCAGCCCGCCAATGCCGCTGCCGATTACCACAATTTCGTAAAAGTCAGGAGCCGATCGATTGGGCTGCAAGGTTGGATGTGAATTCATAGAGGGCGAGTGTTCAAAATCGGCTCAAAAGTGCCTCCCTATACCCATAACTGGCCTAGGAAAGGGATCACGAAAATAAACCGGAAAATACGGAGAAAGGGCGATCGCTCCCTGATGGGAAAATACCCCGATTTGGGTACGATGTGTGCGTCTCTCTCTCATTGTGCGTCTGTTTGTGCGTCTGTTTCTCATTTAGCCGTCTAGCCTCAGTCGGTCATCTACCCAGCCCATCGCGAACAACCTGCCATGTCATCTGTAAACTTCGTCGGCTCCGAGTTTCCCATTAATACGATTACGACAGGTAGCCAGAGTACGTCGCTGCTCACTGCTGATGCGTTTTCAACCCGGGCGATCGCCGTAGATGGCAGCGGCGGGTTTGTGGTGGTGTGGACGGGGCCAGACGGCGATGGCACGGGAATTTACGCCCGGCGATTCGACAGTGCTGGCGTGGCCCAGAGCGTATTCGACGCGGCCTCAAATGCCCTGACCACAAACGATGCCCGCATTAACACAACAGTACCTAATATTCAGCGGCTCGCCAGTGTCGCAGCCGATGCCGACGGTAACTTCATCGTGGTCTGGGAAAGCATCCAAGATCCGATGACGGGTGGTTCGGGCGTTTACGCCCAGCGCTTTGACAAAGATGGCAATCGCATCGGCGGCGAAACCCAGATTCATACCAACGTCCTGGGTGATCAGACCGAGGTCAGCGTGGCGATGTCTCCCACAGGCGAATTTGTCGTGACCTGGACGAGCGATGTGGGCGACGGCAGTGGCACTGGGGTTTTCGTGCGGCGGTTTAACAGCGCAGGTGTGGCGCAGCCCATCGCACCACCGACGGGCCCTGCCATCACGGATGATGTTCAGGTCAACACAGCCACCGACTTTGACCAGCGTTTCTCTAATGTGGCGATCGCCCCAGATGGCAGCTTTGTGGTCACTTGGTCGAGCGTGGGGCAAGATGGCAGCGGCTATGGCGTTTATGCCCAAAAGTTCAGCAGCACAGGCGCACGGGTCGGCACAGCAATTTCCGTCAACAGCACCACTGCAAACAACCAGCAAAATTCCCACGTCGCCATCGACAGCAGCGGCAACTTTGTTATCACCTGGTCGAGCGAAAACCAGGACGGCTCTGGCTGGGGCGTATATGCTCGCCTGTTTGACAGTAGCGGCAATCCACTCACAGGGGAAATTTCGGTCAACCAGTTTACCGCAGGTGAGCAGCGCTATTCCACAGTGGCGATGGATAGCGACGGCAACTTTGTCGTCACCTGGCAAAGCTTTAGCCAGCCCTCGGAAACCAATCTCACAACAGGCATTGTGGCGCGACGCTTTAGCAGAACGGGCGCTCCGCTGGGTAACGAATTTCTAGTCAACACCACCACCACAGGCGATCAGCGCTTTCCTGCCGTTGGTGTTGCTCCCAGCGGCAATTTTGTGATCGCCTGGACGGGGCCTGATGCTAACGGCACTGGTGTCTTTGGACAGCGGTTTTCGCCGCCTACTAGCACTGCGCCTACGGATATCCTGCTAACGCCCGCCAGTTTTCCGGAGAACTCGCCGCTCGACACCGTCATCGGCAATCTCTCTGCCATCGACCCCGATGGAGATACTGTCACCAATTTTCAACTGGTTGATTCGGTCAGTTTCCCTGACAACAATAGTTTTGAAATTCAAACGGGAGCAGGCGGGCCGATTTTGGTACTGCGGGCGGCGGCTGATTTTGAGACAAAAAATAGCTACACCATCAAGATTCGGGCGACCGACCCCAATAACTTGATTTACGAAAGGGAGTTGGTCGTTACCGTTATCAATGTCAATGAAGCACCCACTGCAATTAATCTTGATCCGCAGTCGGTTAATGAAAACTCGCCCGTTGGAACAGCAATTGGCACGTTTACAACTATTGATCCCGATTTTGTTGACACGCACACCTACACGCT
>JBDNCP010000285.1:0-3546 GCA_046719575.1 Cyanobacteriota bacterium
AAAATTCGCTATAAGAATGGGGATGATTCGCAATCCCGCCCCCCAAAACCGCACGCTGCAACTGACCGATGCCGAGCGATCGCACTTTTGCACCCGTCTGCTGCATCTAGATCGCCCTGCCACAGTGGACGAACTGCTGAACCGCACCATTTGCCAGGATGTGTTTGAGGCGGCGGCGTGGCTGCCTCGTGAATTCGTCGATTTGCTGATCCTCGACCCGCCCTATAACCTGAGCAAGCAGTTTAACGGGCAAACCGTCCGGCGGCGATCGCTCGCAGACTATGCCGCCTGGGTGCAGTCGTGGCTGGTGCTGCTGCTGCCCACGCTCAAGCCGACTGCCTCGGTCTATCTCTGCGGCGATTGGCAATCATCCCCTGCTCTTTACGACGTTGCTTCTCAGCACTTCATTGTCCGCAATCGCATCACCTGGGAGCGCGAGAAGGGCCGCGCCGCCCGCGCCAACTGGAAAAACTGCTCAGAAGACATCTGGTTTTGCACCATGTCGCCCGACTATTACTTCAACGCCGAAGCCGTGCGGCTAAAGCGACGAGTCCTCGCGCCCTACACCCAAAACGGCAGCCCCAAGGACTGGCAGCGCCAGCCCGACGGCAATTTTCGCCTGACGGCCGCCTCAAATTTGTGGACTGATTTGACCGTTCCCTTCTGGTCGATGCCCGAAAACACCAACCACCCGACCCAAAAACCCGAAAAGCTGCTGGCAAAAATTATTCTGGCCAGTTCCCCGCCTGGAGCCGTGGTGTTTGACCCGTTTCTGGGGTCGGGCACGACTTCGGTCGTCGCCAAAAAGCTAGATCGGCAGTTTGTCGGCATCGAGATAGACGAGACTTATGCTTGTCTGGCAGAAAAGCGGCTGGCGCTGGCGGAGGGCGATCGCCGCATCCAGGGCTACGCCGACGGCGTGTTTTGGGAACGGAATAGTAGGAGTTGGGGAGTTAGGGGTTAAGGGTTAGCCAAAATCCAAAATCGCCAATCCAAAATCCAAAATCGGGGTTAGGAAGCGGACAGAAACTACTCGACAGAAACTACTCGAATGTAGTGCGGATAATGCGTTCGCCGGGGAGCCGATCGACGGCGGAAAGCCCCAAATCGCGCACCACGAAAGACCGTTGCAGCCAGCGATCGCGTCCATCATAGCGGGGCGTAAAGGCTGAACGACCGTGAACCGTGCGGCGATTGTCGATGCAGAGCAGGTCGCCCGTGTCGAGCTTGATGCTGCGATAGACTTGGGCGATCGCCGTTCGCAGGGCTGCTAGTGCCTCTTCTGCCTCTGGCGTGGTGGCGGTCATCAGGTCTTCGTCGTAGTTCAAAAACGGGTCATTGCGGCGGCCATAGAGGACGGGCAAGATGCGGTTGCTCTGCTGAGTGCGATCGCGATTGCCAAAGGAATAGTCAATCCCGGTGCGATAGAGCGGCTGAAACAGTAAATCTTGGTGCGCCTCCGACAGCAGCGGCAGGGCGTGGGCGACGCTGGCATAGGTGGTTTCGGCTGCGTGATCGTGGTCGGGCCGCAGGCAAAACAGCAGCAAAAACTCTGGCGGATAGGGATGAAACACCGTTTCCCGGTGAAACTGGAGCCGCGTCTGGGAACCCGTAGACACCTGCACATGCTCCGTTCCTTTCACCGGAGCCAGGTTTTGAAACAGGTCGCCGTTTTTTTCCTGAATGTAAGACACCAGATGCCCCAAGCGGCTGCCGATCATCGCCAGACAGCGCTCGCTGACAAAAGTGGTTTTTTGGGGCGATCGCTCGGCATTGGGCGGCGTGGGAATGCGGTATAGCCCTGGGTCAATCGGCAGCCCGCGAATTAGCAAAATGCCGTCGCTATTGGAACGCACCTGAAACTCCAGGAGCGATCGCCGCACAAAGCGCGGCATTTCGTCTGCCCGCATTTCGCAATCAAACAAAAATTCCTCAGTTTCGCGATAAGGATTGGGCCCTGGAGCCAAAAACAGGTTCATCGTTGCCTCGTCAAACTCCCCACAGTCCACAATTTGCGGGGTTGCCAGCGACGTACCTGGGTCTGGCAAAGGGACTTGCTGAGATGCCTGCTGTTGAGATGCCTGCTGTTGAGATGCCTGCTGTGAAGATGCCTGCTGTGAAGATGCCTGCGTCAACATCTCGATTCCTCCTCGTACCTGCCTAGGAAGACTATCACCGCTGGATTATAGCTGTCGAATTATGGCGATCGCAGTTCGGTTAAAACAGTTCTGCGCTCATGCGCTTCGTGCTTCCAGCTTAGCCTTTGCGATTCCCAAGTTCCCAGACCGTAAAAAAGCACCAAAGAAACACAAAAAGGCGTACCTAAATATTCAGAGGTACGCCTAGCCTTCAGAAATTTTCAAAGCCTATGCTCAAGCTTCGATCTGCTTGGCTTGCTTTCGCTTGACCGAGTAGCCCACGCCTAGAGCGGCCACGCTGCCCAGAATCGTCATCGGCTCAGGAACCGCAGTGCCCGTCGGAGGAGCCACTTCGGGCGGCTTTTCAGGGTCAAATGCAGTTGGCGCAATGCCATATTGCTTCGCGCTGCCACCGCCGCCGTTGGGGCCAGAGCCGACCGACTGGAGGCGAACTGCAAAGGTCTGATTCAAAAATTCCTGCACTGTCAGACCTGCCTGAGCAATCTTGAAGGTGGTAGAAGTCAGCAGACCGCCAGCAGAACCCACAGTGCCGAACTGAACCGCCATTTCAAATCGTTGACCAATGTTGCCACCGACGATGTTGTTGGTGTTAAAGGCCACCTTTGTCACGTCTTGTCCGATGACGTTGCTGGCCCCCAGTGTGTTGTGGTTGAACGTGCCGCCAAAGTTGAAGTAGACGGCTAGCAGGTCGCCAATGTTGTTGGAGTCATTGACCTTGAGGGTGACTTCAACGCCGTCTTCTACATCTTTTGCAAAGATATCGACATTAACCGGAGTGCTGCTGCGGGTGCCATCAGAGGCCGAGAAGCTAAGGCTGGCTGCACTAGCAGGATTGACCGCTGCCAGCAGAACCGCAATGCCCGCAGA
Source organism: Cyanobacteriota bacterium (assembly GCA_046719575.1). GTDB lineage: Bacteria > Cyanobacteriota > Cyanobacteriia > Elainellales > Elainellaceae > Thermoleptolyngbya. The sequence continues at coordinate 3,027 of JBDNCP010000285.1, forward strand.
GGCGATCGCTGTAGACCATGTAGTAAGTGCGTTTTTCAAGAATCCAAACCTCTTGATGTAGTGATTAAAGGATGCCGCTGAGATCGGTTACTCAGGGCGTGCCGTTCCAAAAATGCGCCGTATCCAACACGCTGTATCCAATGCTGCTGTATAAAATTGCTACATATGCTGCATAAGATTGCTGCATACGATACAAAGATGACACCCAACGCAGAGCATTGTGTTTTCGACTACATTCAAGATACCCAATTTTTTGGATTTAGTACTCTTTTATACGTCGTTCTTAATGTAATCTTTGAACTTTGTCTGCCAAAGTCTAATGCTTGTGAAAGCCAACCGAGGGGACAGGTTTGATCGCGAGGCGATCGCCCCTAGCAGCGGTGTATGCAGCCCGACGGTGCTGTTTATGTATAAGTTTTATGTATAAAAAGTGATTCTAGGTTTCGCAAAAATACTGAGATATCGCGTCCCAGAGCGGAGGCCGTTGACTCAGATGAATTGGAGATGAATTGGAGCTTAG
>JBDNCP010000286.1:0-3531 GCA_046719575.1 Cyanobacteriota bacterium
ACCGTTCAGCGCTCTACTCAGCGCTCCATTTCGGGGAAATCTAGTAGCCGCTGAGCAGTTGTGAACTAAAAAGGCTCACTTAAACCTCTTGTGTCTGTAGTTTTACGACTGGCATTCCGAGAGCCTTCATAGAAGCATTCCTGATTGTTCTTATTTTTTATATTTTTTTAATATTTAGCACTCCGTAGTTTCAACGATTTTCCTTTTGCTGTCAGGCTTTTCTCCGTAGGATACGTAGGTATTAGTCACTGGAATGAGGTTAATCGTCGCTGATACGGGAAAGTTGCAAGTTGCGGACTGGAGCGGGAGATTTGGAATTAGTATTGAGATTAGTATTTAAGTATTACTCAAGTCAGTGTGTCCAAGTTTGCCATGACGCTCAAGCCTTCTCAGATTTTGCAACTGCTGGATGCTCGACGGGAGCAGTTCACCGCGTTTGACCAATCGGCTGTGCAGCGCTTGCAGAGCTACCGAGCGGCGCTGCGCCAGTTTTTTCAGCTTTCGGAAGCGGGGCGATCGCACTTGCTGGCCCAGCATTCGGGCGATGACTTGGGCGCACGACCGATCGAGAGCCTGGCCGACGCGCCGCAGGGTGTAGTGCCCTGGCCGCTTCAGTGGGAAAACCGAGAACAGAGTTTGACCTGGGCCCGCGATCGCCTGCTGAACGTCACCACCTTTGCCGTAGACGGGTCGCAGATTTATCCTGGCAAAGACCTGTCGATTCCCGTGGCGCTGGTGCAGATCGGCTGGTATGAAAATCGCCACAGTCCCAGCGGAGCCTATGAGAAAGACGTAGCGGTAGACCTCATGACCCCGCAAGACCTGCGCGAGAGCGGCCAGGGCGACCCGGTGGATCGGCGGGTGAATATGCGGCGGTTTCAGCTTGAGACGCGGCGATTGACGGACTATATCCAGAGCCGAAACGAGGAATCAAACAAACAATCACAGCGCCTTGCCGAAAAAACGCTGGTGTTTTTGGACGGGTCGATGGTGGCCAGCTTTGCGGAGCCGTTTGACGAGGCAAACCAGCAGTTTTACGTAGACTGCCTGCTGCCGCTGCTGCAAGCGAGCGAGGCGCAGCGAGTCCCCTTGGTGGCCTACATCGACACGTCCTATGCCGATGATCTGGTGCGGATGCTGCGGCTGTTGTATAACCTGGAGCCGGCCGACGCGATTCACGACGCGCAAATTTTGAACGGGCTGATGCGCTGGGGCGATCGCACGCCGCTGTTTCTCTGCGAACGGCCGGGCATCTTGAACCGCTATGGCCACCATCGCCGCCGCATTGCCTTTACCTATCTGAAAACCACCCGCGACACCTATCCCGCTCGCCTGGAATTACCCCTGTGGTTGGTAGAGGCAGGACTGGCGGACACGGTGATCGACTGGGTGCGGGCGGAGGTGATTGCGGGCGGCGGCTATCCCTACGCCATCGAAACGGCGGATCAGACTGCGGTGTTGCAAGTGGGCGATCGCCAGCTTTTCTTTCGCCTGCTGCAAGAGTGGGCCGACAAGCAGGGGCTAGACCTGCGCTTTTCGCGCAAGATGGTGAGCAAGGCGCGGCGACGCTAAAGGCGATCCATTTGAAAACCCCACAATCAATAAAATTTCCTAGAGATTATTCCCAAACTAGCCATAGTAGCGGTATCTATGAGGTCGGGACTCTCCAGATTTCTCAGCGACGGAGAGTGTATGAGGACGCTATCAATGCGAAAGATTGGGCAGAAGATTGGCAGTGCTGTCGTTTGGGTGCTGTTGGGGTTGGGGTTGGGGGAGCTGCCCGGCCGGGCGACGGATTTGGCGCAGTCGGTGCCGCCCCAGCTTGCGCCGACCCAGCCAGAGCGCGACCGCCTGCCGTCGCCCACCCTACCGCCCGTGCCCCTGTCGCCACAGGAGCAGTCGCCCATCCTGTCGCCGCCGGACGGGTTTCCGCAGCCGCTGCCGACGGATGAAACGGTGCAGATTCCCATCCGGCAAATCGAAGTCCTGGGCAGCAGCGTGTTTACTGAAGCGGACTTTTCGCCGATTGTGCGGCCGTATGAAGGGCGATCGCTCACGCTGCGGGAACTGCGAAATATTGCCGACCAGCTCACGCAGCTCTATCTCGACCGGGGCTATCTGACCTCGCGGGCGATCCTGGGCGACCAACTCATCGCCGATGGCGTGGTGCAATATCGCATTGTGGAAGGCAGCCTGGAGCGCATCGAGGTCGAGGGGACGAATCGCCTCCATCCTGACTATGTGCGGAGCCGCATTTTGCTGGGGGCAACCACCCCGCTGAATCAGGCGCGGCTGGAAGACCAACTGCGGCTGCTGCGGCTGAATCCACTGTTTGAAACCGTCGAGGCCAGCCTGCGGGCAGGCAGTGGCCTGGGGCAGAGCATTCTCGTGGTGCGCGTCACGGAGGCACGCCCCGTCAGCGGCTTTGTCAGTGTCGATAATTATTCGCCGCCCGGTGTTGGCTCCGAGCGGCTGGGCGTGGAGTTGGTAGCCCGCAACCTGACGGGCTGGGGCGACGAGCTTTCGGGAACCTATTACCGCAGCACCACGGGCGGATCGAGCAGCTTTGACTTTACCTATCGCCTATCGCTCAACCCGATGGATGGCACGGTGCAACTGCGCTACGCCCCCAGCGAATATCGCATCACTGACCCGGAATTTGTAGACCTCGACCTCAGCGGCAGCGCCGATGAATATGAACTCAGCTTCCGCCAGCCGCTATTTAAAACGCCCCGCGAAGAACTTGCCCTGTCGCTCAGCCTGCTGCATCGCGACGGCAGTTCATTCTATAGCGACAACCGCTTGCTTGACGATTTTTTGCTCAAGAGTGAATCTACCAGCCTGATCGGCTTTGGGCAGGACTTTGTGCGGCGCGATGCGTCGGGGGCGTGGGCGCTGCAATCGACGCTGAATGTGGGCGTGGGGCTGCTGGATGCTGATGTGGGCAGCGATCGCGATAGTTTGTTTGTCTATTGGCTGGGGCGGGTGCAGCGGGTGCAGATTTTGCAGCCAGGAAACCTGCTGATTTTGCAGGCGGATGTGCAGATTTCGGGCGATCGCCTCCCGTCTTCCCAACAGTTGGCGATCGGCGGCGGCCAGTCGCTGCGGGGCTATCGGCAAAATGCGGTGCTGGGCGATAGCGGCTTTCGCGTCTCGGTCGAAGACCGCATTACGCTGGGGCGCAACGAGGCGGGCGAGTCGGTGTTTCAGGTTGCGCCGTTTGTGGATGCGGGAGCCGTCTGGCTAAATGGCGAAGACGACGACAGCCCGTTTCTCATTGGGGCGGGCGTGGGGCTGCTGTGGGAAGCGCTGCCCCGGCTCAATCTGCGGCTCGACTTCGCCATTCCCATCACCGAATTTGACGGCGCAGGCAAAAATGCCCAGGATCGCGGGTTCTATTTTTCCGTAGACTATCGGTTCTAAGCTGACTCACGCAGAATATGACGAAGAAAGGTGGAAAAAGTAATGCCAAGCCTTAACCTGGATAAAAACCTGGATAAAAACCTGGATAAAACATTGACGGGCGATCGC
>JBDNCP010000287.1:0-3516 GCA_046719575.1 Cyanobacteriota bacterium
CGTTCTTCGGTTTTCGTTCTTTGTTTTTTTGTCCACTCCCTATAGCCACCCCCGCAGTCGGTAAACGATCAGTCCGATATATTCCTTCAGGGCACGAGTGGTTTGCTGGAGTCGATCGGCATCGGGCATCACGTTGAGAATCGTAGCCTGCCAAGAATTATCGACTTCTTCAAGCTCCTGGTTGCTGACAAAAAAGTCGGTGGGCGCAGGGATTGCGTCAATGCCTAGCTTTTGGAAAATTTTGAGCGATCGCGGCATATGCATCGCCGATGTCACCAGGAGTACCTGCTGAATTCCCCGTTCGTCCAGAATCTTTTTCACATTCACCGCGTTTTCGTAGGTGTTGAGCGAGGTCTGGTCTTCCAAAATGGCGTAGGAGGGAACGCCCAAATCCTGTGCCAGCTTTGCCATGTCGGTTGATTCGGGCGGGCCACCGCCTTTCCAGTAAATTCGCCCGCCGCTCATGATCACCAGCGGCGCTTTGCCCTGGCGATAGAGATCGGCTCCATATAAAACGCGATCGCCCGGCTCCATCACATCGATTGACGGACGCGGCGGAATTTGCGGCTTTAGGCTGCCACCCAGCACCACGATCGCTCCGGCACGAGGCAATTCCCCTTCAGGAATATGCTGCCATTCCAGCGATTGCGTCAGTGCATTCGCAACCCGCAGGTTGCTGCCCAAAAGCAAACTAGCCAGCGCCAACACCAGAGACACCGCCGCTAGCCGTGGCCGCTTCCACAGTGTCGCCAGCGCCACCAGCATTAGCACACAGGCCAGCCCAACCGGATAAATGAACAGCGGCAGAAGCTTGGAGAGAAACAGGAACATGGGCGATTTGGGTTGAAAGAATCAAACTTACCAGGGCATCACCCATTACTCTAATGCCCCTGCTCCGTTCCTGGCAGTCGCCTCCATCCAACCTCCAAATAACGAATCGCCAGAGCTACCAACCATCCGGCACATCCCGGCTCTCAATCCAGTCGTTGAGGTCGCGTTCTGCCTTGGCAACGTTGAATAAATGCAGCCCAAAATCGCGGGACAGATCTTCACAGGCCTTAATGCCCCGCACGCTGTTGCCCTTTTCGTCGAGCAAGGGAGAGAAAGTGCCAATGCCCAGCTTTCCGGGCACGACCGCAGTGATGCCGCCGCCGACCCCACTCTTGGCAGGCATCCCCACGCGATAGGCCCACTCGCCGGAATAGTCGTACATACCGCAGGTCAGCATGACGCTAATTACGTCTTGGACGTAATGCTCATCGATCGCGCGATCGCCCGTGATCGGGTTCACACCACCGTTGGCCAGGGTCGCCGACATCATCGCCAAGTCGCGGGCACTGACCAAAATGGAACACTGCTGAAAGTACAGATCGAGCGTTTCATCAATGCGATCGGTCACCATGCCAAAGTTCAGCATCAGATAAGAAATCGCCCGATTGCGGTGTCCGGTTGCTTTTTCAGACAAAAACACAGGCACGTTGATGTCGATTTCCTTGCGCCCGGTGTAGCGCAGGAACATATCTAGAATGCGCTTGAGCCGATCGGTGGCGCTGTTTCCCTTAATCAGATCCGTGGTGGCGATCGCCCCCGCATTCACCATCGGGTTATAGGGTCGATTCGTCTTTTCATCCAGCACGATGGCATTAAACGCCTCCCCCGTCGGCTCCACGCTCACCTTACTGTTCACATACTCCCGACCATGATCTTCTAGCGCCAGGCCATAGACAAATGCCTTGGAGATGGACTGAATGGTAAAAACCTGGTCGCAATCGCCCACATCAAACACGCGCCCGTCCGTCGTCACCACGCAGATGCCAAACCACTCTGGTCGTGCCTGAGTCAACTCTGGAATATAGTCTGCAACCTTTCCGGTGTTGAGAGGCTTGTATTTTGCGTGCAAATCGCTCAGATAAGCCCGAAACGGCGATGTCACAGCCTGAATCGAGTTTGCCAGCGATTTCAAGTCTCCAATATCCACCATAGTTGCCTCAACATCATTGCCTCAGAGGAGTAACCTCAAGCCAGCCTGTGAACGAATTCTGTCATGAGCGGCGAATCCTAAAAATGCGCGATAGAAGTGATTCGTGTAACCTCTGCACCGTGATCTACGGCTATGTCGCAAGGGCTATGTCGCAAGGGCTATGTCGCAATATGGGATCTACGCGCTAATCGGTATCCTGGATCTGCTGCGCCAAGCGCTGAAATTCCTGACTCACCGGATGCTCTGGAAACTTCATACAAAACACGCCCTCACTGGCAAGTTGCACCACATCTTCTGATAGTGGAAAGATGCCCGCCACAGGTGCATCGTAGGTTTCTTCGATCTTTTGCTTCAATGCTTCAAAGTTGAGGCGGCTATGTACTTTGTTAATCGCCAGCAGCATTTTTCGCACGCGCAACTGCCGCGCCACATCCACAGCTACGGCTGTGCCTTGATAGTCTTGCTTGTCGGGACGCAGCAGCAGGATCAGCACATGGGAAATAGCGATCGACAGAAACGTTTCCTTCGACAGCCCTGGATGCGTGTCGATAAACAGATAGTCAAGCTGGAGGTTTTTGACCAGGCTGCGGAAGCCATCGTTGAGCAGCTTCACATCATAGCCTTCCTTGAGGATGCGGGCGATGTCGTCTGCTTTGACACTGGAGGGCACCAGCAGCACCTTCCCTTCGCCAGACAGTCCGGCGTTGGCGCTCACGTCGTAGGCGGCTTCTTCAATCGGCGCTTCTCCCCAGAGGTAGCTGTTGAGCGTCTTCGTCATGGCATCGGGTTCCAAGCTGAAGATATTGTGAATGCCTGGAGAGGGCACGTCGGTATCCACCACACCCACCCGATTTCCCTGCATCGCCAGCGCTGCTGCTAGGTTTGCCGTGAAGTTAGATTTGCCAGTGCCACCCCGATAGGAGTGGATGGAGACGACTTTAGGCATTGGAGGCTTGTGAGAGCTTACGACTCTCAGTAGATAAAAGTACCGTCAAATAAGATGTATCCTTCAATACGAATTTGCTTTAATTACAGATTTTTTTGATCATTTTTAGCTGAAAAAAGCTGAGAATATCAGTCGAAATTATCAGTCGAAATATTAGTCTTTCCACCTCGTTGACCGACAAAACATTTACCGCTGGCGGCTGGAAGCCGCGCCGACACAGGCGAAACCCACCTACGCGGGTTTGGGTCAGGGTAGAGAGTCGGGGAAGGCCGACTTCGTTGATGGAGCAGCGGTTTCAACCGCCTAGTGCCCAGGTTTTGTCAGTCAATCAGGTCTTTCCACTTTTTTTCTACTTTTTTCCACCGCTATCGAGTTAAACCTCTTGCATGTAAACCTCTTGCATGAATGCTGTTTTAAGGGCGTGAATCATAGCGCAACGATACCGTGCCACGATTCACGCAAGAAGTTTATTGAGTTCGTTACTATTCAGTACAACAGGACACAAATTCCAAAGAAATGATTAACAAACAGGAGGATTGCTCTAAATTCCTGGCACGATTAAAGCAGCTTAAATGGGGTCAGCTTAATA
>JBDNCP010000288.1:0-3510 GCA_046719575.1 Cyanobacteriota bacterium
GTTTGTGCGGGAAGCCAAAACCAAGCCCATGTATCGCCTGCACTCAGTACAAAACGGCTGGCATCCTGGCATCTACCCCGTTGACGAGGGCGGCATCTCGATTCCTGGCGAAGTATATGAAATGACAGCCGAACAGTTTGACTATCTGGCCAGCAATGAGCCGCCTAACATGCACCCCAAAGACGTATACCTGGAAGACGGCAGCGTAGTGACTGCCTTTCTTTATCCTAGGGAACTGGTGGAGCAGTATGGATGGGAGGATGTGTCGCACTATGGCGGCTGGGTTGCCTACAAGACAGCCGTGGCATCCGCCAACAGCTAGCCAGTCCAACCAACCTGAGCAAACCTGAGCAAACCTGAGCAAACCTGAGCAAACCTGAGCAGCCACAGAATGATTCTGGTCAAGCTAAACAATTGGGCTGCGTAGGTAGAGTATGCGACCACGCGATTCCTTGACTGCCCTGCGCGATTTTAGGCGCGTAGCTTACACTGGACGTAGTTCTCATGTAGTGCTTACATCGATCTCTCAATCGTCTACTAGAAATGCCCCACGTGAGCGAGCATCACAAACGCCCATCACAAACGCCCATCGGAGAATTCCACCTATGTCTTGGCGCACGTCCTCTGCTGGCCCGCTCGATCGCCTGTTTGCCTGCTTGCCCTATGTCCTACCCATGCTGGAGGCGTTGCCCTTTGGGATGGGGCTGCTAAGCGAGTTTCCAATGTTGCAGCCGCTGCTGCTGCCGTTGGCTCCCTTTGCCTTTGTCTATGGTCTGGTGACGGGCATCTTTTCGTTTGGCGGGTTTGGCATTGGCGGATTCCTGATCTTCCTGGCGCTGTATTTCCTGGTCGTCCGCAACGAGAGTATCTCTCATTTCATTCGGTTCAACACAATGCAGTCGATCTTGATTGGCATCGCGCTGAGCCTGTTTGCGCTGGTGATCAGCCCAATTTCTGAGGTGCTGCCGCCGCTGTTTGTGCATAGCCTCTATACCGCGCTGTTTTTAGGAACGTTTATCCTCTGCATTTACTCAATTGTGCAGTCGGCGCTGGGTCGCTACGCTGAAATTCCGACGCTCTCTGATGCAGCAAAAATGCACGTATACTGATTTGCTGTTATGGGTCTGCTGTTACAGGCTTGCTGTTACAGGCTTGCCGTTACAGGTTCACTGAAGACGGATGGTCAAGTAGAGATCGGGCAACAATCAGGCGATCGCCCCTAGTTCTGTCTGTCTCACGACAATGCTATTTTCTAGTGCGCCGATGCCCTCGATTTCCACGCGAACGCGATCGCCCACTTGCACCGGCCCAATGCCTTCTGGTGTGCCCGTCAGCACGACGTCTCCCGGCAGCAGCGTCATCACCTGGCTAATGTAGGACACCAACACCTCTGGTGCAAATGTCATTTCGCTAATCAGCGCCGACTGTACAGGCTTGGGAGCATCGTTCAAAAAAGTTTGCAGGCGGGCGCTGGGGTTGAGTTCCCGCACAATCCACGGTCCCAATGGGCAAAAGGTGTCAAAGCCCTTGGCACGAGTCCACTGACCATCTTTTTTCTGCAAATCGCGGGCGGTGACATCGTTGGCAATGGTATAGCCCCAGATTTTGCTTTGGGCGGCTTCGGGGGAACAGTCGCAGCAGCGATCGCCAATCACCAGCGCCAGCTCACCCTCATAGTCCACCCGCTCCGACTGGGGCGGATAGAAAATTGGGTCGCCCATTGCAATCAGCGTCGTCGAGGGCTTGAGAAACAGCAGCGGCTCTTTGGGCGCTTCGGTTCCCATCTCGGCAGCGTGTTTGGCGTAGTTTTTGCCCACGGCGATGATTTTCGACGGCACACACGGAGCCAGCAGACGATAGCTATCCGGCTCGACCAACAGATCCGTCAACTGCCCCCCCAGCCAAGGCGGTGCATCCAGCACCTGCACCTGCCGATTGAGTTGCAAAATGCCGTAATAAAGCTGACCGGAGGTGGTTTGAACTCGAACGTAGCGCTGCGCCATAGCGAAAATTAAAATCCAGGGAATGAGTGATAGAATTGTATTTCCTTGCTTCTAAGTCAGAATGCCTGATTGAATGAGCGACCGCAAGGCGTAGACTTACCCATTGTCTGGCGAGAGCTGCCTGGGAAACTGGGGCGATCGCTGAGGGCACCGGTTGAACGTGGTTTACTGTCCTTGTCTTTGCTTGCTCAATACAGCATCTGCCTACAGAGGCCGCCTGTCCACAAGGAGACTCCTTAAACCTATGAATTATGAAACCATGTACATCCTCCGTCCTGACTTGGGGGATGAGCAAACTGATGCGGCGATCGCCAAATACCAGACCATCCTAAAAGACCAGGGCGCAACCGACATCGACACCCAGCACCGGGGCAAGCGCCGCCTCGCCTACGACATCGGCAAGCACCGCGAAGGCGTGTACATCCAGATGAACTACGTTGCTGCGGGTAATGCCGTCGCCGCGATGGAGCGGGCCATGCGCCTCAGCGAAGATGTGATTCGCTATCTCACCATCCGCGTCGAAGAGACAGCGGCAAAGGAGCCTGCCTAACGGTTTGGGAGGCTGCTGACTAGGGGCTGTCATCACTAGCGGCTGTCATCACTAGGGGCTGTCATCACTTGTCTGCTCAGCATTAGTTTCCTGGGAGGTTCAGCCCCTAGCCTGATTTGTTTGAGCGGGCGCAATCCTGCTGATTCCTTGGAGCTTCTGAGCTGATCTGAGCTTATCTGGGCTGATCTGAGCTTAATAGATGACGCACCCTAGGAATCTTGGAGTATCTGCCTCAGCGTTTGTTCGCGGTGGTTTAGCTGCTCGGTCAGTTGATGGAGCATAAATCAGTGGAATGCAGCCGCTAGCGCTGGGGCTTCGGCTTCCATGTGGCTGAGCGATTGGCTAGAGAGCCGATAGAGGGTGCAGGGCTTTTCTGCGATCGCCGAACTGGTGTGGGGTATGCGGGCATAGAGCGATCGCTCGCCGACAATATTGCCTGCGCCCACGCTTTGGAGCCGCTGAGTGGTGCCATCTGCCAACTCCAGGAACGTGCTGATCTGCCCACTTTCGACAAAATAGAGTCCGTCTGGTGCGTCGCCTTGGCGAAACAGAAGATAGCCCGCATCTTCAGAGAGTTCCTCCAGATAGTCCATTAAGGTCGATGCCTCGTCGAGATGAGGGAACAGGGCTTGAAGCTGGAGTACCAGAGGCAGCAATCGCTGTCTGCGTAGCGGGATCGTCAAAAGGATCTGGTTTTCGCACCATTCCACGCCGCGATCAAGCTCGGAAAACAAATGGCAAACTGTGTCCTCGTCTTCCAGACAGTCTCCCTGCCGGAGCTGTCGCTGTAGGGGCGATCGCAGGTCTGAAAGCACAAGCTGAAACGAGTGCTGAACTGCCAACTGCCGGAGTTTGACAAAGCTCAGCACCGCAGAGGAGTCCATGCCGCTGACCCGACGAAAATCTAGCACCAAAAACCGCAGCGGCACGAGGGTGGCCGCTTCGGCCCGCTGGCGA
>JBDNCP010000289.1:0-3393 GCA_046719575.1 Cyanobacteriota bacterium
CCTTCGCCCCCTGCTGACCTCCCTAGCCCGACCTAAAACCATGAAGTCATTCTTTTACAAAGCCTTAGCGATTTGGGATTACCAGTCTAGGAGTCCATGGGGCTTTCGGCTCACTGCTTTAGCGCTGTTCAAGAGAATTGAGATGAGGCATCGCAACTCAGCAAAAACCCTGGCGTTGAGCCTTGACAACCAAGACCCAAGAGCCAGGATTTTGACCGATTTTCGTCAAATTTCAACGAAATCTAGATTTTGAACTTCTCCACAATGCGGCGCATGGCTTCGTTTACGTTCTCGCGGCTGTTGAAAGCAGAAATGCGGAAGTAGCCCTCGCCCGCTGCGCCAAAGCCTGAACCCGGCGTGCCCACCACGTTGCAGGTGTGAAGCAGCTTGTCAAAGAAATCCCAGCTTGATAGGCCATGTGGCGTTTTCACCCAGACGTAGGGCGCGTTCACGCCGCCATAGACCTGGATGCCCGCGCTGGTCAACTGCTCCCGAATGATGCGGGCATTTTCCATGTAGAAATCAATCAGGGCACGGGTTTGGGCTTTGCCTTCGGGCGAATAGACGGCCTCTGCGCCGCGCTGCACGATGTAGGACACGCCGTTGAACTTGGTGGATTGGCGGCGGTTCCACAAGCTCCACAGATCCACCTCAGACCCGTCGGCCGCTTTGCCCTTGAGGGCTTTGGGAACTACCGTAAAGGCGCAGCGGGTTCCGGTAAAGCCCGCATTTTTGGAAAAGGAGCGGAACTCAATGGCACACTCTCGCGCTCCCTCGATTTCATAGATGGAATGGGGCAGGGACGCATCGGTGATAAACGCCTCGTAAGCCGCATCAAAGAAGATGATGGAGCCGTGAGCGCGGGCGTAGGTTACCCAGTCGGTTAGGTGTTCTCTGGTGGCGGTGGCGCCGGTGGGGTTGTTGGGAAAGCAGAGGTAGATCAGGTCTACTTTTTGGCTGGGGATTTGGGCGGTAAAGTTGTTTTCGGCGCTGATGGGCAGGTAGACGAGGCCGCTATATTCGCCGCGATCGCTCGCTTCGCCCGTGTGCCCCGCCATGACGTTGGTATCGACGTAGACCGGATACACGGGGTCAGTCACGGCAATGGTGTTGTTGTTGCCAAAGATATCCAGAATGTTGCCACAGTCGCACTTGGAGCCGTCGGACACAAAGATTTCGTCGGCGCTGATGTCGCAGCCGCGCGATTGAAAATCGTGGGTGGCGATCGCCTCTCGCAGCCAGCCATAGCCCTGCTCTGGCCCGTAGCCCTTGAACGTAGCGCGATCGCCCATGTCTTCCACGGCTTTGATCATCGCCGTGCGGCAGGCTTCGGGCAGGGGTTCGGTCACGTCGCCAATGCCCAGCCGAATGATCGGCGCGTCGGGATTCGCCGCTGCAAAGGCATTCACCCGCCGCCCGATTTCGGGAAATAGGTAGCCTGCTTTGAGCTTCAAATAGTTGTCGTTGATGGTCGCCATAGTCTCTTGCGTCTAGTCGCTTGCGTCTGGGTGATCGTCTCAATCATTTAAGCCTCAATCCAGCTTACGGCAAACCCTGGTGCGCTAATGCAATTTTGGGTTTTAGATTGACGATTTTAGGATAGCCAATTCAGCTTTCTGACCGACTTGCAGCGACTTCGTGCGTGGCTTTGGGCCAGGAGATTGATATAACCTGTGCTAGGAAGATTTCTGCAAGTTTTTAGGAAGGCATGATCAAGAGTCCGTTGCGCTATCCGGGCGGCAAGTCGAGGGCGATCGCCCAAATTTTGCCACTATTGCCAGAGCGCATTGCCGAATTTCGAGAGCCGTTTGTGGGCGGCGGCTCGGTGTTTCTCGCGGCAAAGCAGCGACTAGCCCATGCGCCGCGCCTGTTTTGGATCAACGACCTGAACCGCGATCTGGTCTGCTTTTGGCAAACTGCCCGCGATCAGAATGCCGCGCTGGTTGCAGCAGTATCCTCACTGCGTTCTCGCTTTGCAACGGGGCGCGAACTTTACACCTTCCTGCTGAATGAGCAAAACAGCGCAACTGACTTTGATCGCGCCGTTCGCTTTTTTGTCATGAATCGCATCACCTTTTCGGGCGTGATGGATTCCGGCGGCTATTCGCAGCAGGCCTACGAGCGGCGCTTTACCGACTCGGCGATCGCCCGCCTCGCCAAACTGCCTAACTTACTTTCAGGGGTGCAGATCACACAGGGAGATTATGCAGCGCTACTGCACAAGCCAGGTAAAGACGTGTTTATCTTCCTCGATCCACCGTACTTATCTGCCACGCACTCTAAACTCTACGGCATCAAAGGCAACTTGCACACCACCTTTGACCATGCGCGATTTGCCGCCGCCATGCAGCGCTGCCCCCATCGCTGGCTGATCACCTACGACGACTCGCCGGAGGTGCGGCAGCTATTCCAGTTCGCAACCATTGTGGAATGGGAACTGCAATATGGCATGAATAATTACAAACAGGCGATCGCCGCCAAAGGCAGGGAGTTATTCATCAAAAATTACTGAAATCACTGACCTGAATTCGGAATAATCACTCAACTGAGCGATGGACAAACTATCCGGACGGAGCATCAGCCCATAGCGATAAATCTATTACCATAGTCGCAGATTGGCGAAAGGCTGGAGTTCCATGTTGACATCCCTGGTTGATAAATCCCGGACGCGCTTTACTATCGCATTTACCTTACTCTCCGCTGCGTTGGTGGTGGGATGTGGTTCTGTGTCTTGGCTTGGCCCCGCGCCCGTCGAATCTCCCGCCGTGTCGCCCGGTTCCTCTGAACCCAGCGGTGGGGCGATCGCCCAATCTCCTGCGGCGACTCTAGACACGACCATTGTTCCCGGCGAGCGCTTTGGCCCTGTGACGGAAAACACAACGCGCCAGGATTTGGCAGCGCAGTTTGGCGAAGCAAACTTAGAAGATAAAGAAATCGGCATGGGTGAAGGCGAAACCGAACGGGGAACTTTTGTAAACCTGGGCCCAGACCGCTCTTTCACCGTAATTTGGGCCAACCCAGACCGCACCGAAGCCGCTGCCGTAATGAACCCTGGCCCGGCCTGGCGCACACCAGAGGGCATCGGGGTGGGAACTTCGTTTTCGGAGCTACAGCAAAAGCTCGGCCCCTTCAAGTTCTATGGTTTTGACTGGGACTATGGGGGCACAGTGTTGCTAGAAGGGACTGAACTGCGAGACTATTACGGGCTATTGGTGATGCGGCTACAGATGGATGACGCAGCCCGCATCCAGTCTGCCTCCGACTATCAGGCACTAATTGGCGATGAACTGTTCGAGTCCAACAATCCCCACGCCCAAAAGCTGAATCTGACGGTGGGCGAATTGTTGGTCTCTCTCCGCGAAACGAATAACTGACGCTCTAATTAGATGCTCT
>JBDNCP010000029.1:0-38118 GCA_046719575.1 Cyanobacteriota bacterium
TTTTCTAGCGTCAGGCGATCGGCCGCCTGAAAGTCTTGTTGGACTAGCAGCGCTTGCAGGGGGGAATAGTCCACGCCGCGCTGCGATCGCACGGGCACGAGTCCTTGAGGAAACTGAGTCTGCAAAAACGCCTGCGCTTTGGGAAAGTCGGCGGCTGCTAGAATCTGCACGGCTTTGCCTTCTAGCGGCCCCGGTTTGCTGCTCTGGCGGTCTTGCAACACTCGCATCAGCACCGTCAGCCCCGATTCGCCCTGTGCCGCAATGTCTTGAATGAGCTGCAACTGGGTCTTTTCATTTTCAGACTGGAGGCGGGCGAGGAAATCGGCGATGAAGTCAGACGCGCCAGGCTCGGACGAAGCAGGGGTATCGAGCGGAGATTGCGACAGATTGGCTTGCACGTTATCCATGATTTGCAGCAGCACCGAGCAAAAGCGCAGGTTTTACGCGACTTCTCATTTTAACCTTTAATTTCCCCTCTAAGCTTGACCCACCGCGCCTGCCAGTATGCGCTGAATAATTGCCGTGGTGGAACTGGGCACTTCTACTTGAACCAGTTCGATGCGCCCGCCATAGGACTGCACCGTGGGCGCTTCTGGCAGGGTTTCGATGGTGTAGTCGCCGCCTTTGACGTAGATATCGGGCTGGAGGGCCGAAATCAGGGCGATCGCCGTCTGTTCACCAAATATCACCACGCCATCGACGGGTTTTAGCGCTGCCAACACCTCGGCCCGCTGGGCTGCGGGCACGATGGGGCGCGGCGGCTGTCCGGGCTTGGCGGGCTTGATGCTCTGCACCGAAGCGTCACTGTTTAACCCAACCACGAGCGATCGCCCCCGTTTTGCTGCTGCCTGCAAGTAGCGCACATGCCCTGCATGAATCAGGTCAAAGCAGCCATTGGTGAACACCAGCGGTCGCCACTGGTCAGGATTTTGAGCGATCGCCTGCTGCAATTCGGCAAGCGTGTAGACGGGCATAGTTTAGAAGTTAGAAGGTCAGTCGTCCAGAAAGAGCAAGCTCTTCAAAATTATCGCGCTCTATTCCCCCATTGCTCCATCTGCTGCTCCCTTATTGCCCTGGCTCACACTCTGCCAACCGACCCTGCTCCTGGGCAGACAGGCTGCGGCGATAGTCTTGCAACAACATGCAGCCCTGACTCAGCAGATGCTCTAGGTCGCTCATCTGGGTCAGCGTCCACAGCAAAATCGTGTGGTCGTTGCTGGCGGTGGCGAGGGTCTGCCCGTCGGGGCTATAGACGGCAGCATTGACCCCGTCGCGATGGCCGCGCAGCGTGCTGATCAGCGTTCCGTCCAATGTCCAGAGTTTGATTGTGCCGTCGTAGCTGGCAGTGGTCAGGGTTTGCCCATCGGGGCTAAAGCCGACATGCAGCACACCATCGCTGTGCCCTTCCAGGGTTGCTAGCAGCGTGCCGTCGGGCTTCCAGAGCTTGACCGTGTTGTCGTAGCTGGCAGTGGCGATCGCCCGTCCATCGGGGCTAAAGCTGGCGTGATAGACCTTGCCACTGTGGCCGCGCAGCGTGCGGAGTCTGCGACCCTCCGCAGTCCAAAGAATCACAACTTTATCGGTGCCGCCCGTGATGAGCATTTGCCCATCGCGGCTATATTCTACGCTGAGAACGCCGCCGCGATGTCCCTGGAGCGTGTTGATTAGGCGACCGTCGCGCTGCCAGAGCCGCACCACGCCATCATCGCTGGCGGAGGCGATCTGGTCGCGGCTGGGCGAAAAGGCGGCTTCGTTGACAGCGGCGGTATGACCCGTCAGGGTTTGCAACAGATCCCCGTTGCGATTCCAGAGTTTTACGGTGCGATCGGCGCTGGCGGAAGCCAGGGTTTGATTATCGGCACTAAAGGCGATGCCGCGCACGGGTTCTGTATGGCCGGTCAGGGTCTTTTGCAGATCGCCGTTTCGGTTCCACAGGCGCACCGTGCGATCGCCACTGACAGAGGCAATCAGGTCGCCATCGGGAGAAAATTCTACGTCATACACTCGGTCGGTGTGGTCATACAGTTGGCTGAGCAGCGTATGATCGACACGCCACAGCCGCAGCGTGCGATCGCCGCTTCCAGAAATCAGCGTTTTGCCATCGCGGCTAAAGCGCAGGCTGTGAACCTGGGAGGTATGGCCGCCCAGGGTCGACAGCAGCGTGCCGTCCAGCCGCCAGAGCTTGATGGTCTTGTCGGCGCTGGCAGTCGCCAGCAAATTGTCTATCGGGCTAAACGCCAGACCGTAGATCGGCGATGCATGGGCCTGGAACGTGGCGATGGGTGTGCCGTCCATCTGCCACATCCGCACCTGCCCATCTAGCCCACTGGCCGCCAGAATTTGCCCATCGGGGCTAAAGGCCAGACTGGTCACGGCCAATTCGCTACTGGTCAGGGTTTTCAAGCGAGTTCCATCCGATTTCCAAAGCCGGATCATGCCATCGGCACTGCCCGTTGCCAGCACATCCCCATCGGGACTGTGAAGCACAACGCGGACGGGTGTATTCTGGCTGGGCAGCGTGCCCAAGCGCCGACCAATTTCGTCCCACAGGCTCACCGTTCCGTCTTCACTCCCAGCGGCGATCGCCCCTCCGTTGGGCGCAGCGCTCAGAGAATTCACCGCCTGACGATGGGCAAACTGGCGAATCCCCGTGCCATTGGGCTTGCGAAACCAGAGGCTGCCGTCGTCGTGGGCGCTGATGATCCGTTCGTGGGGCAACGCAATGACGCTAAGCGCTTGGGAGGTGTCGCCTGCCAGCGTTTGCACGGGCGTTCCATCCAGCCGCCACAGGCGAACCGTGCCATCGGCGCTGGCAGATGCGAGCAGGGTTTCATCGGGGCTAAGGGCTACCTGCCATACGGCTCCAGCATGGCCCCGCAGTTGGTTGCGCTCATGCACCCAGTAGATCGCTTGCTGCAACGAAGACACCACGCGCGATCGCACTGCTGGATTTTGTGCCTGCTCTGTCCGCTTCAGGGTTTTTAGCGTAAACCCTGCCTCCACAGACTTGACCAGCGCCTCAAAGGTTTGCCCCGATCCATACAGCGCCCCCGAAGCCTCCGTCAATGCCGTTAGCCGCTCTCGTTCTGCAAGGCTGCGGCTGGTTTCGGCCGAGCGATACAGGCTAAAGGAAACCATGCCTAGGGCGATCGCCAACGCTCCTGCCACTGCCATCGTCTGGGTCAACAATCGCTGCTGCCGGAGGATCTGCTTTTGCTCTGCCAGTTCCTCCTGTTGATGATCCACCTCTTCGTTATAGGAAGCCCAGATATATTCCTTCTGCACTTGCAACGCTTGGGGAGACTTCTGATCGCCCTCTGCCAGCCAGCGCCGCGCCTCCTGAATTTCGCTGCCCCGCAGCAGCAGGCTCCGATCCTTGCCGCGGGCGTTCCACTCCGTCGCCCGCACCAATAGCCGCGTGTGAGTCCGCACGTAAGACAAATCGACATCCAGCGCCGCTACCAGGCTGCGAAACCCGACTTCAAAGTTGTCTGTATCTCGCAAAAAAATCCAGTTAATCTTGCCCAGCTCAGGATGCACCAGGGCCGGGTCAACGTCTTTGCAAACCACAGGCAGCAGGCGCTTTTGGTGTTGCAGGGCGTGTTCTAGTTCGCGACCGCACACCTCCGAGGCCACCGACTCTGGACTGAGGACAAAGATCATCGTGTCGGCGACCTCGATACCCAGCTTGATTTCTTCCCACCAGTCTGCCCCCGACGGAATGCTGTCCCAATCGACCCAGACTTCGCGCCCCCGCTTTTGTAGCGACTGCACCAGCGTTTGCACAAAGGGCTTGTTGCGGCGGGAATAGGACACAAAGACGTTTGCCGTTTCGCTGGGCACGTCCAGAATTTTCCAGATGTCTCTGGGCATCCGGCGGTTAGACTTATGCGCCAGCTTCACCTCATAGGCGATCGCCCCCTGCTGCTCCACCTGGCGAACAATGCGTTTTTCCAATAGCGGCTGCAAAAACGCCTCCATCTCTGCTTCGGTCTGCTGAAAGTGGTCAGCCGTTTCATGTAGAGAAACCACATTGCGGCGCAGCAGCCACAGCACCACAGACTGCTGCTCATCGGGCAGCAGCAGCACATCCGCCATGCGAATGCCAGTGATGTTGTCAGGCAGAGAAGGCTCAGAAGACGTGGCAGCAGACCCGGATGCCGAATCGCTCATGGTAGATGCAACTTAGGAAAGCGGTGGGGGCAGCAGTAGAAGGTGGGGGTAGAAGAAGCCGTGAGGCAATCAAAACCGTGAGGCAATCACAGAATGGTTCTATCCTACTGGGCAGTTTGGAGGATAGGGCGAGTTGTTGGCATTTTTTATATTTTCATAAGAAAAACGAGTCATGGAAAAACCGTGCAACTGCTGTAAAAGAATTGGGTCAAGCAAGTTTAGACAGGTGAGTTCAACGGGTGAGTTGGACGGGTCTAGTCTGCTGTTGCGATCGAGCGCGATATCCTGAGAAATGGAGTTTGCGGGAAATGCTTGATGCAGATTTATCTGGACTACAGCGCCACCACGCCCCCCCGCCCAGAGGCGATCGCCCGCTGGCATATGGTTCTGACCCAACAGTGGGGCAATCCCTCCAGCCTGCACCAGTGGGGACAACGCGCCGCAGAAGCGCTAGAGCTAGCCCGCGCCCAAGTTGCGGCGCTGATCAACGCCCCCACCGCCAGCATCGTGTTTACAACTGGGGGCACCGAGTCTGACAATCTCGCCATTTATGGCGTGACTCGTCAGTTTTCTGCGCCACAGCATTTAATCGTGTCTAGTGTCGAGCATTCGGCCGTAGCCGAGCCAGCCCGCCAGCTAGAGCGCCGGGGCTGGCAGGTGACGTGGCTCCCGGTCAACCGTCAGGGGCGGGTCGATCCGGCTGATTTGCAAGCAGCCCTCCAGCCCCATACCGTGCTGGTTTCCATCATTTACGGACAGAGCGAAATCGGGACACTCCAGCCAATCGAAGCGCTGGGACAAATTGCCCGCGACCACGGTGCCCTGTTCCACACTGACGCAGTGCAGGTGGCGGGGCGGCTGCCGCTGGATGTGCAGCGGTTGCCAGTGGATTTGCTTTCGCTATCTAGCCACAAGCTCTATGGGCCGCAGGGCGCGGGGGCGCTGTATGTGCGGCCGGGTGTGGCGCTGGCTCCGCTGCTGGGGGGCGGTGGGCAAGAACTGGGCCTGCGGTCGGGAACCCAGGCAGTAGGGGCGATCGCCGGATTTGGCATCGCTGCTGAACTGGCCGCCCGCGAACTGCCCCACGAGATGCCCCGGCTGGTGAAGCTGCGCGATCGCCTGTTTGACCAGCTTGCCGACGTGACGGAGCTAATGCCCACGGGCGATCGCCTGCATCGACTTCCCCATCACGTCAGCTTTTGCCTGCGCCATGCTGACGGGCAAACCCTGACTGGGCGAACCCTGGTGCGCCAGATGAACCTGGCGGGCATTGGCATCAGCGCTGGCTCTGCCTGCAATAGCGGCAAGCTCCAGCCCAGCCCGATATTGCAGGCGATGGGATTGGGCGATCGCCAGTCCACAGGCGGCATCCGGCTCACGCTGGGACGCTACACCACCGAGGCTGATATTGACTGGGCGGCGATCGCCCTCCGGCAAATTCTGGAGCGCCTAATCGCCGGACAAGGCTTGCAGCAGACCACAGTGTGAGTCCTTTGCGCGACCCGGGTCCTGCTGTGGCACAACCCGCTGCCGATCGCATTGCGTAAGCCTGCCCAACATTCCAGCCATATATAGATTTAGGTCGAAGATCCGGTTTTGTAGTTCAGGATACAGATTTACTTTCTCTTCATTGGTGGAATCTGTATTAATCGATTCACGCCCTGCGCCAAGTTTCGGCGGGCTTTTGTCCGCGAAGCTGTGTTTGTGGCGTTATTTTGCCGCAGATGCAGTGGTCTGGAGCAACGGCAATCACGTAATCTGCCAAGCTGACCTGGCTCTTCCTTCGATTCCGGGCTGGTCTATGTCCTCCTCTTCGATTTGGGGATGCGGTATCAGTTTTGAGCCGTGTCGTTAGTCTATCTACGTTCAAGGAACGTCCACCAATGTCTAGATTAGTTCTCAAAAAGCGAAACAGACGGCAGCCGCTGATTGATCGGCGCGGTCTGTCTGCGATCGCCAAAATGCTTTTAGAGCATCCACGGGCGACGATTAATTCTCTCTCTCCGACTTGGCAAGCCTGCATTCCTTTGGTGGCGCTGATCCTGCTGATTGGCAGCACGGCGGCCGTTGCTCAGGATGCGCCTACGGTCGAGTCTTTGGCTGAGACAACCTCCACCCTGCAAGTGGGTCTGGACACCCTCTGGGTTGTGCTAGCAGGTGTGCTGGTCTTCTTTATGAACGCAGGCTTCGGCATGTTGGAAACGGGCTTTTGTCGTCAGAAGAACGCCGTCAACGTGCTGGCAAAGAACCTGATCGTGTTTGCGCTGTCCACCATCGCCTACTGGTTTATCGGCTGGGGCCTGATGTTCAGCGACGGCAACCCCTTCTTTGGCACGGCTGCGCCCTTCTTCCTCTCTGGCGCAGACAACAGCCCCGCTACGGGTGATGCCTACGAGGGCGTTTACGGTGCCATTAGCTGGGCTGGTGTTCCTCTGGCTGCCAAGTTCTTCTTCCAACTGGTGTTCGCTGGAACCGCTGCAACAATTGTGTCTGGGGCGGTTGCCGAGCGCATCAAGTTTGTGGACTTCTTGATCTTCAGCTTGCTGCTGGTGGGCATTGCATATCCCATCACAGGTCATATGGTCTGGGGTGGCGGTCTTCTAGGTGCAGGTGGCTTCTGGGATTTTGCAGGTTCAACCGTGGTTCACGCTGTGGGCGGCTGGGCTGCGCTGATGGGCGCTGCCATCCTCGGCCCCCGTCTCGGCAAGTACAACGAAGACGGCACTCCGAATGCGTTGCCGGGTCACAACATGAGCATTGCTACATTGGGCTGCTTGATCCTGTGGCTGGGCTGGTTTGGCTTTAACCCTGGTTCAACGATGGGCGTTGGCGATGGCTCGGCAATCGCCCACATCGCGCTGACCACCAACATTGCGGCTGCCTTTGGCGGCGTGGCGGCAACCCTCACTGCTTGGTCGCTGCTGGGCAAGCCTGATCTGTCGATGACGATCAATGGTATCTTGGCGGGTCTAGTGGCCATCACCGCCCCTTGTGCCTGGGTAACAGCAGGTGCTGCGGCAATCATCGGTCTGATTGGCGGCATCCTAGTGGTGCTGGCGGTGGGCTTCTTTGACCGCATTCGCATTGATGACCCGGTGGGCGCGATCTCGGTTCACTTGGTGAACGGTCTGTGGGGCACGCTGGCAGTGGGCCTGTTTGCTAAGGGCCCCGATGGTACGCTCTACGAGGAGGGTGGCGGCCCGCTGGCAGGATTGTTCTATGGCGGTGGGCTGAACCAGTTTGGCATTCAGCTTGGCGGTACCCTGCTCTGTGGTTTGATCATCACGGTGCTGTCTAGCATCTTCTGGTATGCGCTCAAGTCCCTGATGGGTATCCGAGTCAGTGCGGAGGAAGAACTGGTGGGCTTGGACATTGGCGAGCATGGCATGGAGGCTTATGCTGGCTTTGTGAAGGATGCGACGGGCGCGCCTTCCGGTGTCTATACCACTAGCAGCGCCTCTACAGGCATTGCGGGCAATCCAAACTAGTTGCTGAATCTCTGTTCTACTTCCTTCACAACTGGAAGAGATTCAGTATCATAAGCGGTGAGTCTTGATGATTGGTCAGGCTTGCCGCTTTTTACATTTGATTCCAAATCCTGATTTCAAATCCTGAGACACGAGGTACTGAGAGACAAGACCGATGCGCGATCGCTCTCTTCAGTTAGCAATCTACCTTGCGCCCTATTGGGCCCGACTGCAAACTCGGTTTCAGCAGATACGGGCCCAATGGCGATCGCAGCCAGCCATTGTGCAGGCTTCTCTGATCGCCAATGCGGTGATGCTGACCCTGCTCACAGGGGCGCTGCTGCGAAATCACCGCGCCAGCTTTGCGCCCACAGCCCTATCTCAAGCGTTGCCCGAATCTTCCCAGGTTGCCCCCTTACCCGCTACCCAGACCGGAACGCGCCATCTGCTGAACTATCAGCAGTGGGTTGACCTGTTGCAGCAAGAGGCGATCGCCGCTGCCCAAAATCCCCCGGAGCGACTGGCTGTGCTGTTGGGCGATTCGATCAGTCTGTGGTTTCCGCCCGACCTGCTGCCGCCAGAGCGCAACTGGCTCAACCAAGGCATTTCGGGTGACACCACCGATCGGCTGCGGGCGCGACTTAACTTACTCGATCGGGTGCAGCCCCAAACCATCGTCGTGATGATCGGCATCAACGATTTAATTTGGGGCGCAGACGATGCAAGTGTTCTGGCTCACTACCGGGAGATTGTGCGCTATCTGCGCCGCACTCACCCTGGCACACAAATCGTGGTGCAATCCATCCTGCCCCATGCCGCAGAGCAAGCGACTTGGGAAGGGCGCGATCGCCTCTTAGCTTTGCCCAATGCCCGCATACGGGCGCTGAATCAAGAACTAGCGGCGATCGCCCAATCCGAAGGAGCCTATTACCTCGACCTGTATCCACTTTTTGCAAACGCTGACGGCAACCTCAAAATAGCGCTCAGCACCGACGGACTGCATCTCAACTCGCAGGGCTATCTGGTCTGGCGGGCGGCCCTGCAACTGTACCTGCGACAAACGCTGCCCACGGGCTAGCGCAGTCGGTTCAAATGCCTGCTTCCAAACATCAAAACCTCAAATCAAAAATTCAAACAGGGCTTACGCAGTTGGACTATTTCTCGCGGGCAGTACCCGCGAGAAATAGTCCGAAATCCAGAAAACTCATCGCAGGTGCGTAAGTCCTGTCAAAAATAAAGCTCAAAAATAAAGCATTGAAGACGGTGCAACTTGGCGCGTTTGCTGAGCCGGGCGATTATCGCGCAAAATGGGCTGGAAGTAAGACATGAGCATTAAAATAATCAGCGTAATCCAGATCCAGGGAAAATCGTTGTTGGGCGAAGGATCTTTAGGCGTTGACAGGTCACGCTTAAAGTCACAAGAAAGGCACTGATAGAGATTAGGACCAGCCAGTACCACAGTCTTTTTGCCGCAGCTTGGGCACTCAACAATTTCAGCCATGAGGAGTCTCCTTGAAGTGGGGGCAGGAGTCGTGAACCATCGTTACAGGAAACAAGGGCTTTGAGCTACCGATACCTATTGCCGTCTAGCTTTAAGCTATTCAGCCTGAGCCATGTCAGCCTGAGCCTTATAAATAGGTATCAGCCTTAGGTATCAGAATTACGTAAATCTCTTCTAAGGAGATAGACCAAGTTAAAAAATGGATACTAAACCCTGCACCGCCTGCACAGTGGGCGACGCAGGGTCTTCGGATTTTATGTTTATTAATGTGTTTATCCATGTTTACCTACTGATTACCTACTTATGAAGTTTCTTGGCATCGACTTTGGCTGGACTTCTCAGCCCAGCGGCCTGTGCTGCTTGGCGTTGCAGGGCGAATCTCTGCTGCTCAAAAACCTGACGCGCCTGGCCGACATTCCCGACCTGCTAGCGTGGATCGATGCCCATGTCGCGCCAGAGGAGCCTGTGGGTGTCGCCGTTGATGCGCCCACGCTAATTCCCAATGCCACGGGAATGCGCCTGCCCGACCGCCTTGCTCATAAGCACTTTGGGCGCTATCACGCGGGCTGCTATCCGGCAAATTTGGGGCTACCTTTTGCTCGGCGCACCGTGCAGCTTGGCCTCAGCCTGGAGGCTCGCGGCTTTGTCCATGCGCCAACGATTCAGCCGCAAGTGCCGACCCGCTTTCAGATTGAGTCGTTTCCCCATCCGGCGATGGTGCATTTATTCGGGCTGTCGCGCATTTTGAAATATAAAAAGGGCACCGTTGCTGAGCGTCGGGCCGAACTGATCAAGCTGCGACATTACATTCTCACCGTGCTGCCAATGCTCACCCCCGCGCTGCGTTTTCAGCCGGATCAAACCCTGCCCGACATTCCCACTCGTGGCGTGGATCTAAAAGCCGTGGAAGATATGCTCGACAGCCTGATGTGTGCCTATATCGCTGCCCACTGGTGGTACTGGGGCGAGGCGAGAAACTGGGTGCTGGGCGATCGCACTCAGGGCTACATCGTCGTTCCTGCACCTGCCGCCGATCCGTCTAGGCGTGCCGAAGCGATCGCGCCCATCGCCTGAGTTTCTGACACAAAACTGCCTGTTTTAAGCCGCTTAATTTCTCAAATGTCTTTGACCTGAGAGAATGTTTGAAAAGTCCTGCTTTCCGTGAGCCTGGCGACTAAAGTCGCCACTACAAGCGCAGAACCACTGAGAAACCTCGCTAATTTTTTGGGGTTCCTTGAGGTTCGTAGGGATGGTTTTAACCATCTTTCCCTTGTCAAACAACTTCTCAGATGTTTCTGGCATAGATTTGATTTGATTTATATACGTTTGATTTATATACGGTTTATTACGATTTATGCAGATTTAACTTGCATAGATTTCCCTCTCTTTATCTCTGCTGTGGATGGGTGTTTTCGCACTAATGCGTCCCAAGCGTTGTAAGATGCGTTGAATTAAATCGGTCTCGGCAATCGGCTTAAGCACATAATCATCGGCTCCAACTGACAAGGCCTGCTGTAGAACACTAGCCTCGGCATGAGCAGATAAAAACAGGATGGGTAACTCAGACCAATGGGCATCGCAGCGAACCACGCGGCACAGGTCAATGCCGCTATATTCAGATATAGCTACATCTAGTAGCAGCAGATCAGGGCGAGTGGCTTGCAGTACGAACCAAAACTGACTGGGATCATTTAAGCCAATGACTTGAAAGCCCCAGAGCTGAAGCTTTTGCCGTAATTGTGCCAGCAGGCAGGGATCGTCGTCTACGACCAGCAGTTTGGCTGTAATGGGATCAAGTCGAGGCAGTAGGCGAGCGATTACTCTGAATATATCGCTAGGAGAGGCAGGTTTTTGTAAACAGGCATCCGCTCCCCGATGAACAAGGGCAATGCGTTCGCGCAGCGCCTCCACAGGAGAAGCGCTCGACATATATTGCTGAGTCAAAACCAGGACAGGCGCAAATCCCAGCCCCTTGATCTGAGCTAGGCAGTCTAATCCTGCTGCCCGATTATCGGCACAGTCCAGATCCAAAATGATGGCATCAGGCGTTTGGGTCACAAGCAACTGACGAACACTGTTGAGATTGGTAGCGGTATCTAGGTGAAAACTCCAGTTGGGCGCTTCGATCTGGAGGTAGCTTAGCAGAAGTGGGTCAGGGATCATTGCCAAAATCCGGTGAGTCAGCGGCGGCTGGAAGGTCGTTGCAGGAGTATCGGCAAAGGGAGATAGGGCGCTGGCTTGTTGAAGTTGTTGTAACAGGGCAGCCAGTTGGGGAGCAGTTGTGGCTTGACAATCTGATTGAGTATTTTTTTGAGTATTTTTGAGCGATCGCTCAATCTGGCGGGCAAGCAGGGCCGCATCCGATAGGCCGTAGGCGCTGAGGGAACCGATTAATCGATGGGCAATGGTCTGTGTCTGCTGCTGTTGCGCTACAGTCAAAGGTTGAGTTTTCAAGTTGTCAATCGCCGCTTCTAACAAGCCGATCTGTGCCCGCAGTCAGCCGTGAAACTCCTGCCGCATCTGCCCAATTGCGGCGATCGCATCCTGCTGTCTTGCCTCCGGTTGTTCGGCAGCAACGGCTTTCTGAGGAGGAGTCTCTGACGGCCAAGCTCTCAGGCGATAGCCCAAGCCATACAGCGTTTCGATTGGATCTTGAGCTTGAGAAAGTCCAGCCTTTTCCAATTTGCGACGCAGTCCTCGAATTTGGGTGGTGACAGCTTCTTCCCCCGGACATTCATCAAGCGACCAGACGTGATTAAGCAAGGCTCGGCGATCAAAAATGCGGTGGGGATAGCGCAAGAAAAGTTCCAGCAATTTGTACTCCTTGGGAGTAAGCTTAACTAGCTTACCCTGATAGGTGACCTTACAGGCTTGTGGCTCGACCTGTAACGCTCCCCAGCTCAGGGTCTCGGTGATTGGCGCTGTACTCCGGCGCAATAAGGCTCGAACGCGAGCCAGCAATTCTGCTGCATCGTAGGGTTTGGTGAGATAGTCATCTGCTCCCGCTTCTAACCCAGCCACGCGATCGCTCACAGTATCCCTAGCTGTCAGCAGCAAAATTGGAACAGATTGATACTGCTGTCGCATCATGCGACAAAGAGAAATGCCGTCTCCACCGGGCAACACCATATCCAAAACGATTAAATCGTAGGGGACTGTTCGTAGCAGTGGAAGCGCCGTCTGGGCATCTGGTGCGATGTCTACTGTCAAGTGCTGAGCCCTCAGCAGAGCACTCAGAGCATCGGTAGTGGGGCGATCGCCATCAATAATCAGCAGTTTCATCGTGGAGCAGTTCAGATGGATCAAACAAGAGAATCCTCAGAAAGTCCTTAGATTTTTCCCTTACCCTTAGTATAACAATTCGGTGCAGGATTACAAACCCGCTCACCGAGTCGCCCGCCTAGTCTCAGGATTACAGATGGATAAGATAAACTTGTGTATGGCGGCTACGCCACCACATGCAAATTCATCCCTAGATTAGGCAACGCCGTACCAGCCTGAGCTTGATCAAGTGATCTGCAAGTTAATGTCAGAGCTTGGCGAGTAATTGCACCGAAGACAATCAAAAGCACCTAGATTCAATCATCTTAGGTGCAATCGCAATATCGTCAACAACCTTATGACAGGAGGGAAATTCCTATGGCGCTTGTTCGTTGGGAACCGTTTCGCGAAATTGAAACCCTGCAACGTCAGATGAATCGTCTGTTTGATGATTTGATGCCAACGGTTCGTGAACCCGGATATGGGATCGCCTTCGTGCCCCCAGCCGAAATGGAAGAAACCTCCGATGCAATTCACCTCAAGTTGGAAATTCCAGGAATGGACTCTAAAGACTTGGATATCCAAGTCTCGGCAGAGTCGGTTTCCATCACCGGTGAACGGAAATTAGAAACGAAGACGGAAGACAAAGGGACGACCCGTACAGAATTTCGTTACGGCAAATTCCAGCGAGTGATCCCGCTACCTGCACGCATTCAGAACAACAATGTACAAGCTGAGTACAAGGATGGAATCTTGCAGATAACTTTACCTAAAGCAGAAGAAGAAAAGCACAAGGTTGTGAAAGTGAACCTGAGTTAAGCCAGCACCAATCTAGAGGGGTCAATCCCGTTACTACAGCGACGGGATTGAATGCAAAATCCAACTAAACCCCACAGGATGGATGAAGTGCGGCACGCCCATCCCCAGAGGCAAGGAGGGATAGGGCACACACTGCTTCATCCATCCTGTCAATTCACAGCCCTTTGGATCGCCTGAAAATCAACCTCTCGCGGGAATTTTAAAGCAGCCTCTAAACTCATTCGCCAAGGGGGGATCGGAAACAGGTACTTCTTTAGCCGAAGAATCCGATCCCCCTCAATCTGGGCTCAATTTTATACTTTTTCACAGGGTGATCCTACAAGCCTCGTCATAGAGTTTCAGATTAGGACACTCAACTCCTGGGCAGTGTGTGATTGTGACCAAAGTCACACAAGAGTTCCTGTCAAATTCGTTAGCGCGACTCCGGCCACACAACAACTACGACATGCATGATATGCGACCTGATAACCGGGCCATGGCAACCACTGCATGGAATCACAGTCGTCACTTCCGTTGTCGGTAGAGTGCAATCAAACGCTTCAGGCTTGCAGTTAATTGCGCTGTGACTAGGAGTAAGACACTTGAAATCGTGGAGGGATTCAACAATGGCAAAAGTTGTTGGCATTGATTTGGGCACAACAAATTCCTGCCTGGCTGTGATGGAGGGCGGGCAGCCTGTGGTAATTGCTAACGCCGAAGGAAATCGAACCACACCCTCAGTTGTTGCATTTACCAAAACGGGCGACAAACTGGTTGGACAAATTGCCAAACGGCAAGCAGTCATGAACCCAGATAACACTTTTTATTCAGTCAAACGGTTCATTGGCCGCAAATACGACGAAGTCACTGAAGAAGCAAAGCAAGTTTCCTATAAGGTATTGCGAGACAGCAACGGCAATGTGAAACTTGATTGTCCTATCCAGAAAAAGCAATTTGCACCAGAAGAAATCTCTGCTGAGGTGTTACGCAAGCTGGTGAATGATGCCAGTAAATATCTCGGTGAACCTGTGAAGCAAGCCGTGATCACAGTTCCGGCTTACTTCAACGACTCACAACGACAAGCCACCAAAGATGCTGGGCGAATTGCGGGAATCGAAGTGCTTCGCATTATTAATGAACCGACCGCTGCTGCCTTGGCTTACGGGTTGGATAAGAAAAGTAACGAAACCATCCTAGTCTTTGACTTGGGGGGTGGAACGTTTGATGTCTCCATTCTGGAAGTGGGAGATGGGGTGTTTGAGGTCAAAGCAACAAGTGGTGACACCCACTTGGGAGGCGATGACTTTGACAAGAAGATTGTGGATTGGTTAGCTACCGAATTTCAGCGCATTGAGGGCATTGATCTCCGCAAAGACAAACAAGCCCTGCAACGGCTAACGGAGGCCGCGGAGAAAGCCAAGATTGAACTGTCGGGAGCAACTCAAACGCAGATCAATTTACCGTTTATCACAGCGACCCAGGACGGGCCAAAGCACCTGGATGTGACTCTGACGCGATCGCAGTTTGAGCAACTCTGCAGTGACATGCTCGATCGCTGCCGCAAACCCGTGGAACAGGCCCTGCGTGATGCTAAGCTGACCGCCAGCGACATTGATGAAGTAGTCCTTGTTGGCGGCTCAACTCGGATTCCAGCCGTACAACAACTCGTGCGACAAATCACTGGGAAAGAACCTTGCCAGGGTGTAAACCCTGATGAAGTAGTAGCCGTTGGTGCTGCCATTCAAGCTGGAGTACTGGCTGGCGAAGTCAAAGACGTGTTGCTACTGGATGTGACACCTCTGTCACTGGGTGTGGAAACCCTAGGTGGTGTGATGACCAGGATTATTCCCCGCAACACAACGATCCCAGTGAAAAAATCGGAGATCTTTTCCACTGCCGCTGATGGTCAGACCAATGTAGAGATCCATGTACTGCAAGGCGAGCGCGAACTAGCTGCCGATAACAAGAGCCTGGGCACGTTCCGGCTCGACGGCATTCCTGCCGCGCCACGAGGCATCCCACAAATCGAAGTCACCTTTGACATCGATGCCAATGGTATCCTCTCTGTCTCGGCCAAAGACAAAGCGACAGGGAAAGCTCAATCGATCACGATTACTGGTGCCTCTACGCTCGATAAATCTGAAGTTGAGCGCATGGTGAAAGAAGCGGAACGCAATGCCGAAGCTGATCGCCGTCGCCGCGAACAAATCGATACAAAAAACATTGCCGATTCTGTTGCCTATCAGGCCGAAAAACAACTCAAAGACCTGGGAGACAGGGTGGCTACCGCAGACAAAACTCGCCTAGAAAGGATGATCCAGGATCTGCGCACTGCAATCCAGCAAGAAAACTACGATCGCATGAAATCGCTCACCAACGAGATTCAGCAGGCCCTTATGCAAATCGGTAACACAGTCTATGCCCAAGCCGGCAGTGGCACTACCAGCGGAGGCAGTGCTTCCTCAGGTAAACCAGGTGATGATGATGTTATCGATGCCGACTTTGTGGAGCAAAGGTAGCAAAAGTAAGGGATAAACTTGTCATTGAGTTTACTTGTCATTGGGTCTATAGTCAGTGCTTCCAGCACGGTGGCGCTGACTATAGGCCTAAGCTCCCTAGCTTTCAATCTGAAACGCCTAATTGCAGAAGATAGAGTAATAGAGAGTAATCGCCATGACCTCAGCCTTTGCCAAACCTCCAGAGAAATGCGTGTCTGCCGCCTTCAAAAATGAGCAAAAATTACAAACTGCTGTTCAGCGTCTGCTCGACCGCGGCGTTCCCAAAGAGCGCATTTCCATCATGGGGCGCAATTTTCAGTCAGAATCTCGCATCACGGGATTTGTGACCAAAAAGGATGTCATTCTTGATGGTTTAGCTAGTGGTGCCCTCTATGGCTCCTTGTTTGGTTCTGTTTTAAGCTTGCTCACAGGGGTCGGTGTGCTGTTTATTCCCTTTTTGGGTGCTGTGGTGACAGCCGGGCCTCTGACAGCAGCACTGCTGGGAGCCACCAGTGGCGCCCTTTATGGGGCACTGGGAGCAGGTCTGGGGTCGGTACTCATGTCATTGGGAATGCCGCAGGATAAGGCTGCCATTTATCAAACACGGGTGCAGGCAGGAGAATTTCTGCTGGTGGTGGAAGTCCCTGAGGAGAAATCGGGTGAAATCTTCTTGCTCTTGCAAAGCGCTGGCGGCGAAGAGGTTGCCACTACAGATATGCAAATTCCCCACGAACCAGAGGGGGAATTGATGGGCAGCGACCAAATTTCACCCGAAATCAAAGCAGATCTGTCAGAAGAAGCGCAGCAAGCCTTTGTAGAAACCTACAACCAAAGTTTGAGCGAATCTCAAGAGACAACAAATGCCCTATCGAAAGCTTGGGAACGCATTAAGCAATTGTTTGATCGTGACGACAAGGGCATCTTTTCTAAACGCAAAGCAGATTAGAACGTGGCCCACTTGAGCTAACTGCCTCATCCACCGCTCATTTTCCCTCCCTGGAGGTGCTGATGGCTGCAAATGATTTCAGAGACTACTACGAAATTCTGGGGGTGAGTAAGACCGCAACACCGGAGGAGATTAAGAAAGCGTACCGGAAGCTAGCACGTAAGTACCACCCAGACCTAAATCCAGGCGATCAGGAGGCAGAAGCACGTTTTAAGGAAATCAACGAAGCCCACGAAGTCTTATCTGATCCAGAAAAGCGTCAGAAATATGACCAGTTTGGACAGTACTGGAAACAGGCAGCCGCAGGAACACCGCCAACTGGCGGGGCTGGCTTCGAGGGCGTAGACTTTGGGCAGTATGATAGCTTCGATGAGTTCATTGATGAACTGCTGGGTCGCTTTGGGCGCGGTGGTCGGACTAGGCAGCGGGTATATACTTACCGCACTACAACTGGGCCAGAGGGGTTTCGGGAGTATGTAGAGTTTGGGGAAGACCCCTTCAGCCGGTTCACCGAAATGCCCGCTCAAGATTCTGAAGCGGCGATCGCCCTGACCTTTTCCGAAGCCTTTCACGGTACCCAAAAACGGCTACAGATCGGTGATGAAACTGTAACGGTTCGTATTCCAGCCGGGGCCAAATCAGGAAGTCGCATTCGGGTGAAAGGCAAAGGGTTGAGCAATCCCTTTAGTCAGCAGCGAGGAGACCTGTACCTAACAATTGAGTTATTGCCCCATGCCTTCTACGGGTTTGAGGGTGATAACCTAGTTTGTGAAGTGCCAATCAGCCCAGAAGAAGCGGTTCTTGGCGCTCAGGTTGATGTCCCCACCCCTGATGGCAAGGTAACAATGACGGTTCCGCCCAAGGTGGACTCTGGACAGACCCTGAGATTACGCAGCAAAGGTTGGCGTGATCCCAAAGGAAACCGAACTGATTTGTTGGTGCGCCTGAAAATTGTTACGCCCAAAGAACTAAGCGCCCAGGAAAGAGAGTGCTATGAAAAGTTGCAGCAGGTCAGCAGTTTTAACCCTCGACGCGCGATCGCGGAGGTGCGTTTATGACCACTAGTGTTGGCTTGTCGCAAATTGTCTGGTCAGACGCGGGCGATCGCCTCTACAGTTTCGAGCAAGCTGCCTACTTTACCCAAACCTCAGTTTCGCTAATTGAACAGTTTGTTACATTGGGTCTGGTGGAGCCGACAGGCACGATGCTGCGTCGTCAGGATCTCGTCCGTGTGGTGCAGATCCAGCGCCTACGCCGCGATCTGGGGCTAAACTTGATTGGCGCGGCGATGGTTTTGGACATGGCTGCCGAAATTGCCCAGCTCAAGGCCCAACTGCACGCCTATCAAACAGAACTGAGAGCCAGAAATCAGAGGGGCAGTTTCAAGTAATACAAAATCTGTGAATTTAGCAAAAAGTGCAGCCAAATTGGCAGGTTGTGACTGATAAAAATTCGACGTTTGGGCGATCGCCTGATCGAAGTTGCAAACGCTGCTTAGGCCAGGCTGACTCAAGCTGGCGCTCAGCTCAACACCGCTGATTCCTTGCTTCCCGTTCGTCTATCTATAGGCTTGCAAGTTATTTCCCGACCCAAGCGCAGCAACAACGAAACGCCCATTCGGTGTTTTGTCCTTGGCTACACTTTTGGTTTGTTCTCACTATGGCTTGGGAGGTAGCTCATTAATATGCGGAACAGCGGGAAATCCGGGTTGACTGACAAATCTTTTTCCCTCATCCCCCAACCCCTTCTCCCAAAAAGGGAGAAGGGGAGCCGCAGCTGAGAACTGGGTTTGAAGCCCCTCGCCCAGAGTGGGAGAGGGGTTGGGGAGAACCCGGCTCAATGCGATTGCAGGCTGTGCGATGATGACGGTTGGGCTATTTCTCATCCTCACGGCGGCATGAGGCCAGCATCACGACCCAGCATCACGACGCTGACAGCGCCTTTTGCAGCAGCGCCTCCAGTTGCACCACGCTGCTCCGGGGCGACAGGCGCGGCAATGGAACCAGGTCGGGTGGGGAATTGGGGCGATCGCGCTGCCAGACTAACACCGGGATCTCGTACTGATAGGCTTGAAACCAATCGTCGCGGGTCGTGATGTCGCGCACCTCCAGCTCGACAGCAACACCCTGCACCTGCGCCAGCTTTTCCATCAGCCCCTCACAGAGATGACATCCTGGCTTGCTATAGAGAATGAGTTTCATCCCACACCCCTGGCCCTTCTCAATTCCCATTTTCCCATCGACTTATGCGCCTTTTATCGTAAAATATACTCATTGAGATTCTCCCAACTGGCAACCTCAACCCGTAAACACGCATTATGACTCAATCCGTAGACGCGCCAGCGCAAACACACTCGTTCGACCTGGACGCACTCAATCAGCAGTTTGACACCGCCACGCCTCAGGAGATCCTCGCCTGGAGCGTAGAAAACATCCCCACCGGACTCGTGCAAACTAGCGCCTTTAATGTAGACGACTTGGTGCTGACCAACATTCTCTACAAGCAACTTAAGCCTGCTCAGCCCGTTCCCGTACTGTTTTTGGACACGCTACACCACTTTCCTCAAACGCTGGAACTAGTCGCTAAGGCTAAAGATTTGTACGCCCTCAACCTTCATGTCTACAAAATTCAGGACGTAGACACCCGCGAAGCCTTTGCTGCAAAGTACGGCGAAGCGCTGTGGGACACTGACATTCTCAAGTTCCACGACCTGACCAAAATTGAGCCACTCCAGCGCGGACTCAGGGAACTCAACACCATCGCCTGGATCACCGGCCGCCGCCGCGACCAGGCCACCACCCGCGCCGATATGCCCGTGTTTGAGTTAGACAAGCAAGGTCGCCTCAAGATCAATCCGCTGGCCTCTTGGACGCGCAAAGATAGCTGGGCCTACGTCGCAGAACACGGACTGATTTACAACCCGCTGCACGACCAGGGCTATCCCAGCATTGGCGATGAGCCAATCACCACGCCCGTGGCCGAAGGCGAAGACGAGCGCGCTGGTCGCTGGCGCGGCACAGGCAAAACCGAGTGCGGCATTCACATCTAGAGTTTCGCATTTCGGCTCAAGTCTGGGTTCAAGAAGCTTTTCCCATTCGCTATGGTCGTAGAGGCGTGCTAGCCGTGCGCCTCTTTTTTGCATTCCTACCAGTTTCGTCCCGGAGATTAACGCTCCTGAGCAAAACTATGAATAGACTTCTTGCGTGAATCGTGGCGCGGTGCCGCTGCGCCACGATTCACGCCCTCAAAACAGCATTCATGCAAGAGGTTTAATGAAACTGCTGGAAGCCTTGTAGCCGCTTGACCGACAATCCAAAATCGCAAATCCAAAATCGCAAATCCAAAATCGCAAATTCACATCCCCCTGTCCATGACGCTGATTACCGTTCGCCCCGAAGGGCTGTATTGCGAAGCGGGCGATTTTTTTATCGATCCGTGGCGGCCTGTGCATACCGCACTGATTACGCACGCCCATTCTGACCATGCGCGATCGGGGTCGGCCTGCTACATTGCAACCGAAGTGTCCGCAGGGGTGCTGAAAAAGCGGCTGGGCGAGAACATTCAGCTTCAGGGCGTGACCTACGGTGAAAGACTGAAACTGGGGGAAACTTGGGTGTCGTTTCATGCGGCGGGTCATGTGCTAGGTTCAGCACAGATTCGGGTGGAACACAGGGGCGAAGTGTGGGTTGTGTCGGGCGACTATAAGCGCGACGCAGACCCGACCTGTGCGCCGTTTGAGGTGGTGGAGTGCGATCGCTTTATTACCGAAGCAACCTTTGGGTTGCCGATTTATAGCTGGCAAAGCGGAACGGAAGTCTGCCGGCAAATTTATGACTGGTGGCAAAGCGATTTGGAACGTCCCTCGCTGCTGTTTTGCTATGCCTTTGGCAAGGCGCAGCGCATCCTGGCGGAATTGCAAAAGTTCTGCGATCGCCCCGTTTATGTCCATGGTGCCATTCACGCGCTCACCGAGATTTATCGCAACCTAGGCATCTCTATGGTGCAAACGATTCCCACCTCAGAGATGCCACGCAGCTACAAGTTTCAGGGCGACCTCGTGCTGTCGCCGCCGTCGGGTCATCGCTCAAACTGGATGAAGCGGTTTCAGCATCCGCAAACTGCCTTTGCGTCGGGCTGGATGGCAGTGCGCGGTGCGCGGCGCAGACGCGGCTATGAACGCGGATTCGTTCTGTCAGATCACGCCGACTGGCATGGATTGGTGAATACGGTGCGTCAGACAAAAGCGAACACTGTATATGTCACCCACGGGCAAACAGATGTATTGTCAAGGTATTTGACAGAAATTTATAATATCGACGCAATGCCGCTTAAGACGCTGTTTGAGGGCGAGGGCGATATTTGAAGGAATTGTAGATATTTGAGGGAATTGTAAATGATTGTAAATGAATAGACTTCTTGCGTGAATCGTGGCGCGATACCGCCGCGCTACGATTCA
The DNA here is from genome assembly GCA_046719575.1 of Cyanobacteriota bacterium. GTDB lineage: Bacteria > Cyanobacteriota > Cyanobacteriia > Elainellales > Elainellaceae > Thermoleptolyngbya. Next base: position 21,101 of record JBDNCP010000029.1, read on the forward strand.
CGCCCTCCAAACGGCATTCATGCAAGAGGTTTAATCTATGACCCAAATTTATAGCTTGCGCGAATAGAGCGTGTAACGTCGGATGGAACGGGCGTAGCGAGCGCTCAGGTTGCGAGAATTGTTGCCCTCGTGCATGAGGGCGTGAATAGCACGACGATAGCCTAGCGCATGGGCGATCGCCTGCACTCGCGCCACCAGCACATTGCCCAACCCGGCATAGGCGCGACCCGGAAGCACTGCCACCGTTTTGATGATCACTGTATCCACTGTTTCGCCGCGCTGCGCTTGGAGCAAATCGGGCACAGCAAATAGAAAACCGACTAGAGTTTCACCCTGTTCTGCCAGTAGCACCAGTTCGGGCTGCACATAGGGACGCACCTGGCAATATTGCGCGAGGAATTCCGCCTGCGAAATCGGGCTGTAGAGAAAGTTGCGCTGAAATGCCACCAGCGACAGCGCGTGAATCCGTTTTAGGGCTGTGTCAAATTGAGCCAGATCGAGCGGATGGATTGTGATGCCTGCGCTGCCCAACCGCTGCTCGACGGCGGCAAGCCGAGGATCGATCTGGGTCAAATCATTCGCCAGCGCTGAGGAGTAGTGGGCGATCGCCCCAAAACCCGCCGCCTCAAACTGCCCGCACCATTCATCGGGATTATCCGGCTCCAGAAAAAATAGCGGCTCTGCGCCGCGCTCGCTCAGCAGTCGATAGCGCCGCCACGTGTTGCCGTCGATGGGGGCGATCGCCCGTGTGCAACCTTGGGCTGCCAGTTCCGCCGCTGCATAGTTGAGCAAGCTCATGGCCGCCGCTGAATCCACCACGTTGTAGTGGCCGATCAAACCCAGCCGTTCGCCCGGATACTCTGGCACCGATCGCCACCAAAGAGAGCAATACCCAACAGCAACTTCAGACCGCAGCAAGACCCAGTGAGCATCGGGCCGGTGCAGATCCAGTAACCGCGCTTCTAGGAGGGGAAAATCGTCCCGATTTGCCCAAGAAGCCAACTCAGCAGAATTGTTAACCTGGATGTAACGTTCTATCAGCATGGTGTGAGGGCGGACAACGACCATCGACGGCAAATCCCGATTTGTCTCTGTCATAGCTTTAATATCGCAACTTGAGAAATGCTGGAACCAATTATTTATCTGGCGCTATTTGGGTTGGCGGGATGGGCGATCGCCCAACTGCTGCGCTGGATAGTAACCCAAAAGCGCCCCCGTGCTTTTTATCAGCGACCCACAGGCAGCGGCAAAAAGCCTGCTCTGGAGCGGCGACTGGTGCGCCTGTTGAATGGCGATCGCGCGGCGGCTCATCGGCTGGTGGAGTCCGTACAGCAGCGCTATCCCGACCGACCCACTGCTTGGTGCTGGGAGAAGGCGATTTTTGACCTAGAGCGCGATCGCTTTCGTTAGCCCCCGCCACCCAGCGTAAAATACTTCCATGCAGATTCTCTTGGTAGACGACGAAATCGAACTCACCGAGCCGCTGACCCACGTCCTCAGGCGCGAAGGCTACCAGGTCGATGTCGCCTACGACGGGGCAGAGGGCGGTACGCTAGCAACACAGGGCAGCTACGACTTGCTGATCTTGGACTGGATGCTGCCTTACCAAAGCGGGCTAGAAATTTGCCAATCGCTCCGCGCCAAAGGTGACACCACGCCCGTCCTGTTTCTCACCGCCAAAGACACGCTGGACGATCGCGTGGCCGGGCTAGATGCAGGCGCAGACGATTATTTGGTGAAGCCGTTTGAGCTGCGAGAGTTGCTAGCGCGGGTGCGGGCGCTGCTGCGACGACCCCCCAGTCTAGAGCCAAGTGTGCCAGCTCGATCTGCCTCTCGCCTGACTGTTGGTGACTTAGAGCTCGATCTAGACAATCAGGTGGCTTATCGTCGGGGACGCACTATCGAGCTATCAGAAAAAGAAAGCCAACTGCTGGATTACCTCATGCGACATCCCAACCAACTGCTGACCCATGCCCAGATTCACGAGCGGGTATGGGGCGATGCCGAAAAAATCAGCAGCAACGTGCTGGCAGCGCAAATTCGCTTGCTCCGGCGCAAGATCGAGGCCAAGGGCGAAAGTACGCTGATTCATACAGTGTATGGAAAGGGATATCGGTTTGGGGAGTAAGCAGTGTTGCAGTGGAAGAAGGGCGATCGCCTACTGATTCGCCTACTGATGCTGAAATTTTGGCAGCCTGTGTTTTTCAGTCCTGAGGCAAAAATCCGCTGATTTTACTACTTTGAATAACTCAACATTTCGCGGAATAACTCAACATTTTGCAGTTCAACGGTGTGCAATCATCATGAATCATGGAGACACATCACAGCGCACCGTAAATTGTTAACAAAATGCAAAACTCTCAGCAACCGACCGTCATCATCACCGGAGCCTCGTCGGGAGTGGGGCTTTACGCTGCCAAAGCCCTGACCCAGCGCGGATGGCACGTCGTCATGGCCTGTCGCAATCTTGCCAAAGCCGAAGCCGCTGCACAGTCCGTCGGCATTCCCAAAGATCACTACACGCTGCTGCATATCGATCTAGGGTCGCTCGACAGCGTTCGCAAGTTTGTGGATGACTTTCACACGACGGGGCGATCGCTCGATGCGCTAGTCTGCAATGCCGCCATTTACATGCCGCTCCTGAAAGAGCCGCTGCGTAGTCCCGAAGGCTACGAACTCAGCGTCGCCACCAACCACTTGGGACACTTCCTGCTGTGCAACCTGTTGCTGGGTGACCTGAAAGACTCCCCATCCACCGACAAGCGGCTAGTGATTTTAGGAACCGTCACCGCCAACTCCAAAGAACTGGGCGGCAAGATCCCCATTCCGGCACCCGCCGACCTAGGCAACCTAGAAGGACTAGAGGCAGGCTTCAAAGCACCAATCGCCATGATCGACGGCAAAAAGTTCAAAGCAGGCAAAGCCTACAAAGACAGCAAGCTCTGCAACATGATTACCGTGCGCGAGCTGCACCGTCGCTATCACGACACCACAGGCATCACCTTCAGTTCGCTCTATCCCGGCTGTGTCGCCGATACGCCCCTCTTCCGCAACAGCTACCCCATCTTCCAAAAGGTCTTTCCCTGGTTTCAAAAGAACATCACAGGCGGTTATGTCTCGCAAGAGTTGGCAGGCGAACGAGTCGCGCAGGTGGTGGCCGATCCGGCATTCAAGCAGTCCGGCGTTCACTGGAGTTGGGGCAACCGTCAAAAGCAAGGGCGTGAGTCTTTTGTGCAAGAGCTATCAGAAAAAGCGACGAATGATGCCCTGGGCGATCGCCTTTGGACCCTCAGCGCCAAACTCGTCGGTCTGTAGCTAGACCGGCTGCACATACTCGACAAAGCCCCCTCGTTGACTGACAAAACCAAGACTTACGCAGTTGAGCAATTGTGTGGGCGCGACGCGCCTACACAATCGCTCGAAACCACAGGACACCGCACGCAGTGCGTAGTCCTGAAAACATTTAACGCTGGCGGCCGGAAGCTGCGCCAACACAAGCGAAACCCGCCTACGCGGGTTTTGGGTCAGATTAGGAGCCGAGCCAGCGAAGGCCGACTTCGTTAATGTAGCAGCGGTTTCAACCGCCTAGTGCCCAGGTTTTGTCAGTCAATCAGCAAAGTCCCTTTCACAGTCTAAACCCTTCGAAGAAATAAACCTCTTGCATGAATGCTGTTTTGAGGGCGTGAACGGTAGCCCGGTGGTACCGCCGCGCAGTTCACGCAAGAGGTCTAATGCATCGGTTCTCAATTTTGGATTCGCGATTTTGAATTACCCGTGGAGTGTTTGCAGAGCTTCCAGCAGTTTCATTCCCAACATCCCTTCGGAGAAGGGATATTTGCGAGGAAACTCGCTCCAACATGGGTCAATCTTGAACCTAAATCCGGCTCTACAGTCTAAATAAAAGATGTAGAGCCTGTTTTATAGCCATCGAAGTGTTGCACAACACCCAAAATCCCGATCCCTCGTGGCAAAATTTACCTGAATCAATCGGCGCAACCAAGCGCCAGATATGAACAGAGTTTATATGCATCAGGAGAATAACCCGATGCATCCTGCCCTTCAGCAAGCCTGCTGGATTTGTTTTACACCGAGGCAACAAAATGAGTCTTATCTTTGACGTTTTAAGCGCTATCAATAATCCCAACCAGCAAGCCAGCGTTAGCTCGCTAGGTTCGATCGTCAATACCGTCTCCCAACTCGCAGGTGGTCAGGGCCTCAGTCCTGCCACGACTCAGAGCGCTTTTTCTGTGGTAGGCAACCTGGCCCGCACCGCGCTAAAGCAGCAGCAAACCACCGCAGGGATGGGCGGCTTAGAAAGCATGATCGGTCAGCTGGCGGGCGGTTCAGCTAGTGGTACAGCGCTACAATCCCTAATTCCTGCTGGGCTACAGCAACAAGCTGTCCAGACCATTTCCTCCACCACTGGCATCAGCCCAACGATTGTTCAGGGAATGTTGCCAGGGCTGATTACCGCTGCAATGGGGATGCTGAACTTGGGCGCACCCAAGCCCGGCACCCGTGGTGGCAACCCCCTGCTGGCTGCCTTCCTTAGTGGCGATGAAAAATCAACCGACCTCGGCGAAACGCTGAAGTTCGCCAGCCGCTTCCTGAATCCCCCTCGCTAGTGCAGCGTCCTAGCCTATCCTTAGAGGATGTTTGAAAAGTGCTGCTTTAAGTGAGTCTGGCGGCTCAAGTCGCCACTACGAGCGCAGAAACATCGAGAAACCTCCCTAATTTTTTTGAGGCTCTTTGAGGTTCGTAGTGATGGTTTTAACCATCTTTCCCTTTTCAAACACCTCCTTAGGGTAAATCCCTACTGGGTTGACCCTAAGGTCTGGTTGACTAACAAATCTTTTGGCTAGGCTAGGTTGAGCAACGTCTAACCCAGTACCAGCTTAAAAAATAGGTTACGCTGACGCTAGCCCAACCGACCAAAGAATCAAGATTTCAGGAGTTTTGTCCGTCAATCAGCCCTAAAGCTCTTAGCCTAAAGCTAAAAGTTGACGAATCACTAGGTTTTAGCCTCTAGTTTGAATCTGCATAAAAAGCGGACTCCCTGGAGATTTTTGCGCTGCAAATCTCCAGGGAGTTTCTTTTTTATGGGCGTTTTCAGGGACGTACTTTAATGGGTATTCAGTGCGCTCTCATGGATAAAAAACAGGTAAAAAATTGGCAAAAAACGGAAAAAAAGGACAAAAAATTAACGGGTTGCTGTGTTAATAGTCGTGGGGGGACTGTTTTGGAGTCTCTGATATACAGCAGTTCTATGCATTAGTAGGACATTAGTTAAGTAGATAGACCAAATTAAAAAACAGATTCTAAACCCTGCGCGGGCGGCACAGGGTCTTTGGGTTCTATGTTTATTAATGTCTACCTACGTAGTAGGACATTAAACCCTGATTGACTGACAAAACCTGGGCAACAGGCGGTTGAAACCGCTGCTATATCAACGAAGTCGGCCTTCGCCGACTCTCGACCCTGACCCCAAACCCGCATAGGCGGGTTTCGCCTGTGTAGGCGCGGCTTCCAGCCGCCAGCGGTCAATGTTTTGTCAGTCAACGAGCATAAAACCTCTTGCATAAAACCTCTTGCATAAATGCTGTTTTGAGGGCGTGAATCGTGGCGCGGCGGTACCGCGCCACGATTCACACAAGAAGTCTATTAGTAGGTTGCAAGAGGTGTACCTCAACGGGGTGCGCCTCCTGGTTGACTGATCAATGATTGACTGAGATTTACTGACAAATCTTGTTGCCTAAGCTAGGTTGAGCAACGTCAAACCCGGTACTAGCTTAGATTCGGTCGGGTTATGCTGACGCTAACCCCAACCGACGAGCGGCTCAAGATTGTAGGGGTTTTATCCGTCAATCAGATGCACCTCTTACAACCTATTTGGGATCGCTAGAGCATCTATGTCACCAAAAGTTCACGAATTCTTGCAGAGTGTTTCAGGAATTATACGCAGGTCTTGTGTAGTTTCTCTATGGTCAGACAACTGCTGAATGTCTGATTCAGCGGAACTTTCATGGATTTCACATCGTCAGTTGCCAGGGGTGCGCTGCTATTTCAGGTGAAAAAGAATTTTCCGTACTTTCAACCTGACAGGACTAGGAGCTTTAAGAGACATTAGCAGGTGAAAAGGCGGATAACACGGGTTCTAACGGTGCATCACACCCTGACACTGACTGAAATACACCACGAGGATGTCATGAATATGCGCTCTTCTACAGGTCGGCAAGCAAAAGCAAACAATGCAGATCGGTCGCGCAATAGTCCCAGCACGACTGCACGGCCAGCCCTCGGAGTGCAAAAGCGCTGGCAGCCAAAGGCAAGACGAGTAGACACGGCGATCGCCCCTCGTGCTGCGGCTCCTATCAGCCAGACCGAGTTAGAAACGGCATTGCGCCAGGAAGCGCTTCAGGCGGCCCAGCGCGGCGACCACAACGAGGCGATCGCCCTGTTTACCATCATTTTGGAACAAAATCCCAACAGCGCCCGTGACTATAACAATCGCGGACTGGTCTACTTCCAAAACGGGGACATGGAACGGGCGATCGCCGACTATAACCAGGCGCTAGCGCTAGATTCTACCCTCGACAGCGTGTACAACAATCGTGCCAACTACTACGCCGCTCAGGGCAAATTCCTAGAAGCCATCCTAGACTATGATGCCGCTCTCGATCTAAATCCGACCAACGTCCGCGCCTGGCTCAATCAGGGAATCACCCTGCGCGAGTTGGATATGCACGATCGCGCTCTAGAGTGTTTTGACTTTGCGCTGCGGCTGGGCCGTCTGGAGGCCCATGTTTACGCCGAGCGGGGTCGTACGCACCACCTCTGGGGAGACTGGAACGCCGCACTAGCTGACTATCAGCGGGCAATTGAACGGCTGCTCTTGCCCAACGCCGCTACTCCTGGCGGAGCCGCCCGCCTGCGTCTCCAGATCGAAGCCTGGAAAGACGAACTGCTATCACCATTAGCATCGGAACAATAAGCCAAGCGCAAACTGCCTAGGCGCGGGCCAACAATGCCAACAATATGGAGCCGCGCAAATAAAACCGCGAGTCCGGCTCAAGATTTCAGAAAACACTTGAAACCTGTCCTGAAATTGCAGACTATAGCGCGAATACTGCTTTAGAGCGGTCTTAAAGCAGTGCCAAAGCAACATTTCCGCCGAATGATGCCAATGGGCTGGCTATGCGGGACGAGCATGGGTAAGGTAGTGAGCCAGAGCGCGGAGTCCGAGAACATAGCCAAACGCGCCAAAGCCGCTAATCTGTCCAACGGCGACAGGGGCAATGTAGGAGTGATGCCGAAAGGACTCTCGCCGATAGACGTTGCTCAGATGTACCTCGACGGTTGGGATATCTATGGCGGCAATTGCATCTCGAATCGCAATGCTAGTGTGGGTATAAGCCCCAGGGTTGATCAGCAACCCATGATGAATGCCCAGCGCCCCATGAATCGCATCTACCAAAGCTCCCTCATGGTTGGATTGAAACGATTCTAACTGAACATTAAGTTGAACTGCCGCATCACACAATGACTGCGTAATGCTATCCAGGGTCTCCAGGCCATAAATACCTGGTTCTCGACGACCCAGCAAGTTTAGATTTGGGCCATGCAAAACCAAAATGCTCAGGGTAGACACAAAAAATGCCAGTAGATCAGAACAGCAGGCTAACGTAGCACGCTACATACAGTACATCAAGTACAGTACGTCAGGTGCAGTAGGTCATCATAGTGAAAGCTCAAAGCAAAGTCACCTACATGTGACCAACTTATACATGTGACCAACTTGTATGTGACCGACTTACATCTGACCAACCTGCGAAGAAAACCAGATTAGAAGGCGACCATGCCCAAATCTAGCCTATCTAGCGCGTTACACCAGAGCAAAAGACAGTAACCTGTGCAAACAAGCTATCAACGTCAGGCTCTCGAAATTCGGGCTGTCAGAATCAAGGGACATTACTCGAAAGCAACCTAGCAGCGGCGCTCATCTACTGGAATGGGGATGGGTTCTGGTTCCGGCTGCACGTTTGGGCCTAGCAGAGCCTCTACCAGCTTGCGTGCCCACTCCTTAAGCTTTTCCAAAATCTTATCAATATAATCCATTGACTCAGACTGCTCCTTGACGCAGACTTAGATTCTAGTCTTGCTCGAAAGAATTTCAGATCTTTTGTTACGCTGACTACAACGTACACTTACTATGACTCATCTGAGGGGAAGTTGACAAGGTCACTGACTTTTGAAATCTCAAATCAAGCCCTTTCAAATCCAGTAGCCTTGAACCTAGAACACCACTAGAGGAACCTAATCGTCAGCACTCTAAAGCCCCCAAAAACTCTAAGGACATCAGAATGAAGTCTTAAACAATTACTCAAGATCATAACCAAACGGCCAAAATTATCAAGCCTAAACCCAAAATCAATGGATAAATGGGGGAGCATCTCCGGACCTAGCTAATGGTTCAGGCGTTTTGGGCGATCGCCCCTGAATCGATCACCCTCTGCCTATAGGAATCTCCCCCCGCTGGTTACTCCATTTCACTTAGCTCAGCAGACTGCGGAATGCTGACCACATAGCGATAGCCCGTCTCGGCCGAACCCTGAATATTGATTGTGCCGCTGTGCAGTTCTGCTAACTGGCGACTGAGCATCAGCCCTAGGCTCTGGCGGAGTACGTTTTGCGGGAGCGAGCCGTCAGCAGTATCACTTGGAGAAGCAGCAGGCTTTTGGGGTTCACCCGCAGCCCAGCCGTAGGATGACCCATAAGACTGGGACAACTCGATTGGGGTCAGTATTTGCCCTGTATACAAATCGGACGATGGAAGACCCTCACCCAGCCAGGGATGCGATGTCCATACGGTAATGGTCAACGCAGACTGTTTGCGAGAAACGTGGACTCGAATGATGCTTTCAGTGCTGGCAGACTGAATCACGCTAAACACCAAGTGATAAAGCATCTGACGAATTTTTTCCTTGTCGAGCATCCAAATGCGGTTGCCTGGCTCGACCGTCAGCCGAATTCGCTGTTCTCGCCGTTGCGCTACCTGTTGGAGGGTGCTAAACGCCTGTTGACACAGCATTTCTATGTCAATTGGCGCAAGATTGAGGGCGCAGTTTGTATCGTTAAGTGCGCCCAGTTCCAGGATTTCATTAATCAGCGAGAGCAACGTTTGACCACTGTTGTGAATGATTGCTAGATATTCTTTCTGCTTTTCTGTCAGCGGGCCGTAGATTTCACGGTTGAGAACGCTGGCCATGCCCAGGATGGATGTGAGGGGGGTACGGAGTTCCTGAGCCATTTGAGCGATCAAATCTGCCTTGATCGAGTGGGTGGGCGATGAGGCGATCGCCCCCTTAGGAGATTTAATCGTCGGTTGGGGCGATCGCCGCAACAGATAGTTGCGCTCATACTCGCTCATGCTCCACCGGGCAATTAGCTCCAGCAGTTCGACTTCGCGGGTCGAAAAATCGCGCGGCTGCAAACTCAAAACAGCAAGCGTCCCGATACATTGACCATTGGCCGCAATCAGCGGAGCGCTGAGGTAGGCCCGGATGCCATAGTGCCGCACCAGCAGACTGTCCGCAAAATCAGGATGAACCGAAGCATCATTTAGCACAAGCACCTGGCGGCTCTCGACCACATAGCGACACAGCGCATCGGCGCGAGGAAGTTGGCGGGTTGTCGCCAGTTCATTCATCAGCCCAATCCGCGACAGCCCAACCGCAGATTTGAACCACTGGCGTTGCTGATCCATCAGCCCAAGCACACAAATTCGAGCATCCAAAAGATGGGCGGCAGTTTGAGTCGCTTCCTCAAAAATCGGCACGCTTTCGCCATCCAATAACCCAAGGTCACTTAGGGTTTTAAGGCGTTGTTCTTCGACGTTCTTTTCGACGCTGTGCGCTGGTTCTCCATTGTGGGAGAACAAATCCTGATCTGGGCTAGGCATCGCGACCCTCTTCCTTAACATATCCTCTGGTTAGCCGTCTCTTTTAAGGATGCAAAAGTCTTTCAATACACCTAGAGTTCCCTAACTTTAATTTCAACAAACATTGACAGAAATGAGACTTGCATAAGTCTTGTGCTAACAATTTCTTTATCAACTACCACGTTGAAAATAAGGATGAAACATCAAAAATCCTCAAAAAAATAGAGCAATCGCCGCAAAAACACGCAGGACAAACCCCATTCAACGTCTCTGTATTTGCGCTCAATTCCTCACAGTCTCTTTATTAAAAACATGGACAGACTCAAAAAACAGGACGATCTGAGTACTCCTGCATCAGAGTAATTTGTTTGGATGCGTTTTGAGGGCGTTGGCTGTCAGCCCGTTAGCAAAACGCTAGGTAGCGGAAGCCAATTGGCAAACGGTAGGGGGCAAACGCCAAGCAAATCTGCTTTTTAGCTCGTTGACTGACAAAACATTTACCGCTGGCGGCTAGAAGCCGCGCCTACACGGGCGAAACCCGCCTACGCGGGTTTGGGGTCAGGGTAGAGAGTCGGCGAAGGCCGACTTCGTTGATATAGCAGCGGTTTCAACCGCCTGATGCCCAGGTTTTGTCAGTCAATCAGGCTTTTTGGTCACTTCCACGGATGCCTTAGGAAGCGGTTTGGGGAAGTTTCTCACCCGTGACGCGCTAGTGCAGCATCGCAGCCTAGACCTGCGGCAAACCCGTAGAGATTTACCCTAGACATAAAATTTGACAAACTACTAGAGGGGTTTGTGGTAAAGGTTTGTGGCACTTCTAGTTCACTGTTTTAAGGTCAACCACCCCATCTAAGCCTGTTTAACTTCATTGCTCGGTTGCTCGAAGTTGCTCGACGATTGCCTATTTTATCCAACACTGTGTTTTATTCAATACCGTGCGATCGCCCTCTTTGTCGCGATAGAGGACGATTCTCGAACGATAGCCTATAGCCCATGGCCTGTAGCAATGGGCCGAGCAATACAGCACAACTGAATGAGCAACCAACCGGATTGCTACTGAATTCTAGAGTGGGGCGGCGATAGATGAAACGTCTGGGCAGATTCTACATGCTCTACTCCAGGCACTCGACGGAGTGCAGGCAGGTCACCCGATGAACAGGAACCTGTCACAATTCCCACTTGATCCATGACCTGATCAATTTTCATGCCATGTTCTTGCAGGTCTTCGGCAACTTCCAAAAGGCGATCGAGGTGATCGTCTGCAACGGAAACGGTTACTTGAATATTTGCCATGTCACTCTGGTTGATAAAGGAATTGATAAAGGAGACGTTGACATTCCATCTCAAAGACATCTCGTCTTGAGTAGATGGCAGAACCTACGCACTGGCAATGAATTTCCTGGGTTTTTAGACGATTTTTCGTAGACGCAGCCTGCAAGAAATCATCTAAATAAATCATCTAACTGTGCAGGTTCTGAGTAGGTAGACACTAATAAGCATAAGACCCCAGAACCCTGCGCTGCCTGCGAGGGTCTAGGATTTATTTTTTTAATTTTTAATTTGGTCTATCTACCTTGTGGTTTGTTCTAGATGATTGATTATTCTAGATGATTGATTAGATGATTTAGATTTTAGGGCGATTTAGGGCGATCGCCCGTTCCCTCATCTCTTCCTTCAGAAAAAGACACCTGCTACTTGCGCGGTGGATTGACAAGCGTGCCATCTGGCAGGTGAGCAATCGCTCGTGCCGCCTCTGGAAACAGACTGTGCCGCTGCCCTCCACGCCGAGCCGCTGCACAAAATACATCCAGCGGAGTATCGAGCAATCGATCCCACGGTTCCTGTCTGCTCAGTACATGGGGCGCAACACTTGGAAGTTCTTTGAGCAACCACCGAGCCAGACGAATTGCAGCGTCTCGGAACGTGAGCGATCGCATCAGGGCTGAGCCATGTAACTCGTGTAGGTAGGCATCGGAACGACCGTAGCGCTGCCACTGTTCCCAAAGCGCAGGCAATGTGGCGCGGTGGCGATGGCGGGCGATCGCCCCTTTTGCAAAACGAATTTCCCACTGCCCTGTCTGCAAAATGCGCCAGCACAGGTCTGCATCGCCGCCGCTAGTGAGGTAAGGACGAAATAGTCCCACGGCTTCGAGGGGCGCTCGCCGCACGGCCAGGTTAGCCGTCTGTCCGTAGGGCAAAAACCCGTGAGCCAGCGTGTGTCGCTGGGACAGAAATTCCCGCCGAGCCGCATACCGCTCCAGCCAGTTGGTAGGTTCTAGCGGCAGCACTTCTCCCGCTACCAGCCCAACCTGCGGCTCAGCAAAGGGCTGCACCAAATTCCTCAACCAGTCTGGCTCGGGCCGACAGTCCACATCCGTAAAGGCAATGATCTCGCAAGCCGCGTTGCCCGACAGCATTGCCACAAGACCTGCATTGCGAGCAGCATAGGCGCTTTGAATGTCTGAAACCGTCAGCAAATGCAGCGCAAGGCCGAGCGACTGGAACTGCACAGCGGCAATCTGAAGCAGATCGGGTGTGCGATCGCGACTCCCATTATCGACCAGGGCGTATTGAATTTGCTCTTGTGGATAGGTTTGCTGAGAAAGACAGGACAGCAGGTCAGGTAAATCGGCTGCTCCGTTAAAAACTGGAATCACGACTCCGACTCGCGGAGACAGATCAAAAGATGGTTTCTTCCCCAAAAATTCCACTTTTTCTTCAGAATTTTTCTTCAGAAGTTTAAGATGTCTAAAGGATTACGATGAAATTTATAGGTTTTTGTCAGATTATTGAGGTAGCTCTTGCCGAATGAGAGCATCCCAGTTTTGTAAGACTCATTTTGAGAATAGTCCATTCAGGTAGGCACAGCGATGCTTCTGCACCTGTGGTACGTTACCCTTTTCCCACTGCGCTCCCGATATCTTGATGCGTTGCCCAGGGCAAACGCATACTCGGGATGTGAAGATCATGGGTGATAATTCAGGAAACCACCCATGTTGCAGCTACCTCAAGCGTCTGTCCTAGTGCTAGAGCACTTCAAGCATCTAGAAGACCCACGAGCGGAACATTTGGTGGAGCATCGGTTGCTCGATATTATTGCGCTCAGTATCTGTGCGGTCATCTGCGGGGCAGATAGCTGGGTGGATATTGAGAACTATAGTCGAGCCAAAGCGGAATGGCTCAGGGGATTGTTGGATGTGGCTTTCAACGAAGATGCCTCTTGCATTCGCAAAGACCATGCCCCAGAGAGTCTTGCCCTCATCCGCCATGTCGCGCTTAACCTCTTGCGTCAAGACACCTCAGCCAAAGGAGGCATCAAGGCTAGACGACTTAAAGCGGGATGGGACAATGCCTATCTCTCACGTATTCTTGCCACTTGAATATGCGTTTGCCCTGGCCTAAACTTTCAGAAACGATGGCTGAAGCGTTAATCTTGACTGGGGTTCACGCTTTCCTCTCCCACTGCTGCTTCATCCGTTCGATGCGCTCCATCAGGCTCTCGTTCGACAGACGCGAGTTGAGCCGTTCGACCAGCAGGGGAAACGCAAAAGGCGACGGGCGCTTGGTGGTTTGCCAGACGAGAGAGAGCGATCGCACTCTGTCCAGCGTCTTAGCCAGTCGATGCACCTCTAGCTGATCGGTGAGGACTTCTTGCTCAGCTTGCTTCAGCAATAGGTTATCTGGCTCGTATTTAGAAAATACCTCGTAAATCAGCGACGAACTGACCTGAAGTTGCCCTACGTTTTTTTTGGCAGACGGATAGCCCTTAAACACCAGACCAGCGATCTGGGCAATGCCGCGAAACTTGCGGGCCGTGAGTTCTGACAGGTTGAGGCTGGCGCGAATGTCGTCCTCCAGATTTTCCAGGCTAAAAAAGCGTTCGGAAAACAAATCATGAAAGGGATAGTCTTTGGGCGCGAGGATTTCAAATCCATAATCATTAACCGAAATCGTAAACGTTGCGTGTTTTTGTCGCGCAAACCGATAGCCCCACAAAAAGCCCAGTCCCTCATGCACAAAGCGTCCTTCAAAGGGATACACATAGAGATGCTGCCCTTCGCGGGTCTTACAGGTTTCAATCAGCAGTTCATTGGCAGCAGGCAGATGAGAAATCCGCTGCTGAGCCGCTAAGACCGGCTTTAAGCAAGTCAGTTCTGGATTCATCTCTGGATTCATCGCGGCATCTTGACTCTGTTCAATTTCACGTCTCAGGTGCTTGCTGAGCATATCAGAAATCGCGAGATTGCCGCCGCCCCAGGTGGGCGTTATGGTCGATTTTTTAGTAGTGCCCTTGACGTATACCACCATATCCTTCATCTGAAAAAACTCAAGCTGCCGCCCAGCAAAAAAGAACACATCACCCTTTTGCAGCTTAGACGCGAAGCCTTCCTCGATTGTGCCAATTTTGCGGCGATTGGTGTACTGAATCTGTACCGATTGGTTAGACGTAATCGTTCCGATGCCCATGCGATGCATCCGAGTAATTTGTGGATCGCTGACACGATAGCGGCCGTCTTCTAGCGTGATTTTTCTGTATCTTGGATAGGCGCTGAGCGACTTCCCGCCCTTTTCCAAAAAGTCAAGCATCCAGGTGAATTCGGCATCCGTTAGGCATTCATAGGAAATGGTTTGGCGAATGGCGGAGAGCGTGTCGGCAAGCGTGAAGCCGTCGCCGCAGGCCAGCGTGACCAAATGCTGAATTAGCACGTCGTAGGGCTTGTGCAGCGGGCGACGTACTTCAACATCGCCCTGTGCCAAACCGTTGCGAAAGGCGGAGATTTCCAGTAGTTCCAAGGAGTTTGTGGGTAGGAAGAAGATTTCGGATGTGCCTTCGGGGATGTGGGCCGATCGCCCTGCTCTTTGCAACAACCGGGCCAGGTTTTTGGCGCTGCCAATTTGCACGACGCGCTCCACAGGCTGAAAATCTACACCCAAATCTAGCGATGAGGTGCAAACAACCCACTTGATGTTCCCAGTTTTTACTGCCGCTTCGATCGCCTCTCGTTCCTGCACGTCGATAGAGCCGTGATGGAGCGCAATGCGGTCTGCGTGATCGGGCAGGGCAAACGTGAGCGCCTGATACCACTTTTCGGCCTGAGCGCGGGTGTTGGTGAAGATGAGCGTCGAGGTTTCGATATCCAGTGCGTCTACAAGTTCCTGAAACATCCGCAGGCCCAAGTGCCCTGCCCAGGGAAAGGTGTCTACTGAGTCAGGTAAGATACTGCGAATGATCGTTTGTCGCTGGAGGTTGGTTTGAATAATGACGGGTTCGGTGCCAAGCCCGACAGCAACTTGGGCGGCTTCCTGGATGTTGCCCAGTGTGGCTGATAGGGCCCAGGTTTGCAGCAACGGGCGCAACTGGCGCAGCGCCGAGAGGCAGAGTTCGGTTTGGGTGCCGCGTTTCGAGCTGAGCAACTCGTGCCATTCGTCCAAAATCACCGCCCGCAGATTGCCGAACAGGGCCGCCGCGCCCGCGTAGGACAGCATGAGGGAGAGCGACTCTGGCGTGGTGATCAGAATCTGCGGCATGTTTTTGAGTTGGCGGACTTTGCGGCTGGCGCTGGTGTCGCCCGTGCGCGACTCGACCCGTAGATCCCAGCCCATCTGCTCAATTGGGCGGCGGATGGATTGCTCGATGTCGCGGGAGAGCGATCGCAGCGGAGTCAAGTACAACAGTTGCAGCCCTGGCTTGGGGTCGTGCAGCATGGCGGCGATCGCCCCCATCACCGCCGCATAGGTTTTGCCAGACCCAGTGGGCACCTGAACCAGCCCGCTGTGCCCCGCCAAAAAAGCCTCCCAGGTTTCTTGCTGAAATGACAATGGCTCCCAGCCTTGCTGCCGAAACCATTCGACAATTGGTGCAAGGCTGGGTGTGCTGGGTTGAGCAGCGCTGGGGGGCGATCGCCTCTTCATAGGACGCATACATGAGGGCATACAGGCGCATACACTGGGGCGCAATTAGGGCGCATACATTAGGGCATACGCATTAAGGCACAAACTAAACAAGCTAACTCAACAAACTAAATACAACAAACTAAATATAGGGCTTACGCACTTGCAATGGAGCTTCTCGATTTCAGACGCATTCTTGTGTGCGCCCGCGAGAATGCGTCCAACGGCATAAGGCACCAAGCGGTTGAAACCGCTGCTATATCAACGAAAACGAAGTCGATCTTCGCCGACTCTCGGTTTATGGTATCTAGCGCCGCTTCGGTTAAACTCATCGGGGGTATTTCCTGTAAGAATGCCTTCAATTTTTTGTACGTTCAGCCCATGCTGCCAGACCTGCCAACTTCTGTTCGTCTGATTGCCACCGATATGGACGGGACGCTCACCCGTCAGGGCAAATTTACGCCGCTGCTGCTGCAAGCGCTGGAAGCCTTAAAAGCGGCAAATATTCCAGTGCTGATCGTGACGGGGCGATCGGCGGGGTGGGTGCAGGGCGTGGTGTCCTATCTGCCCGTGGCGGGGGCGATCGCCGAAAATGGCGGCTTGTTCTATCCGGGCGACACCGAGCCAGAGTTTTTGGTGGATGTGCCCGATTTGGCTCTGCATCGGCGATCGCTGGCTGAGCTGTTTCACGACCTCCAAAACACGTTTCCCCAAATCCAGGAAGCACCCGACAATCGCTTTCGATTGACCGACTGGACGTTTGACGTGCGGGGTCTATCGGCGGCGGATTTGCAAACAATGGGCGATCGCTGTCGTGAAGCAGGCTGGGGCTTTACCTACAGCACCGTGCAGTGCCACATCAAGCCCGCCACACAGGACAAGGCGAGTGCATTGGAAGCCGTCTTGCAGCGGCATTTTCCGACCCTCTCGCCCACGCAACTGGTGACCGTGGGCGACAGCCCGAATGACGAGAGCCTGTTTGACAATAGCCGCTTTCCCTATTCTGTGGGCGTGGGTAATGTGCGTCACTACCTCGATGGGCTAAGCCATCAGCCCCAAATGATCACCCAGGCTGAAGAAGTAGAGGGCTTTTGGGAACTGGCGTTTCAGATCGTTAGTCACTCAAAATCAACAGATGCATGAGCGAATCTTTGCGATCACTGGCTGTCTTTGCGGTAAGTCTTTGCGG
>JBDNCP010000290.1:0-3361 GCA_046719575.1 Cyanobacteriota bacterium
ATGCTCCCCCCCTTTGTCCTTGCCTCTGCCTCTCCTGCCCGACGGCGACTGCTGCAACTGGCGGGCATCGAGCCGATTGTGTATCCCAGCGCCTTTGATGAGTCGCAGGTGCGGGAGCCAAATGCCAGTGTGCTGGTGCAAAAGCTGGCGGAGGGTAAGGCACGGGCAGTTGCGCCCAAGTTTCCCGATGGGCTGGTGCTGGGCTGCGACTCGGTGCTGGCACTAAACGGCGAGATTCACGGCAAGCCCGCTCATGCAGAAGAGGCGATCGCCCGATGGAAACAGATGCGGGGGCGAGTCGGCGAGTTATACACCGGGCACGCGCTGATCGACGTGGCGCAGGGCAAAAAGCTCGTGCAATGCGCCATGACGCAGGTGCAGTTTGCCAATGTGAGCGATCGCCAGATCGAAGCCTACATCGCCACCGGAGAACCGATGAACTGCGCCGGATGCTTTGCGCTGGAGGGCAAAGGCGGACTGTTTGTAGAAAAACTCATGGGCTGCCATAGCAACGTCATCGGCCTCAGCCTGCCGCTGCTGCGCCAGATGATCGCCGAGTTGGGCTACGACGTAACGGACTATTGGCAGGGATGAGGCATAAGGGATGAAGCGAGTGCAGGTTCAGGAACAGCAATGCTGACGAAAAACGTCAGCTTATTCCAGCACTCCAACACTCCAACACCCCAACACTCCAACACGTCTTCTCATCTCACCCTCTCCTCATCTCTCCCTCACCCAGCCTTCCATATTTCTATATTGAAGACATTGACATTGAAGACATTGAAGACAGCTTCCCCCAACTTGGTGTGTCCGCCAGTCCGGACGATTGTGCATGACCTTTGCTAAGCTCTTTGCGTCCAAGCGATTTCGTCAACTGTTGGTGCTGCTGGCGGCGGGTGGACTGACCACCATGACGGGCAGCGTGGTAACGCCCGTGTTTCCAGAAATTGTGCGAGATTTGCAGCTTGACCGCTCCTGGGCGGGGATGCTCACCAGCACCCACGCTCTGACGACGGCGCTGTTTACGCCTGTGTTTGGCATTCTGGCAGATCGGGTGGGCAAGCGGACGGTGATGCTGCCGGCGCTGCTGTGCTATTCGCTATTTGGGGTTGCCACGATTTTCATGACCACGCTGCCAACCCTGTTGGTGATGCGGGGGCTGATCGGTGCGGCTAGCGGGGCGGTGGCGGCGGCGACGATTGGGCTGCTGGGCACGATGTATGAAGGCGACGAGCGATCGCGCATTTTGGGCTTTGCCACCAGCGCCATGACCACAGCGGCGATTATCTTTCCGCTGCTGGGGGGCTGGGTCGGGCGAAACCAGTGGCAGCACGCTTTTTACCTGTACCTGCTGGGAATTCCGCTGATGGCGATCGCCGCGCTGGTGTTTCGGCAGGAGCCTCGCAATACAGGCGGGGCGGGCTTGTCTGAGACGGGCGGGCTGCTGCCTGTGGTGCGCCAGCCCTCGGTGCTAATGATTTACTTTTTTTTGGCGGCGGCGGCCCTGGTGATGCAAGCTACCGTGGCCTACGCACCGATTTACCTGAAAGAGGCAATCGGCGCAGATCCGGCTCTGAATGGTGTGGTGCTAGGGCTGCGGGCGGCGGGGGCGGCGGTGAGTTCGGCGGTGATCGCCAGTCGGCTGGCGCGGCGGCTGAACAATCGGCGGGGGGCGATCGCCATCGGCTTTTGTCTGATGGGGTTGACCATTGCGACAATTCCGTCCCTCACGCAGATTTTCGTCATCCTTCCTGTCGCAGCGCTATTTGGCGCAGGTTTTGGCATCATTACGCCCAATCTCTATGACCTACTGGCCGACCAGGCTCCGGCAGAGCTACGAGCCAGCGTCCTGGCCATTGGCACAGGGTTCAACTCGCTGGGTCTGTTTTCGGCCCCCCTGCTGCTGGGGCCCATTTGGAAAAACGTCGGACTACCCTTTGTGTTTTACCTAGCAGCGGCGATCGCCCTGCTGGTCAGCCTTTTGAGTCTCCGCCGAGAGCGGAAATTGGGGGCCAGTGGTTAGAGTAATATCAAATCCGGTTAATTAACCCCAGTTGATAGCCGCGTCCGCCCACCCGTGGACATTGGTTAGCCCCCGAATGCGATCGCGCTGCTGCATGAGAACGCTCATCCAACCCTGTCAAAGCTTGGGTTGGCGATCGCCTCATGGGTCAAGGGCCATCATCGCTCAGCCAGTTGCCACTCTGGAGACTGCGGCGGCAGAAACATCAGATGCATGCCCTCAGATGCACGCCTTCTGGGATGCAGACTTGCTTTGAGGTGTGAAAAGCTGCTTGGTCAACCACCACAACAGCCTGCTTGCATGAACCAAGTTGGAAGTATTCCGCAAAGTCAGCCCATGTGCGGCTGAAAATTTCTGCATTCAGTCTTGGCATGATCCACCAACGGAGCCGCCCTTGGATTCTCGTGGCGCTTATCGCCGAGTGAATCAGGCCCCACCCGGTTGTACTCTCTCACTAGCTCGTAGATCCAAAGGGGGTGGGCGGCAGTGAGGCAGAGCGGCAATCTGTGTCGGAGCGCGTGGGGGGATATCCGCTGTCGCTGGTGCTGATTGCGGGGTGGCTCTTGACCGAAGAAGCCGCCGATCCTCAAGTGTGCTATTTACCTGGCGATCTCTGGGCGCTGGAGGGGCGCTATCAGGGGGCACGCCAACTGAGCGTAGAGGAGGTCTTTGGCTGGAGCGTGGGACGGCTAGAGGAGCGCCTGCGGCAGATGCTCTGGCAGCTCAGCATTTTGCGGCAGCCCTTTAATGCGACCACCGCAGCGGCCATAGCCGCTGACCACAGCCCCACAGAAGCCGACCTGCGCCAGCTAGACCGCCGCTCGCTGCTGCAACTGTTGCCCGGTCAAGATCGCCAGGGCCAGCGCTCCTTTCGCTGGCAGCCGCAGGTGCGCGAACTGGCCCAGCGCCGGGCCGGCAGCCAGACCATCGCCCATCAGCGGGCCATTGCTCACTTTGCTGGGCAGGTGCAACCCCTCCGACAATCGACCCAGGCCCAGCGACAAACAGAAACCGACCTGCTGCAAGACTATTTGGAGGTGTTTCATCATCTCTGTGAACTGGGGGAATATGCCAGGGCGCTGGGCTGGCTGACTCAAGAAACACAGCCCGGGGAGCAGTATAGCCAGTGCGACTTTTGGATGCAGCTATCGGGCTATAACGATCTGCGTGAGGCGCTGTATCGCCGCTTGGTCGATGAGTGGCAGCCCCAAGACGAAGAACGCCGGGGCTATGGCTATGCTCAGGAAAAGCTGGCCGATGTGCTGCAATTTCTCAAACAATGTGATGCGGCGATCGCCTTGTATGACGAAGCGATCGCTACCTATCAGCAAGTGGGCG
>JBDNCP010000291.1:0-3344 GCA_046719575.1 Cyanobacteriota bacterium
TCTGAAGCCTGGGAAAACCTTTCTAGCATTGAACAAGCCCGCCTCAGTCTGGCGATCGCCCGCCATATTATTGACCAATCTAAGGCGTAGAAGAGAGGGAGGGATGGAAAAAAACGAAAAGCGAAAACCGAAAAACGAAACCCCTTCTTTCTTCCCTCTTCGTTCTTCGTTCTTCGTTCTTCGTTCTTCGTTCTTCGTTCTTCCCTCTTCTCTCTTCCCCCCTCCTACCGCCGCCCCGTCAAGCGGGTTGCAAAGTTCTCACGGCGCGTGGGGGAGAGCTTGCGGGCTTTGAGGATAGCCGCCATCAGGAAGGCATAGGAGACGCTGCCAACGATCGCCAGCGCGGACAGGTTCAAAATGCCGCAGACATTCCACAGGGTATGTAGCACGGAGGCCGTGAGGTAGCCAGTGCCCAGTGTGCGCCAGCGGTGGGCGGGTTTTAACATGCTGAGGCCGATGAAATAGCCCAGGTAGCCGCTGTAGGCCATGTGTCCAGCGATCGATCCCAGCACGCGGGCAATTAAAATTTGTAGCCCCGATACTTCCCCCAGCCCGATGCCTGCCTGCATGTTCACGTTTTGAATCACGCTAGGCACGTATTGTCCCAGGGTTTCTAGCAGCGTAAAGCCAACCGCCGAGGCCGTGCCCAGCAAAATGCCGTCCAGCGGCTCCCACACGCCCAGCCGCTCTCGCCAGGGCGATCGCAGCGCCAGCCCCACTGCGCAGGCCAGCAGCACGGGAATCGCCTTCAGCAGTTCCTCCATTAGCCCTGCGCCAATCAACATCTGCCCTAGCAAGATCAGCAAATTGCCAGAAAACTGGCTGGGAATTTTCCCCGGCAGCAGGTTTTGAAACACATAGATAAATAAGTTCAGCACTGGGCTGAGCAGCAGCACCACCATCATCAGCGCTGCTCCCAGCAGCCACCACAGGGGCTTGGGCTTGCCACAAAGCTGATAGACCACGTAGTAGGCGGCGATCGCCAGATAGATCGCCAGCGTCACGTTAAACACGGGGGGATTGCCCACCGCGATAAACAGCAGCACCACAAAGCTGACGGTAATAATTCCCGGTACTAGATAAGCCCGCTGGAGCAGATCAGTTCCGGTAGAAAGAATGGGAAACAACTGGCTGACGGTGATGCCTTCGTCGGCAAATCCCTGGTCTTCCGGCGGGTCTAGCAAATCGGCCTCTGCCTGCAAATCGCTCGACACAGTGGGAATCAGGCGGGCATCGGTGATCGAAGAATCCTCCGCCGATGGAACAGAGCGCATCTCAAACACAAACTGCGGCCCGCGCTGGCCCAGCGAGAGGCGATCGCCCGCCCGCAGCCGCTCTGCCCGATACAGTAGCCGGCCATTGAGATAAGTTCCGTTGGTACTTTCCAGATCGCGGAGTTGCCAGCCCACGCGATCGGGCGTAGCTTCGATGCAGGCATGAAATCGGGAAACCCCGCTATAGGCAGCCGAATCGATCACAATCTGACAATCTGGATCGCGCCCCAGTCGCACCTCGCGGGTCAGCGGCAAGGGATACACCACGTCTGCCTGGGCTGCACCCGATGGGACACACAGCCGCAGATAGGCGACCTGGGGCACAAAATCTGTCACTGGTTTGCTCGGGCATCGCGGACGGCTGCCAAAAACAGCAGCACTGTCAGGGGAATGCTGAGCGCCAGGATGATGCTGGTGGGTGCAATCCCCAGTTGAGGCGTTTTAGACGTTAGCTCGAAGATGGAGCCGATAGCGGCGATCGCCGTAATGCAAGAGCCTGCCAGAAACAGGCCGCTTTTGGGGGTCATCATAGGGCGGAGGGGGAGACGGGCGGTTGCAGCAGTCAATCAAGACAAAACTCAGGCAACAGGCTTCACAGCCTGCACCGAAAAACCATTTTTGCTTAGCTCTTGGTTCAGTGCTAGGGCATTGTCTACCCGGTCTACAAACATCACGCCGTTTAGGTGATCCATTTCGTGCAAAATGACTCGCGCCAGCAAATCGTTGGCCACCAGCTTTTGTGGGCGGCCCATCTCGTCTTTGTAGGAAACCTCAACCTCTTCTGGGCGCGTCACATCTAGAAATACGCCCGGAATGCTCAGACAGCCCTCTTGAATCACGCAGGTCGTGCTGCTCTGGCGTGTGATGCTGGGGTTGATTAGCACGAGCGGCGGGGTCTTGGGTTCGTCCAGGTGAATGTCAATGACAATTAACTGCTTATGAACCCCGACTTGGGGGGCCGCCAGCCCAATGCCGTCTTCGCTGTACATGGTTTGCAGCATTTGTCGCGCCAGTTGACGCACCTCGTCGTCCACTTTAGAAATGCGCTTAGCAGGCTGCCGCAACACGCGATCGCCCAGATAATGTAACTTCAGGGGCGGCTTCGACAGCTTTTTCTTTTCGACAAAAATGGGCGAGGTCGTTTGAGAAGGCATGGGTAAAGAATGACAAGGCGGTGTCAGCATTAAATTTGTCTTCCTCTATATTAGACCTCCTGTGCAAGTCGTTAAACGGTCGGGTAAAGGCGCGATCAAGCAGGCATCCATACACATCCATACAGGAGTGGAGATGGATGCAGTGGTGATGGTGCCCCTAGAGCCATTCCCTCAACCCCTGGCATGAATGCTGCTTTGAGGGCGTGAATCCTAGCGCGGCGGTATCGCGCCACGACTCACGCAAGAAGTCTCCTCTTCAACTGGGTGAACCTCCCTGGGTGATTTCCCCCAAAGGATTGTTTTGTATCTAAGGACACAGTATTATTTTCTCAATGAATGAAACTGGCTAGCACCCGTGGGGCGATCGCCTCTGACCTGCGGATTCTTTGCCAACTGGTTAACGTCTGCTTTGGTTTGGTTCTGTGCCCATTGCATGTAAAGACCGCGCCGCCTGCCTAGACACAACACCGCCGCTTCACCCACGCTGCATCTTGGTTTCGTGATCCGTTTTTGATTTCCAAAGGATTGCTGTTTCATGAACATTAAATGGACTGCGCCCAGCGCTGAATCCCTTACTTCTCTTCAACCCCGCATTTGGCAAGACTGCGATCGCACAACCCATAAGGTGCAGTGGCATGTCTATGACCCGATCTCTGGCGAAGCGGGGTCGCTAGAGTCTCAGGCGGATGTGGAAGCATGGCTAGCGCATCGCGCCTACTCGTAGCAAAGTCGTAGCAAACAAAGTCGTAGCAAACAAAGTCGTAGCAAACAAAGTCGTAGCAAACAAAGTCGTAGCAAAGTCGTAGCGAAGTCGTAGCGGAATGCAGAGGTCGGGTTTCGAGGTCAGGTTTCGGCGATCGGGGCATCTTTCGCACCTGCCGCCGTTACCAGAATCTCTACTGACTTGGCGGCGAGT
>JBDNCP010000292.1:0-3342 GCA_046719575.1 Cyanobacteriota bacterium
CCCTACCCCCGACTTCATGGGTATGGCAGTTGGCATAACGCTGGCTTCAGCTAGTTTCAACCGTTGATTGCAGAAAAGTTGCGTCTTCTCTAGCATGGTATAACATTAGAAACGATAATCATTCTCACAGATTTGACATCCCTCTAGCTTAACTCTCTTTGGGCTGATAAAGCCCTTAAAAGCGCAAAGCTGACAGCTTTTGGCTGTTCTATCCAGGCTTCGCTAATGGTTCTCCCAATCGTTTTTTCACCAGACCCGCATCTGAGGATGAATACCATGACCCCTCCCAAAGCAAACTGGCAACCCGTTGGACAGACTGTCCGCCGTTTTTCTCCAAAACGCACGTCCATTGTCATCGCCTCGGCGATCGCCCTTGGTTTGGGCAGTTGCACGACCGCTTCAACGACCTCCTCTAGCGGATCTCAAGAGCAAGCGTCTCCTGCTGCCGAACCAGAGATTCGGGTGGTCACCACGTTTATCCCGATGACCCAGTTCACGAAGGCCGTGGTGGGCGATCGCGCTGAGGTGACCCAACTGCTGCCAACCAGTGTCGGCCCCCACGACTATCAGGCCCGCCCCGAAGATGCCCAGCGGCTTGCCCAGGCAGATGTGCTGGTGAAAAACGGACTGGAAATGGAATCATTTTTGGATAGCTTGATTGAAAACGCAGGAAATACAAACCTGAAAGTGATTGACTCCAGTGCTGGCATTGCCACGATCACAACTGAGTCTATTGAAGGAGAAGCGCATGATCACGGGCACAGCCATAGTCACGATCATGCTCACGATCATACTCACGATCACGATCACGCTGAGGAAGCCGCAAGCAAACCGACTGCCCATCGCCATAGCCACGGAGAGTTTAACCCGCACATCTGGCTTGATCCAAAGCGGGCCATTCAGCAGGTCGAAAATATTCGAGATGGGCTGATTGCGGCCGATCCCGACGGGCAGACCGTTTACACCGCCAATGCGGCCGCCTATATTCAGCAACTGCAAGCGCTGGATGAAGAAATTACCCAACAGCTACGGCCGTTTGCCAATAAAACCTTTGTTGCCTTCCATGACTTCGCA
Organism: Cyanobacteriota bacterium; assembly: GCA_046719575.1. GTDB lineage: Bacteria > Cyanobacteriota > Cyanobacteriia > Elainellales > Elainellaceae > Thermoleptolyngbya. Next base: position 1,075 of record JBDNCP010000292.1, read on the forward strand.
CCTTACTTTGCCGAAAGCTATGGGCTAAAGGCTGAGTTTTTGGTCGATGTGCCAGATGTCAACCCGTCACCTCAGGACGTGAAGCGTGTGATGGACACGGTGAAAGCCAGTAATTTAAAAACGCTGCTGACGGAACCTCAGAGCGGGGACGATGCATTTGCGGCGATCGCCCAAGATCTGGACGTGAACATCAGCACCTTTGACCCGATGGAAACAGGCGGCCCCGAAGCCTTGCAGCCAGAACACTACATCACCACCATGCGGCAAAACGTGAAGGCGCTGGTATCCGCTTTTACAGATGGCTCACCTCAGTCGGTGTTGCCACAGGCGCTACCACAATGGACAACCCAGAGAACCAGTGCTGTGCTGCCGCAGCGAGTCAGCCTGAGATTCTAGAGTTCTAGCCCTCGTGCAGCGAACCTGTGCAGTAAACCTGTGCAGCAAGCTTGTGCAACAAACTTGTGCAACAAACTTGTGCAGCAAATTTAGCGTGCGAGGGCAGGGCCAACAATGCCTTGCTGGGATAAAATCGCCCCCTCTGCAAGTTTGACAGAGCCAAAGGTCAAGCTTGCAAAGCCAATCGCCATCAGAATTGCCAGGACTGCAAACCCTGCCCAGCCGCCCTGCTCTGCTTCTGCGGGGTGGCTGGCTTTATCTGTGTCAGGGAACGGGTTTCGCTCGGATAAGGGGTCGATTGAAAGTCCGGGGGCATCAGTGGTGTAGAACATGGGAGTGATGTGGAGAGTGGGTGTGGAAAGTGGTGTAGATGGGTCTTTGAAGCGTATCTATGGCTGAGAGTGGTAAATCTCAGAGTTCTGAAGCGCTATAGACAGAGCCATAAATTATTTATAAGACGAAACGCGCGATCGCTCTATTCAGAAAAGTTAAGGAGTTAAGCCGAAAAAAAGTCCTTAACTTTTCCGTATCGCGCTGACCGGGGCGATTGCTCTATAACCAAAGCATCGAACGAAACGCACCTCACACGACATCCTTTCCAGGAGACACAACCATGAATCTTATCTACCGTGGCATCGACTACACCGCCAGCAACGCGCTGCCCACCACCAGCCAAAGCTTCAACGGCTGCTATCGCGGTGTAGAAATGACAATGCACTCGGCCTCTAAGCTGCCTGTACCAGTGTTTGCAAACCTGACTTATCGCGGCGCACAATATCGTGGCGAGGCAAAGCCCAGCTTTAGCAATGAGAACATTCTAGCCATCTAGGTTAAGCGATTCTCGCTCAATGTCCTGAACGCCTAACTGGCACCTCAACAGACTTACCTGACTATTCCCACACAAGTAAATGGCGATCGCTCTTTTCGGGGGGCGATCGCTTTTTATTTGAACTGATCTACTCAACATACAAAGCTTACTCCACTTGCTAAATGACCAATCCAAAATCGCAAATCCAAAATCGCAAATCCTGCATACCCTCCCAGCCACTAAAAATATGGCAGTACGGGAGGGCGAGATATCCACACCTCCCGACCATCTGACCTTATATTAAGGAGAAATCCACATGGAATCGATGCAATCCGAACGGTTCACTGCAACTTATATCGAGGAGATTCCCGCTGGCGATCTGGCCATGGCCGAACTTTCTGATGCCGATCTGGATGAGTGCGCGGGCGGCCTGAGCCTGGGCGATTTCAGCAGCCTCATGGATGGGTCATCTAGCTTCTTTGGGCAAGAGCGGTTGTCCCTTGGCCAAGCGACCTTTGCGGGGCCAAATGGCAGCGGTACGATTTCTACCCTCGACTTCGAGCGCACGATTTCTGGCGCAAATCGATTCACGTCTCTCGGTAAATAGATAAGCCCACAGGGGTCACCGCTGGCATCGTGCGATCGCCCTTTTGAATCGATCAATACGCCAGGGTGACCCTGTGCCGCGTAACCGCCTCAGTGTTGAATTCGGATGATCTCATGTCTAACGCGCCTCAGTTTTATCCAGTTTATCCAGCGGAATCGCCTCTATCCACTGCCGATCCTGTCGAGTTGTCAGAGCAAGATTTAGAACAAATTTCAGGCGGGGTTGATTTATCTCTAACCCTGGTGAGATTTGACGGTAGCGATGAACTTTCTCTGGTGTCTAGTGAGTCGGACTACGCAGCTTTGACCCAGGCTAGTCAGTCTTCTCAGACACGCTTTTCAATGTTTCAGATTCATCTCACCGGATTCGACTCTACAAACAGCCTGATGAAAGCGTTAGCCAGTATTGGCAGGCTGTTTGGCTACTAGAGACAGATTTTGTATATTGCTTATTTCTT
>JBDNCP010000293.1:0-3285 GCA_046719575.1 Cyanobacteriota bacterium
AAACTTTGAACTGGCAAGCCAAAATCGCCAATCTAAAATCCGACTCTAAAATCCAAAATCGGTATCTAGCAGAATTTACAAACATTTCGAGCAATCGATGGGCGATCGCCCCGCTAAGGCAGCGAATCGGGCAGCCGGAACTGCGCCGCTGGGGCGACTAGGGGCGCTTGGGGCGGTGATGACGCACCCGACTGGCTTTGTCTCGTTCGTAGGCGATTAGGCGGCCGTAAATTTCGTGCTTGCTTAGGTTCATCGACAGGTAAACATGGCGACGGGGATTGCCAAACCCCTTGCGCCGAAAGAACTTAATCGCGGGTTCATTAGCCGGATCGGTGTCCACCAGCATAAACCGAGCGCCTTCCTCAATCATGCGCTCGACGATTTTGTCCACTAGCTTGTCGGCCACGCCGCGCCGCTGAAACTTGGGACTGACTCCCAGCCAGATAATGTAGCCATAGACCCAAGATGCTTTGCTGATAATCGTGCCTAGCACAAAGCCTGCCAGTTCGCCTTCAATCTCTGCGACCAGGCAATATTCTGGATCGGTGTTGTATTGCCCAATCACTTCCCACTCGTCCCAGGTGCGATAGAGGTAGGGATAGAGGTCGCTAGTAAACAGGCTTTCCCCTAGGTGAAATACCGGGGCGAGGTCGTCGATGTCCATGTCCCGAATCTCGACGGGCAGGGGAGTGGCGATCGCCCGTTCCTGCTCAGCCTTGTTGGTTTCGGAATGAGAAGCCATAGTTAGGGGTCAGGGGTTAGGAATAGAGAGCTAAGGCAAAAAGCTGACTTACAAGCTGACTTACAACAACACATTTGACACAAGACATTTGACAGAGTAGTAAGCGATTCGACATGTGTCGGGCAACCAACTATCCCACTCATCTCACTCATCTCACTCAACCTTATCGTGATTCTGATGAGGCATTGGGCAGGTATCTGGGACGGTTGACCTTGCCTGGCCCCGTTTTTGGGGCGGAAACTCACCTTTTGAAAAAACTGTCTGCTATAGGACGGTGTAGAATAGCCTTTCATACCCAATTGGGGATCGCTAGACCGAACGATTAGGTTAGACCGCATGGATCGATTGAACAATGCGCTGACGCTGTTTTTCAGCTTGCTGGTAGAGGCGATGCCCTTTTTGCTATTGGGCGTGCTGTTTTCGAGCGTGCTGCTGCTGTTTGTCGATGAGCGGCGGCTGATTGCGGCAGTGCCCAAGCATCCGCTGCTGGCGGCGATGATTGGCGGCGGCATAGGCTTTTTGTTTCCTGTGTGCGAGTGTGGCAACGTGCCCGTGGCGCGGCGGCTGATTGTGCAGGGTGCGCCCGCGTCGATGGCGGTGGGCTTTTTGCTGGCGGCTCCTACGGTGAATCCGGTGGTGTTTTGGGCGACGTGGATTGCCTTTCGAGATCAGCCAGAGCTTGTGTTTTTGCGGGTCGGGCTGTCGCTGCTGATCGCGGTGATTGTGGGTTGGGTGTTTAGCGCTCAGGCAGACCTGCGACCGCTGATGCAGCCGGGGGTTGCGCGGGCAATGCCAGCGGGGCGCGGGGCTGCCGCGAAACCTGCGGGTGAATCGTCACTGTTGCAGTCAGGAACCTACTGGCTGGGGCAGTCGGATCAGCCGATTCGCCCGGATGGGTCGCTGTCTGCATCGGCGATCGCCATCAATCCCGTCCTCACCAAGCCGCTGTCCGACAAGCTGTGGCTTTTGGTGAACAATATCGTGCAGGAAATGCGCGAGTTGGGCGGTGTGCTAATTTTGGGAACGGCGATCGCCTCAATCGTTCAGGTTTTTGTGCCGCGCGAGTGGGTGATTGGGCTGGGGCAGGGCCCCGTCACGTCGATTTTGGCGATGATGCTGCTGGCCTGGATTGTGTCGATTTGCTCAACGGTGGATTCGTTTTTTGCGCTGTCCTTTGCCTCTACCTTTACCAGCGGCGCACTGCTGGCGTTTTTGGTCTTTGGCCCAATGATTGACCTGAAAAACATCGCGCTGCTGCTGTCGATGTTTCGCGGTCGGGCGATCGCCTATTTGTTTATCCTGGCGGGTCAACTGACGTTTTTGTTTTGCTTGCTGATTAATTTGTACATCAGCTAGAGCGTGGAGGCTAGAGCAACAGCGTCCCAGCGTCACAATGTCATAACGTGACAGAGTGACAGGATGACAGGGTAACGACATGACAGCGTAACGACGTGGTGGAGTGATGGCGTGACGGAGTGATGGTGTGATGGCAACGAGGAGAGGTGATCGGACTCGGAAAAATCGAACCGGGCTTTGGCTGATCTGGCTAGATGCGGTCATGCTGCTGGCCTGGGGCGGGCTGATGCTGCGCTTTTGGCTAACCGGGCGGATCAATATTCTGCTGCATCCAGATTATGTCTGGCTGGCGATCGCCGCTGGGTTTGCGCTGCTGGGGCTGGGGGTTGCCAAGCTGTGGGAGGCGCTGCGGCTGGCGCGACGGGGCATTGCCATCACGCAACCCTCAGAGTCGCACGCAAACCTGCTGCCGCCCGGATGGAGTAGTGCCCTGCTGCTGGCGATCGCCCTGTTTGGACTCCAGTTTACGCCCCGCGCCTTTGCCAGCCAGGTCGCCATCGAGCGCGGCGTAGCGGATACGCTCACCCTGACGCGATCGCAGCCCCAGTCTTTCCGCACCAACACCCGCCCCGAAGACCGCTCGCTGATCGACTGGGTGCGTCTGCTCAACGTGTATCCCGAACCTGATGCTTACGCCGGGCAAAAAGCCTCGGTCGAGGGGTTCGTCATCCACTCGCCCAACCTGCCAAGCAACTATTTCACCATCACCCGCTTTGTGATTACCTGCTGCGCCGCAGACGTATACCCAGTCGGGCTGCCCGTGCGAATCGAGGGCGATCGCACGATTTACGAACAGGATCAGTGGCTCCGCGTAGAGGGCGACATGGCCACTGAAACCCTCGACGGCCAGCGCCAACTGGTTATCCAGTCCACGTCCCTAACCCCCATCGAGGAACCCCAGAATCCGTACGACTATTAGTTATGACTATTAGAGAGTGTTTGAAAAGGGTAAAGATGGTTAAAACCATCACTACGAACCTCAAGGAACCTAAATAAATTCCTAAATAAATTAGGGAGGTTTCTCGATGTTTCTGCGCTTGTAGTAGCGACTTTAGTCGCCAAACCAGCCCTTTCAAGGTGACTCACATCCAGATCCAATTCTGCGAGGATAGGCACAGCAAACCTGTGCATCAGCGGAAGTAGAACCATGTTGGGAGCAATCTTCGAACGCTTTGTCAAACAAAGCC
>JBDNCP010000294.1:0-3278 GCA_046719575.1 Cyanobacteriota bacterium
CGCCGCCGAACGGCGCCGAGGAGGCAGCGCCGTTCGTCGGGCGGTTCCAGTTGACGACGCCGGCGCGGGTCTGCGCCAGATAGAGCGTGCTCTTCCGATCTCGATCGATCAAGTCCACAGCCGTGAGGATTTCGACCGATTAGTGCAATTGATCGAGTCCATTATTGCCTATCACAAAGCAGAAAAAGGAAAGTAATCATGACCGTTGTTGAAAGACCTCAAAGAGCACTTCTGGGTAAAGTGCGGATTGTCAGCTTCCTGACACTAGAAACAGGGCTGCACATTGGTGGCGGCGGCGAGACACTGGATATTGGCGGGTTAGATAAGCCTGTCATTCGTGATCCAATCACGCAAAATCCCTACATTCCAGGATCTTCAATTAAAGGGAAACTGCGATCGATTTTGGAGCGATGGCTCAACAAACCTCTAAACCGTCCGGGTGGCAGCGGCACTTACCGCTATGAAAGTGATGATTTAGTCGATGGCTACACCGAAATTGCCAATGGTCAGTATGTTCGGTATGAGGGAGCCAGCACCTGTCCGCTCAGTCGGGTGTTTGGCTCGACGGGTGGGACAAAGTGTTGGGTCGCAACGCCTCTGGTTGAGTCGGAAGCATTGGAGCGTCGAGACTCCAGTCCTAAAACTATCGATGAGGTTGAACATTTGCCTGTCAAAGGGAGGAACGCACCTGCACGGCTGATTGTGCGAGATTGTCATCTCACCGAAAACTCGGTCAAACGACTGGAAAGCATTGATACCGGACTCAACAAGACCGAATGGAAATTTGAAAACGGCATGGATCGGATTACGGCGGCGGCAAATCCCCGACAACTTGAACGGGTTCCAGCCGGTGCTGAGTTTGTCTTTGAGATGATCTACACCGTGGAAAATCCTGAACAAGCTCTGGAAGACCTGCGGAATCTGGCGATCGCCATTGCCATTTTAGAAGATGACGCTTTGGGCGGACATGGTTCTAGAGGATATGGCAAAGTGCGGTTTCACAACTTTCAATTCTTCTACCGAGGTAGTGAGCAATATGGGCAAATCGCTACGGGTGCAAACTTTCGCCAACCTGTGCAAACCTTGACAGACACAACGGCTCTGTTAGAGAACTTTGGCCTTCTGACAACCACCCTTCAAAGCTTGCTACCTGGAGGTAATCCATGAGTCAGTGGCGACTAGTGCGACTCAACTTTGGGCAAAATCCGGTTCACTTTGGTGAATTAGGCATTGGCATGGAGGAAACTAGTGAACGGGTGCGATCGGATACGTTATTTAGTGCCTGGATCACGGCCTATGCGCGTTTATTTGGCAAGCAGGCCGTAGAGCAATTACTCACAGGTATTCAAGAAACGCCCTTATTTCGTCTCAGTTCCACCTTTGTGTATCGACAGATCGGCGATCGCACGATTGACTACTTACCACGCCTGATTGAACTCCCTCCTGGATATCCGATGGGTGACGATTTCACCTTTGCTAAAACCTTCAAAAAACTAGCATACTTACCCCTTGATGTCTGGCAACGCTGGTATCAACAAGAAGGTTTTACGCCAGGTGATCGCTGCGACCTGGAGGAGAAAACGAATAGCAAAGCAGAACAAGCAGGCGGCGCACTCTGGCAAGCGGGTACGTTTAGCTATAGCGAAGCATTCCAGAAGCATCAAATTCCCAAAGTTGCGATCGATCGCACTACGAGAGCCACCAATTTCTATTCCATTGGTTTCGTTCAGTTCAGGGCAGAAGCGCAGCAGCAAGCAGGGCTTTATTTTCTGCTTCACTTTCCAGAAAACAATCCTCAACTTGAAGCAGATTTGCAAGCAGCACTGGAATTTTTGGGCGAAGAAGGGCTGGGGGGAGAGCGATCGAGCGGGGCAGGTCGTTGGCGATCGCTTGTGGAGTTTGACCAGCAGAACTCCTATGGCTTGATCAGTCTATTTTGGCAGAAAGACCCCTTACCACCAGAATTATTCAACGAAAAGGCAAAATATACGCTGCACGCTCGACGGGGTTGGATGGGGTCGCCATCGGGACGACAGCTACGCCGCAAAACGGTGCAAATGTTTGGCGAAGGCTCGGTGTTTCCGATCGCACCGAATGGTCAGTTAGCCGATGTTACACCCGATCGTTTTGACTCCACTCAGCCCAACCACCATCGCATCTACCGCAGTGGCATCAGCCTCAGTTTGCCAATCAAGCTTGCCAGTTAATTTATCTTCTTGTGTGCTTATGGTCAGCAATTTAGCGATTCCCCGTCCTCACGCTTGTGAGCAACAGCAAATTCGCCTTACCAGCCCCATGCTGCATATTGGTTCAGGAGTGTCAAAACTCAATCCGTTTGAGTATGTGCAGTATCAAGACCGGGTTTACCTGCCCGATGCAGATGCGCTGGCTAAAGCCTTACAGCAGCGTGGCAGACTACAAGACTATATCGAAGCGATCGAATCCAAACGGGAAATCGCTTCGATTTTGAAACAAGCCTTTGGGGAAGATTGGCAGAACCAAACTGCACCTGATGGAAATCCGATCTTTCCCAAACATTTGATCAGTCGGAAATGGGCTAACTCTAGTATTAGTGATCTGCGTCCTATGATTCGGAACGGGATGGGAGAGTTCTACATTCCCGGCTCTTCTATTAAGGGAGCGATTCGGACGGCAATTACTTATCACTTGCTCAAGTATCCCGATCGCTATCAGGTTGTCCCCGCTCGTCAAGTCAGTGAAATTGAGTTGAAATTACGAGAAAGGCTCAAAACCAACTTAAGTCGTAAGGATCAGACAGATTTGGATGACGATCGGTTGATGAATCCCTTATTCCAGGAATTTTCCTTGAGCTATCAAGACACGGCGATCGCAGCGAAACTGGGTCCAAACACCGATTTCCTGCGAGCATTAAAGGTGAGTGATTCTGAGCCTTTGAGTGAACGCCGCGTCACCACAAGGTCAGGTCAACCCCGCATTTTCAACTTGGCTGTTGTGTCTAAAGTAATCGTCTCTAGCCACTTTAAGAATTGGCAGTCTAAGCATCGTGCTGCGATTTACGCTGAGATGGTGCGAGATGTGAATACCTCGTTTACCCTCAGTTTAGATACCAAAATGTTGTCCTGGTTCACGCATCAACAAGGGATGAAAATTCCCTTCAAAACCATTGCTGAAGTTATAGACATTTGTCAGGATTTTGCTCAAGACCAGTGGGATGCTGAACACGATTACTGGCAAGCCGTTCAAAATAATCCACAGGCAGAGCTTGACTTCAGCACCATTCGTGATTTCTATGAACC
>JBDNCP010000295.1:0-3267 GCA_046719575.1 Cyanobacteriota bacterium
CTAGAAGCCGAGAAACTAGAAGCCGAGAAACTAGAAGCCGAGAAAATTGAGAATCATATTAAAAACGGCGCTGTAAAAGTTGCCCTCGATCTGGCGAAACAGTTGAAACGCTTGACCCGGTGCGCCAAAGAAGGGGCGTAGTGTCCAGCCCAACTGACTGCCCACCAGCGCATACAACACCAGCCAGAACCTTAGCAGTTTTAGGCGGGTATTGAGCAGATCGCTGTCAGGTTTGCCCGTGAGGCTGCCGGGTTTGGCAGTCACCAGCAAACTTTCGGGTGGTGCAACGTCGCGGAATTTGGTAGGGCGATCGCCCGCTTCGTCCAGATCGTCTATCTTATCTATCTTATCTAACTTATCTAACTTATCTAATGCATCTGGCTTGTAATATGGGTCATAGTCGGGCAGCTCGCCCTTGGGCAGCGCCTCTGCCTGGAGCCTGAGCGCATCCCGTTCTGCGAGCGATCGCATCCCGTGATAGAACAGCCGCGTCCCCACTAGCCCGGTCAGCCCAAAGATGCCGACGTTCAGCAGTTGGAAAAAGGTATAGTCATGAACAGAAATTAGGAAAAATAGCGTAATCGGCGCAAAGCTAAACAGCAGCACGCTGATGGTCGCCATTGCCGTCATCAGCAGCGCCACATACTGCCCAAATTTCAGCCTAGAACCAAACAGGACATCAAAGAAGAACAGCGTTGGTAGGCAAATCACCAGCGTTATGAGATAGAGCGCGGGGAGTTTGATAGCTGACGCAATCATCTGCATCCAACTGCTGGAGGAGCCGATAATGGCACCATAAATTGCGAAGAAGAAACAGCTTGAAATCAGCAGTGATACGCTCTTGCGCTCAACTTTGATATTGCGGCGGATGTCTTCAATAAAATCTGGGCGATCGCGCAACAGTGATAGCAACACAGCAAAATGCTTCATTTCAGGAGCCTCCAGCGGCAAATCGCCAGTTTAGAGTTTGGGTTCAAGGGCCGATGCTTTACGCCGGAAATCGAGCCAGAAAGCATTACGTAGCATGATACGAGTCAAGCAGAGGGAATTCCGGAGAACCTGAAGCAGCAATAAAGCGCATGTTAATGAGGTCCAACGCCACCAGCGGATTGCCGTCGAACTGGGACAGGATGCTGGAGGTGAGGGGGCTGCGTACTTTTATCCCAGCCCTATGGGATGAAGAACCTGCTGCAACGTGCCTAAGACTTGCCCCATTTCTGAATCAGCCCCAATTCCTGAATCAGCCTTAAGGAATGGGCGATCGCCTGCAAGATTGGGGATAATAAGGTTAAGCTTAAGTTAAGAAAAGATTATTTCCAAGGAGGCATTCATGGTCAAGTATTCCGATTTCTTCGCGCCGCGCAGCCGCTACTACGGCCCGGTCAAACCCGAAAACCTGGTGTTCAACGCTAACCTGCAAGAGTTTTCTAACCGAGTGAGCCTGCTGTGTGGTTTGGAAACCAACGGCAAACTCTCCCCTGAAGAGACCTACCAGGAGATTAAGTCGCTCTGGAAGCAGCTCAAACAGTCTAGAAAAGCACTGGGCATCGGGCAAGCTCCCAGCGCGGCTGACGACGATCACTGACTAGGCTGCGCCAGTCTTCCATGCATCCCAAAAACAGTTCAAACAGGGAGTTCAGATTGCTGGACTCCCTTTCTGCTGTTTGGTCTGGGGCAAGGGAGGCGGAGCCAATCGATTTGGGATTTTAGATTGGCGATTTTGGATTAGACTTCTTGCGTGAATCGTGGCGCGGTACCGCCGCCCCACGATTCACGCCCTCAAAACAGCATTCATGCAAGAGGTTTATTGAAGACTTGGATTTAAGATATCGACTGCTCATCTGAGGGTCTGCAAGGCTCCCCAAAATCCAAAATCCTATCCTCCAACCCCCAAATATTCGTTCACATCCTCCAGCAGGCGCGTCAGTTCAGCTTCGGTCGTCAGCCGGATGCGGTCGTCGCGCACCGTCACCAGCACCTTTGCGGCAAAGGGGCTGGGCCAGATGTTGGGGTTGCAGAAAATTTCGAGAAACACCTCGCCCGTATGTTGATATTCCATCGGTGGTTTGGGGCTGGGGCGACCACCGCTGCTGCTGGATGCTGCTTTCAGATGTTCCATCAGAGTGGCGATCGCCCCCCTTAGCTCCTGCGCCGCCTCTGGCGAAAAGCTAAAGGACACCGACCCTTCCACCAAATTTAATCTCAGTTGTGTCATCAAAAGCCCCACTTGCGTTTCACGCCCACGTCTAGATGTAAGATATGCCGTCGGTTGCCCGCATAAATGCCCAGCCCGCCCGGCCACCAGCCCACCAGCATTTTTGCCAGATCAGCCCCCATATAGCCCTGCACAACAATATCCACCGCTCCCCCAGCAAGGTGCTGGCTGCGTCGCGCTCCGCCTGCCTTTGAGTTGAATGGCTCCGGCCGATACCAGGAGGTAATGCGGAAGGGCTTGCCGATTTGCTGGCGGGCTTTTTCGAGCTGCGTGGCCAGCTTCACCATGTTCTCCACATGCTCAGCCGTTTGGGGCAGTCGTGTGCAGTTGTGGGTCGCCTCGCCCCAAGTAAAGGAGCCGTTAGGAATAATTGGTTGGTCAGAATAGACCGTGCCTCGATTTCCAGCTAGCTTGATTTCCTTGCCAGAGAAGGTTTTGGGTGCGGCTGCCGGAGCCGCTGCCGGGGCCGCTGCCGGAGCCGCTGCCGGAGCCACCGCCGGAATCGGATACACCACCTTATCGTCAAATTTTACCTGGGCCTGCTGATCAGACACATGCCACAGGCTGATGCCGCGAATGTATTGCTCTGGATTGTTGATGGCAAAGCGAATATGCTCCTTGAGCGTGCCGCTGGGGTCGGCGTAGGCGTAGGAATGTAGGTCAAAGGTCATGCCTTTGGGAACGTTGAAGATTTCTTCTTCGGTGAGTTCTTCAACGGGCACTGGGCGGCGTTTGATGACCGTCTCCTGGGTGATTTCCAAAATCTGTGCGGCGGTTTGTTCTTCAATCGGATACACCACCTCGCCGTCTGCTAGCACCTCAGCAAAGCGGTTGTAGATATACCAGGTGTTGAAGCCGCCGAGGTTGCCTTCCTTGAGCGCAAACTTGATGTGTTCGTCAAAATCTCCTGCTGAGTCGGCATAGGCATAGGAGTGAATTTCGTATTCAGCGCCTGCTTCGACTTTGAATTGCTCGTTTTGCGGTAGATGACCCACATAGACAGGACGACGCTTTAAGACAGCGCGACTGTCGGTGATTTTGATGATTTGCTT
>JBDNCP010000296.1:0-3206 GCA_046719575.1 Cyanobacteriota bacterium
TTGCGACAGATTGGCTTGCGACAGATTGGCTTGCGACAGGGTTTGGCTGGAGTTGGGTGGCGGGGTGTGTCAAAAATTTTGGCGGCGGCGCTGCTGACCGGGAGCCAGTGGGCGCTGGCTGGCAGCAGAGTGGCGGAGGCGCAAATTCAGCCCTATTGCAACCTTTCCGCAGAAGAGATTGCTCAAAAGCAGACTTTCCTGGTGGCGGCATTGCAGGGCGATCGCAATGCAGGCAATCGCTACCGCAACTTAATCGAGCAGCATGGCGATCGCCTCAGGCGGTGTCGGCGCGAAAGCTGGCTAAAAAACCAGGCCGTGTGGCTGCGGCTGTATCCCTGCGATGCGCGACCCGGAGCGATTGAGTACCTGATGGATCAGATCGTGAACCGGGGCTATAACCAGGTTTACGTCGAAGTCTTTGGTGGCGGGCAGGTGCTATTGCCCCGTGCAGAAAACAACACGCCCTGGCCGTCGGTCGTGCGGGCACCGGGGTTTGAAAACCGAGATTTGCTGGCAGAGGCGATCGCCAAGGGGCGCGAACGGGGGCTAAAGGTCTATGCCTGGATGTTTAGCATGAATTTTGGTCATACCTATGCCCAGCGGCCCGGAGCCGATCGCATTTTGGCGCGAAACGGGCGGGGGCAAGACAGCATGACCTTTAACGGCGCAACGGGGATTAACAGTCTCGGTGAGGTGGTGTCGGAAGAAGTGTTTATCGATCCCTACAATCCCCAGGCCAAGCTAGAGTTTTATAACCTGGCGCAGGCGATCGCCCGTCGCCGTCCAGATGGGATCTTGTTTGACTACATTCGCTATCCCAAGGGCAACGGCAATGCGTCCGTGGCGGGGCGGGTGCAAGATTTGTGGATCTATAGCCCCGCTTCGCAGCAGGCATTGTTGCAGCGGGCGCTCAACCCCAGCGGACAAGACCTGATTCGCCGCTTTTTGCAGCGGGGCTATGTCACGACGCAGGATATCCAAGACATCGCCACTGCCTACCCGCTGGATGGACAGCCGCTCTGGCAGGGGCGATCGCCCGATCCGCTCTACGCCTCTCTCACGCCCGACCAGGCCCGTCCCTCCCTGCAAACAGAACTTTGGCAACTCAGCGTGGCCCATGCCTTCCAGGGTGTCCTCGACTTCCTCACCGCAGGCACTACGCCCGCCCAACAGGCTGGCATTCCTGCTGGCGTGGTGTTCTTCCCAGAGGGCAACCAGACTGTTGGTGCGAACGGCTATGACTCGCGCTTGCAGTTTTGGGATCGCTTCCCCAGCAATTTGGAATGGCATCCAATGTCCTATGCCACCTGTGGCCGGGCCGACTGCATTGTGCGGCAGGTGCAGCGCGTCCTGGCGGGCGCACCCGCAGGAGCGCGAGTCATCCCCGTGCTGGCAGGCACCTGGGGGCGATCGGTCGGCAACCGCCCGCCGCTCGAAACCCAGATGCAGGCGATTCGCCAGGCCGCACCCCAGATCAACGCTATCAGCCACTTTGCCCTGTCGTGGCAAGATCCAGAGGGCGATCGCAGGCGCAAGTCTTGTCGATTGCCTTAAGTGGAGGATATGGGATTGATTTGCGATTTTGGGTTTGCGATTTTGGGTTTGCGATTTTGGGTTTGCGATTTTGGGTTGCCCCTCAAGGGGTTGTAGGAAGAGATTGCAGGCTCTCTGATCGTTCCATTCCGAGCGTCGCCTAAGCGCGTTGCTCTGGGTTCGGGAGAGTTTTAGCTCCCGCTAGATCCGGTTGCCTGTCGGGTCAAGTGCGCCAGTTCTGGCAGGATCAGCGCGTCCATTGCGAGGCGAACGGCATTGCTAGAGCCAGGTAGCGAGAAAATCAGCGTAGTGCCGCGCAGGCCGGCAGTGGCGCGAGAGGCGATCGCCCGCGAGCCAATTTCTTGATAGCTGAGCCAGCGAAAGACCTCGCCAAAGCCCGGCAGCGTCTTGTCGAGCAGTTGCTCAATCGCGTCGTAGGTCGTATCGCGGGGAGCAATGCCCGTGCCACCGTTGAGGAGGATGGCGGAAATGTCGGGGCGATCGCACAGTTCCAAGACCCTGGCGCGGATTTGGTCGGGTTCATCCGGCAAGATTTCGTAAACCAGAACGCGGTGTCCGCTGGACTGGAGGCGATCGCCCGTCAGTTGGCCGCTGCGATCGGTTTCTGGCGTGCGCGTGTCGCTCACCGTAATCACCGCGCAGCCAACTGACGGCTGTTCTAAGTCTGCATGGGGACGCTCTGCCATCCCTAAGACTTGCTAAACCCTAGACCATGCTCCTCAGCATAGCGCTCCATAAAGCGCATAAACCGATTCCACTCATCTACGCTTTTAATCACATACAGCGCCTCTAGCGCCGCTGGCTGGCCGTTGATGAATTTTGCTTTCACTTCACGAGTCATCAACTCGCCCTCCTCATCCAGCAGGTACATACCCGTAATTTCTTCGGTGCTATCGCTGCTCAGCGCCTTGGGGTTTTCAAAGTAAAAGGTTGCCGTGCCATTTGTGCCATCCTTCGAGCGGGTCATCCGCACATCAGGCACCACGTCTTCAGTAATTCCTCTTGAAAATTGGATTTCAGCCATAACCTCTCCCTTACAAATTGTTACCGTCGGCTTAATAGTCTATCTTCGCACGGCTGGGAACCGGGGATCAGGGAGCAGAAATGCTGAATTTTGAGTCCTCCCACACGGTTTTGAAAAATTTGAGGGCGTGGGTATCGCGCCCATTGCGACAAGGCGACTGGGTTACAATCAAACCACTCCGAATCGACGGTCAAGGTGGATACTTGCTCTGGAGCAACGTTATGGCGATCGCCTCCTCCCAACCCGCTCTATCGCTCCCAGACCACACGCAACTGCCGGAAACGGATGGCACGTTTGTGAAAAATTTTCAGGAGCATCCGCAAAGCCTGCTGCTCACCGATTCCATTCGTCCGGTGCTAGACACGCTGCATCCCGGTGGGCAATACGCCATTGGGCAAGACTGCGGCATCTACTGGCGACTCACCGACCCGCCAGAGCATGGGGCTGACGCGCCTGACTGGTTTTATGTACCCAACGTACTACTCCCGCTAGAGGGATACCTGCTGTCTGATGACACGGTGTTAAACAAACGCTTTAGCCAGTCGATTGAGTTGGTCAGACAGCAGTACACTGGCAACGAGCAGCGGGTGATTCGAGGCATCGGGTTAATTCGCTATGTTTAATAATT
>JBDNCP010000297.1:0-3162 GCA_046719575.1 Cyanobacteriota bacterium
GTGGCGGTGGACTTGTTATAGGCATCTTTAGCCGCCGCCAGCACAAGGTCAGCCAGCACCTCTGGCCCCTCCCCCATCGCGTCTTGCGTAATCTCGACTCGGCGAGGCTCCTGGTTGCCGCTCAGCACGACCTTTACCAGTCCGCCGCCCGCTTCGCCTTCAATTTCCATGACTTCTAGCTCTTCTTGCAGGCGTTTTGCACCCTCCTGCACCTGCTGAGCTTTCTTGAACGCTTCGGTCAGCTCTTTCATTTTGCCGAGTCCAAAGCCGCCGAATCCCTGTCCTTTGGTCATAATAGTTGCGCTTTGTGGAATTACACACACTCGAATGCTAAAACCTTAGCACTTTTAGATTGCGATATCGTCAGGAGTTGTGGACTTCGCAATAATCGCGAAATTTGCCCAGCCCTGGCGAGGAAGCCTCCGGGTGGCGATCGCCCTCATCAGAATAAGTTTCCAGCATCATTGACCTGCTATTCGCCTGTTGTTTTAATTCGCGTGTCTTAATTCGCGATTCCATTCGCTTCTCCTTGGCCTTCCTCTCCAGCCAGGTTTCAAGCATCAGGCGAATTTCCCGGAATCCACGCAAGCTTTATCCGGCAAGACTGGACAGAATTTTACTAGGACTTTAAATAAATGAAGCTTGGGTATAGCCTCTGTCCAGAAGGAGAGGATGCGGTTTAAAACCAGAATCATCACCAAGGTCGGAAATCCAGCACGATCGCTAGAGGCAACAGAGCCTGTCGAGAGGCAGACCAATCGCCTGAAACTCCGCAGAATTTCTTAAATTGGTTTATGCTACTGGGTAGGTTGTGAAGGGCAGTGAACGCTGCTCCAGTGAGTTAGAGAGTCCGGGATTGTGTCTCGTTGGTGCAGATAGTTGGTGCAGATACAGGAACCGTCTTGCTCGGACTCAGGGATTTTTCGGATCAGCGCTGGCTTCTTTAATTTTGACTTTACGTTTCAAACTTAACGATGTCGTCCTCCACTACCCCCTCGAACGCTGCCCGATCCTCCCGGCAACTGCTGACTCAGCCCGGTCAGCTTTGCCAAACCAGCCAGCTATTTCGCGATCGCTATCAGGTGCTAAAGGCGCTGGGACGCGGCGGCTTTGGCATCACCTTCCTGGCGCGAGACGTGTCCCTGCCCAGTAGCCCCCTCTGCGTCATCAAGCAGCTTTGCCCCAAGATGGACAATCCCGCTGCGTTGCAGCGGGCCTCTGAGCGGTTTGAGCGCGAAGCCAAGACCCTCAGCCAGCTGGGCAGCCATGCCAACATTCCACGCCTGCTGGACTATTTTCAGGTGGATGGCGAGTTTTATCTGGTGCAGGAATATGTGCGGGGCTACACCCTGGCTAAGCAGGTCAAACAAAACGGCCCCTTTTCAGAACTGGCCGTCAAGCGCTTTTTGCGAGAACTGCTGCCAATTTTGGAATATGTCCACCAGCAGCAGGTGATCCATCGTGACATCAAGCCGCCCAATCTGATTCGCTGCGAAGACGATGGGCGACTGGTACTCATTGATTTTGGCGCGGTCAAGGAGCAGATCGCAGAAGTCGGCGAAACGACCCATAAAACCGCCACGACCCAATTTGTGGGAACTGTGGGCTTCGCGCCGCCAGAGCAACTCGCCCTGCGCCCCACCTATGCCAGCGACCTATATGCGGTCGGCGTGACCTGTCTGTATCTGCTGACGGGCAAGCCGCCAATGGAATTTGAGTATGACGCTTACACTGGCGAAATGCGCTGGCAAGACTACGTTTACGTCAGCGATCACTTTGGCAAAATTTTGGCTAAGCTGCTGCGGGTGTCGCTGCGCGATCGCTACACGTCGGTTGAGCAGGTGCAGCGGGCGCTTGACCTAGAGCCGTATCTAGATAACCTGGCCGATTGCATGAACGTCAACCGTCGCCTGTCCTCTGCGGGTGCCGCCAAAACCGTTGTGGAGACCTCGCCCCGGTTTTCGCCCTTTGCCCAGACTGCCCAGCAGATTCGCCAGTGGCGATCGCGCCTCCAGCAGCGCCAGCAGGGGCAAGCCTGGAAAAACGGCGAACTGGTTAGCTCTGGCTTTTGGGGTTAGCGGTGCATTGGCTCGGTGAGTCAGTTCACTCGTTCACCAAGCAGACTCACACCCAGCAGAACTCATCAAACCTAGCTGACGGAAAACGACTCCACGATTGTCCGAAACGTTTTCTCGGCTTGGGCCCAACGTCGTCCTGTGGTGGACAGGTTAAAGGTATACAGCTTGCCCCGGCGCACCGCCACACTGGCTAGGTTATGGCGCTGGAGATCGGGCGCGTCTACGGCAAACTCCAGTAAATAGTAGATTTGCCCGTTGACCTCACGAGATTCGGCGCTGATTAGCTCGGCGCGTCGCCCTGCTGGGTTGGGTTGCAGCGCGTTTTTCCAGAGCTTATAGCCGACCTCGCTGGGCGTGCCCAGATCTTCCAGGGTTTTGCCATCGGGCACGGGGCTAATGATGACGCTGACGTTTTCGGTGCTTTCGATCAGGTCGTGCAGGACGAGTTGCGGGCCGTCTTTGACGGTGACGGGCACCCAACTGTTGAGATAGAGAAATTCGTAGCCCTCGGTGCTATCTACATAGCGGTCAAGCGCCGCTGTGACGGACGTGCAGCCCTGCATCATTAGCCCAATTGCGATCAGCATCGTGACAATCCATTGCTTTAGCATGGAGGCTTCCAAACGCAGCGATTCTATTGTCCCACGGCGGCTTTCCTGCAACATTACCCTGGACAAAAAAATCACAAGGCAAAAATTCAGGACTTACGCACTCCCGATGAATGTTCTAGATTTTGGGCCATTTTTTGCGAGCGCAACTCGGAAGAACTGACCTAACTGCTTAGGTTTGAAAATGACAAGGCAAAAAAAACCTCTGGCCGCGAAACCAGAGGTTATTGAATCAGGGTGCATCTACCAATGACTTATACGGAAAGCGGTGGGGGGATCAGGACAAATTGGGGAATCAATTCAGATTGCATTAAAATCCAAGTCATCCAAGTTCAGTCATCCAGGTTCAGTCAATCTCTTGCATGAATGCTGTTTTGAGGGCGTGAATCGTAGCGCGGCGGTACTGCGCCAAGATTCACGCAAGGAGTCTAGTCATCCAAGTCATTGTGGCAAGTCATTGTGGCAAGTCATTGTGG
>JBDNCP010000298.1:0-3116 GCA_046719575.1 Cyanobacteriota bacterium
ATAGCCAGATTGTGTATAGCCAGATTGTGTAATCCTTTAGCGACCAATTGAGAGATTTTTTCTCTAAGCCTTAAAAAAATTCAACATCGCCGAAATTTGGGCATGAGCTAGAGAGCGATCGCCTGGGTACTCTAGACTATAACTCCTAGAAAACAGTGGTCTTTTGAGTTGGCGATCGCAACTCGTCCCTGCCACGAACCCCTTGGCTATCGCTGGTCTCTCATGCCTCAGCAGGATGACCTCAGCAGGGTGATATTATCGAGCGATCGCGGTTCAAAATTCCGCCTCACGCCCCGTCCTGTTCGCTTCAAGCGGTCATCCCTGCATCGCGCCTATGATGAGGGTTGGTAGTTATTCTCTGGTGATGAGGGGTATTGGACAATCGGGGACTCCCGTCTTTAACACTCCCTTCTTTAACATTCAGGCTAGAAAGCTGTGTCTAAAACCCGTCCGCATGTGCCTCGCAAGGCTTTCCACCGAGAACACGTCCTGCACCAGATCACCAATCGGATTCGCCAATCTCTGGAACTGCCGGAAATCCTCTCCACCACAGCCCGCGAAATTCAGCGGTTTCTCCGTGTCGATCGGGTGAAGATTTATCGCTTTGCGCCGGATGGCAGTGGTGAGGTGATTGCCGAAGCGATTCACAACAAACAACTTCCGTCGCTGCTGCATTTGCACTTTCCAGCCAGCGACATACCCCAGGCATCGCGGGATTTGTTTGTGCGGGCCCGCCAGCGGGTGATTACCGACGTATCGGCCCAGCACCAGATGACCCATCGGCTGGATCATCCCGACACGGGCGAAAGCCTGATTCAACAAGACATTCGCCACGCACCTGCCGACCCCTGCCATGTGCAATATCTGAACACAATGGGGGTGCAGGCCTCGCTGGTCGTGCCCGTGTTGCATCAGCGCCAACTGTGGGGGCTATTGGCAGCCCACCACAGCAAGCCACGCCATTTTTCCGAACGGGAGCTTCAGGTGGTGCAGCTTTCGGTCGATCAGCTTTCGATTGCGATCGCCCAGGCAAACCTGCTGGCCCAGACCCGCGAACAGGTGCTTTATGAATCGACCCTCAACCAAGTGAGCCAGCTTCTTCATAGCCCCCTGAGTCAGTCCGAAATTCGGCAGCAGGTCCTCGAAGCAATCGTGGCAGCGCTGAAGGGAGCGGGCGGACGGCTGTATATCGCAGCAGAACCGGGCGGAGAAGTGGCCCAACTCTACGTCACGGGCGAACAGCCCAACAGTCCTAACCTGGAGCAGGACCCGGTGTGGCAAGAGCTTTTGGGGCGGCACACAGAGGGACTTTCCGCGCTCACCAGCACCCGCACCCCCAGCCCAGAGGCGATCGCCCAGCTTGCCAGCGGCCTAGAAGCATCTCTTGAATCCGATGAATCCAAACAGCCAGAAGCCCTCCGCTTTTACACCTTCGAAAGCCTGCAAGCCAATCCGCGCTGGCAGTCCATCGTGGCGCTGCTAGAGCCGACCTCCATCCGGGCGATCGCCCTCATCCCGCTCCAGTTTCATCACCAGTTTGTGGGCTATCTGGGCATTTTTCGCAGCGGCTATGACCAGGAAATCCTGTGGGCAGGCCAGCACCAAAACGATATCCGAAACACCATGCCCCGCGCCTCTTTCGCAGCCTGGCGCGAGATCAAGCTCAACCAGGCCCCAGAATGGACGACCCATGACATTCGGTTGGCCAATTCGGTGGCGATTCATCTATACCTGGCGGTGACCCAGCGGCGGGTGGAGGCTATGATGCGCTACCAGGCATCACACGATGCCCTCACCAGCCTGCCCAATCGGCTACTGTTTAACGACCAGCTTTCGCTGGCGCTGGCCAGCGCCCAGCAGGATGACGAAATGTTGGGGGTGGCATTTCTAGATCTGGATCGATTTAAGCTCATCAACGATTCGCTCGGCCATGCGGCAGGCGATGAGCTGCTGCAAGAGGTAGCCCGACGGCTGCGGGCTTGCCTGCGTCCCTGCGATGCGATCGCCCGCTGGGGTGGCGACGAGTTTACGCTGGTCTTGCCGCACCTCCACTCTGCCGAAGACATCACCCACATCGCCCAGCGCATTCTAGATCGGCTGACCAGTTCGTTTTATCTGGGCGACCAGGAGCTATACATCACTGCCAGCCTGGGCATTGCGCTATTTCCCTACGACGGGGCAGATGTAGAAACCCTGCTGAAAAACGCCGACCTGGCCATGTATCAGGCCAAGCAGCAGGGCAAAAACAACTATCAGATTTATCACGAAGGCATGGCGGTGCAAACGCTGAACCACCTGGCGCTAGAGAGCGACCTGCGAAAAGCCCTGTCTCGTGAGGAACTTCTGCTGCACTATCAGCCGCAGATTGATTTGGCAACGGGGGCGATCGTCGGCGTAGAGGCACTGTTGCGCTGGCAGCACCCGCTGCTAGGCTTTGTGTCGCCCGCTCAGTTCATTCCCCTGGCCGAAGAATCAGGCATCATCTGCTCGATTGGCGAATGGGTGCTGCAAACCGCCTGTCGGCAGCAGCGGGCCTGGCAGGATGCCGGTTTGCCCCCGATGCGGATGGCGGTGAACCTGTCGGCGCAGCAGTTTCAGCAGAGCAACTTAGCCACCTCTATCCTGCAAACGCTGGAAGAAACGGGTATGGAGCCGCAATATTTGGAGCTAGAAATTACCGAAAGCGCGGCCATGCGGGATGTGCAGTTTACCAGCAGCACCCTCAGCCGCCTGGTCGATTTGGGCGTGCAGATTGCGATGGATGATTTTGGCACAGGCTATTCCTCGCTCAGCGTGATTAAGCACTTTCCGCTGCACACGCTGAAGATTGACCAGTCCTTTGTTCGCGATGCGCCGCACAACTCCAGCGACGTGGCGATCGCCAACACAGTTGTCGCCCTCGGCCGCGGGCTGGGGCTAAAGGTGCTGGCTGAGGGCGTAGAAACGGCTGAGCAAGTCCAGTTCCTCCGCTCCATCCAGTGTGACTTTGCCCAGGGCTATTACTTTAGCCGGCCCCTGCCGCCAGAGGCGATCGCGCCGCTGCTGACCGAAGAGCGAGCCATGAGATAGCTCAGTGTCAATCCATCGCTGGATACAAAACCGCTGGATACAAAACC
>JBDNCP010000299.1:0-3070 GCA_046719575.1 Cyanobacteriota bacterium
ACGGTATACCAACTCAAGACGCGGTTGCTATCGAACTATTTGATTGAGCAATTGAAGTCGCCAAGCCTGCCTATGCGATTGAGCAGTGTCACCCCTCATATTTAGTGTCTCTGCGTAAGTCCTGTCTTTCTTAAATTTGCTTGGTTTCAAGACTTGGACTTACGGAAGAATCGGCATTTGAGGTTGATATATTAACTTATTGTGTAACTACTCAGGCAAAATCTTCTGGGGTGAAACCAGAAGTGGATAACTGGGTTAAGGTTGGAACCAGGAAATATGGCAATTGAGAGTTGTCAGTGAAAGAGCGATTAGAGCAATCAGAGCCCCTTCGGGAAATGATCCGTGCTGCATACCAGCAGGGAGAAGAAGCTGTGATTGCATTAGTGGAGACCTTACTGAAAGCCCAGGCAGAAGCGATAAGGAAACTGGAAACCCGCCTCCAAGAACTAGAAGACCAAACGAGCAGAGATAGTCAAAACAGTAGTAGACCACCGTCTGGAGATGGGTTTAAGAAACGAACCCAAAGTTTGCGGACTAAAAGCGGACGACAAAGCGGAGGACAAACGGGACACCCAGGCAGCACATTGGAATGGGTAGAGGAGCCAGACGAGATTGAGCAGCACCTAGTTGAGACCTGCCGAGTCTGTGGGGCATCGTTAGCAGAGAAGCCAGTGTTGGAATGGCAATGCGCTCAAGTGCAGGATTTAGCGCCGATTGAAGTAGTGGTGAGGGAGCATCAAGCGGCGGTTAAACAATGCGACTGTTGTGGACAGCGCAATCAGGCAGCATTTCCAGTGGGTGTGACCAATCGAGTGCAGTACGGTTTTCGGTTGCGGAGTTTGATGGTGTACCTGATGGATTACCAGCTATTGCTATCAGCCCGAGTCCAGGAACTATTGTCGGATGCATTTGGGTGTTCCTTGTCAGAAGGAACCTTGTACCAGGCACGCCAGAGTTGTTTTGAGTCCCTGGCTGAGGTAGAGTCTGGTATTTTCGAATCCCTCCAACAGTCGGAAGTGGCGCACTTTGACGAAACTGGACTGCGCGTCAATCGCAAACTGATGTGGCTCCATGTTGCCAGTACCCAAGCTTTGACCTACTACTTGATCCACCCCAAGCGTGGCAAAGAAGCGATGGATGCGATGGATATTTTGCCTCACTTTAAGGGCACCAGTGTGCATGATGGCTGGCGAAGTTATGCAGGCTATGACGGGGTTCATGCTCTGTGTAATGCTCATCACCTGCGAGAACTCCGCTTCCTGGTGGAACGCTATGAGCAAGGGTGGGCAAGCGAGATGATGACGCTGTTGGTTTCGATGAAAACGGCGCTCGAGCAAGCTCAAGCTCAGGGACAGACTCAGTTAAGCACTCACCAGATCACTCAATTTGAACGGCAATACCAAGACTTGATTGAAATCGGGCTGAAGCTGAATCCACCCGCTGCTCCTGCTGCTAATGCGCGAGGTCGTCCGAAACAATCCCCTGCCAGGAATCTGCTGGAGCGTCTGGACGTTCATCAAGCCGAGGTCTTGAGATTTATCCATGACTTTCAAGTGCCGTTTGATAACAATCAAGCCGAGCGCGATATTCGCATGATGAAGCTCAAGCAAAAAATCTCCGGTGGCTTCCGCTCGCAGGACGGAGCACAAATCTTTTGTCGCATTCGGGGCTATCTCTCTACCCTCAAAAAGCAGGGGTTTCATCTGCTCGATGCGCTTGAGCAGCTATTCTTGGGACTTCCCGTTTCCCTGCACCTTCAGCCTGAGTAGTTACCTTATTGTTATTTCCTAATGTAGAATTGGCTGAACGCCCGTACTGCTTCATCTGTGAAAATCAACCGACACAACCAAGCCAAGATCTTGTTAGTGTAGGCGATCGCTTGGTTGTTTGACGGAAAACTGGGGCTGGTTTCAGATCCGAAGCCATTGCGGTTGCTGGTTTGGGTCGGAAAAGGGGAAGGGCTAGAGGCTGGAAATTCGCTATTGCCAAAGGTGATCGCCTTCCCGTTGCTCTGTACAGCGATTACTTGGACGCATAACCAGCGAGTACTGATTGAACACGTTCAGTCAATTAATTACGTGAAAACGTTAAGCATGCCCACTGGTTTTAACCTGATTGACTGACAAAAGCTGATTGCAGGTAGCTGGGTACCTTGCTATGCGGTAGTTTCGGAGCCTGGCAGTGGTTGAGGTGAATTGCCCTTAACTGCATCTAGTAGCGCCGAGCGATCGCCACCACTCCAGGGTCATTTGTGCGGACAGCATGACGGTGGGTGAATAGAGGTGCATAGTTGGGGTTGAGGGGTGTCGCAGAACCAACCCTATCCATTATAGTAGTAACCTTATCTATCTGAAGCTGTTTTGGAGATTCTTTATTGAAGCAATAGGGATTGCAGCAAGCTCTTTAAGACATTGAGACTGTGTTGATTCTTTGAGCGATCGCCGCCCAGTTGTCGCATCTCACGATGTTTGGATTCATACGCAAATTTGGTGAAGCTTTGAGCAGCGCTCGCTCTGAGTTGCCACCATGCTGTCGTCGGATCATGCCGCCGCCATGCTGCTGCCCCTGTCCTCCACTGTCGCCGCGCTCTGTTTCCGCTGCCGCGCCTGGTGACCCTGGCAAACCTCGGAGCGATTGCCCCCAGCGCTGCCGCTATCCAGTGCCCATGCTGCCGCCACCCCCGGTCGGGCCGCTGTCCCCGCAACTTACAGAGCGATCGCCGCCGTCGGGCCGCTGCCGCTGCCCCGGCAAAAACATAATGCTTATCCGCGCCGCCCCGTTGCCGCGCCCGCTGCCAGTCCCCATCGGCGGCCCCGGCATTCCTATTGCTGCTCCCCGCAACTTACAGAGCGATCGCTACCCCATCAAGTCGGTCATGAGCCGCAGGTCGCCGCGCCGCCGTTGCCCCGTTGTCTGCGCCATACTGTTCCTGGCAAACCCATCGAGCGATCGCGCTGATTCGCCGCCGTTGTGCTGTGCCATCGGGTCATGCTGCCGCGCTGCTGTTGGCCTGGGTCGCCCCGGTCGCCGCGCACTTAGGGCGATCGCGCTCACTCACCCACTCATACTC
>JBDNCP010000003.1:0-69471 GCA_046719575.1 Cyanobacteriota bacterium
GACCAATATTAAGCTTAGCCCAGGCTTGGTCTGTGGTCACTACAGGGCGACGAGTCTGCAATCCCAAAGCTAAACAGGCGCGATCGCCCATGACACCAGATACTCGGACTGGCACACCCCAAACAAACCCCAAACAAACGGCATCTGCTGCACCGAGCGAATCGACACCGGAATGCCCAGCCCGCTCAGCGCCACAAATCGCAGCGGCGTAAACAGTAGCAGTGCCAGTACAATGCCTAGCAACACCGCTAGGAGATAAGAGAGCGATCGCTGTCTAGTCACCCGTTTGGCTTGTTGGGGTGTTGGCGTGTTGGCGTGTTGGAGTGTTGGAGCCTTGGAGAATTGAAGCATGAGACTGCTGGTATCCAATGATCCGATTTCCAAAGCAACGATGCGAGCCACAGGCATTGTGCTGGTGTTTGTGGGTGGGCTGCTGTTGTTGCAAGCGTGGAACGAAGTGCAAGCGTCGGGGCGGCGAGGACGAGCCTTTTGGCAGGATGTAATTTTAGGGAGCGCGTTTGCGGCGCTGGGGGTATGGCTGATCGTGTGGGGGGTTTTGCAATAGCGGCTCGGTCGCCGAAGCCCCAGTTTGAGACGCTCGACAAACTCTGCGCCAGAGGGGATGCTTTGGCCCGCGCTGGCGAATTTCTAGCACGCGCTCGCTCAGACGACGACGGTGATCGGCGGGAATGCCAAACAATAGCGCGTAGCTGTGCCACAGCAGAGTTGACACCGTGAGGCTGGCGCAGAGGATTAGCCCTGTGGCAGCCAGTGGATGATATAGCAACCCATAGCGAACAGCCGTCCAGGTGAAATATTGCCGCCAGAGGGCAATTTCATCGCGCAAATGCCACAGAGAGAGCGGTACGACAGTTAGCCAAAGCAGCCTCAGCCACCACCAGCGCATTGTCATCAAATGCTGATGCAGGCGGTCTACCTCCGCCTGAAAGCCAGGATCGTCGGGAAATGAGTCTGGCTGCGCCGCAGGTTTTCTCCAAATTGGTTTTGGCCACATAGAAGCCACATATAGGTAAGTCTGGTAAGTAAGGCTGATATGTAAGGCTGAATGTAAACTGCGTTAGCGCTGTTTGTTTCGGAGATCCTCAGCGGTCAGGCATCGTCTGGACTGGGGGTAATGTCGAGCGGGACTTCGGCGGCGGGTTCTGGTTGGGCGATCGCCCGTCCTGTCCGCTCTCGCCAAAAAGCCAGCAACGTACTGGCAATAAAAATACTGGAATAAGCGCCCGCTATAAACCCTACAATCAGCGCCAGCGCAAAGTACTTCAGCGTTTCTCCGCCAAACAGGAAGATCGCCACCAAGCTCAGGATGGTGGTCAGGGTGGTATTAATCGAGCGGGTCAGGGTTTGGTTGACTGCTTCATCCACAATCTCGTTAATATGGCGACCTGGACTTTCCTTAATGCGCTCCCGGATGCGATCGTAAATCACCACCGTGTCGTTCACCGAAAAGCCCACGATCGTCAGCAGTGCCACAATGAATAGGCTATCGACCTCCAGCCCTGAAACCAACCCCAGGATGGAAAACAGACCCAGCGTTACCAACACATCGTGTAGCAGCGCCACGATTGCAAACAGGGCGTAGTCGAACTGAAACCGCAGGCTAAGGTAGACCATGATGCCCGCAAATGCTGCCATCAACGCCAGCAGCCCCGATGTAAAAATCTGCCGACCCAGCGTTGGCCCAACGGTATCAATCTGAGTGGCAGCGGGGTCAAATTTGCCTAGCTTTGCCTCTAGCGCTTGCAGGAGTTCGGTTCGTTGCTCCACATCCAGCGTCGAAGTGCGAATCAGCAGAGCATATTGCTCGGTTCCTACTACCTGGATGCTGCTGTTTCCCAGCCCTTGCTCTGCCAGCACAGACCGCACCATTGCCGGATCGATCGGCTGCTCACAAGTTTTTTCGCGGGCGCAGGCAAGCTCTAGCTGGAGCCGAGAGCCACCTACAAAATCGAGGCTAGGCCGCAGCGGCGCACCAAAGTTTTGCCAGGAGATGAACATCGCCGCCAGCCCACTCAGGATGAACGCGGCGGAGATGATCCACCAGAGGTTGCGCTGTTTGATGACGTGCAGTTTCATGGAGTTGCCTTTGCCAAATGTGCGGCAGAGATGAATCGCTCTTTAATCGCTCTTTAATCGCTCTTTAAGGTGTTTTCCGATATCCCTAAGTTTTCAGATATCCCCAATCAGAAATCGCTAATCAAACCTCAGACAGCCTCAAGTAGAAGATGGGCGGGCCGAAGGTGTATTGGAAGCACCAGGGATAAAGTAGCTGGGCTTTCGCAAGCTGGGCACCGACAGCGCCGTGAGCAGCAGCGTGCGGGTGCAGGTGAGGGCAGTAAACATACTGACGACCACACCGATCGCCAGCGTCAGGGCAAAGCCTTTGACTAGGCCCACGCCTAGCCAAAACAAGGCCGCGCAGGCGATTAGCGTGGTGACATTGCTATCTAAGATGCTGGAAAAAGCGCGATAAAAGCCCGCTTCGACAGAGCGATAGAGCGTCTTACCAGACCGCAATTCCTCGCGGGTGCGCTCGAAGATCAGCACGTTGGCATCTACCGCCATGCCGATACTGAGGATAAAACCCGCGATTCCTGGCAGGGTCAGCGTTACGTTGAGCAAGTTAAATAGCGCTAGGGTGAGTAGTGCGTAGACGACTAGGGCGATGTCGGCCAGTAGCCCCGGCAGGCGGTAATAGACCACCATGAAGATGAGAACGAGGATCAGTCCGGCGATCGCCGCGTAGATGCTTCTCTGAATACTGTCGCGGCCCAGCGTTGCGCCGACAGTGCGGTTTTCGACAATCTCTACGGGCACAGGCAGCGCCCCGCTCCGCAGTTGCAGCGCTAGTTCCCCAGCCCGCTGTGCGTCAAAGCCGCCGCTGATGCTAGCGCGGCCGCCAACAATCCCCGTTTCGGCATATTTCACATCGACGGTAGGGGCGCTCAGTAATTCGTCATCCAAAAAAATGCCCAAGCTTCGACCTGTCCCTGCAACAGCTTTGGTCATTTCGGCAAATTTCTGACCGCCTTCCTCATTAAACTCCAGTCCCACTTCCCAGGCGTTGCCGCTGATGGGCTGGGCGTAGGCATTTCGCAGCATATCGCCCGTCAGCCCCACTTTGTCAAACAGGCTGGCGATCGCCCGGTTGCTGCGCTCGATGGCGGCGCGGTTTTCGTCCAGTTCTGCTTGCTCTGCGTTGTTAATTTCTAGATTCGCCTGCTGCACCAACAGTCCTTGCAGCACGTCGTATTCTGCTCGGAGTTGCGCCTCAGTGCCCTGGCGCTGCTGGCGAAAATCGAGCTGGGCCGTGTCGCCCAACACCCGTTCTGCCTGGGCTGGGTCGCTCACACCCGGAAGTTGCACCAAAAGCTGGGTGTCGCCCACCGTTTGCACCAGCGCCTCCGATACACCCAGCCCATTCACCCGGCGTTCCACCACCGCCCGCACGCTCTCCATTTTTTCTGGCGTGATTTCGGGCACTTCTGCCGTAGGACTGACCTGGAGCGTCAACTGCGACCCACCCCGCAGATCTAGACCCAAATTTAGCGGTCGCTGCGTCAGCAAAATCGCAGCGGCGATCGCCAAAAGTAAAATTAACGCCAGGAGAGAACGCTGTCTGCCCATGCTTTGTAGCTCATACGACAATCGCTATGATAGCCGGATTTGGGGAGTGTGGGCGTGAGGAAAGAGGGAAGAACGAAGAGGGAAGAACGAAGAGGGAAGAACGAAGAGATTCCGTTTTTCATTTTTCGTTTTTCGTTTTTCGTTTTTCGTTTTTCGTTTTTTCGTTTTTTCGTCTCTCGCCCATCACCCTGTCCCTCCTCTCCAAACTCGCCCAACCCGACGATCGGCCCTGACTTCCACTATCCAATCTACCTGCTTGGAATCGCGCAGCAGGGGTGGATAAAACAGGGCGGGATGGAGCGATCGCCAGAAATATTCTACAAATTGGTCGATTTCGGCATCGCTCATGCCAGGGCGGCCGGCGGCGGTCATGCGATGTTCGGCTTGCTTGCGCCACTGCTGGCTGAGGCGATAGTCCTGGGGATTCAGCACGATCAGCCCATCCAGCAGGTTCCAAAGCGGCAGATAGTCGGCCAGGCGCGTGTTGCAGTCGCGGGCAAAGGTTCGGTCTGCGGCGGTGACAATGGGCGGTGGTGCATCGTCGAAGGCGGCCGGGTCGATGGGGCGCAGCCCAACCAACCAGCCTTCAAACAGCACAATGTCTGCGCCGGACACTGGCTCTGGCAGAATGCGATCGCCCTGTCCGTGGTGCAGCGACTTGTCGAAGCGGGGCAGCAGCACTGGGCTTTTGTCCTGCCGCAACGCCTGAAGCGTCTGAATGCCCAGTTCAATGTCATGTGTGCCGGGGGGGCCCCGCCAGCGCAATCGCGGATCGACCCGCTGCAACTGCTGGCGATCGCCCCAGGTTTTGTACAAATCATCGATCGACAAGCACACGACCCGCAGCCCCTCTGCTGCCAAAATCCCTCGCAGCAGCCGCGCTAGGGTGGATTTGCCCGTGCCCTGGCCGCCCAAGATGCCCTCAACCAAAGGGCGAGTGTGCGATTCGCAAAGCGGCCCCTCCGGGAATCGCCAGCGCCGCTTGAGCCACGCTGCCAGCGGTAGCCACAGACCCCACAGCAGATCCAGAGGCACTGCGGCCCAGCCGAGTTCGGCCTGGCAGATCGGGGCGATCGCCCGATACGCCCGTGGAAATTGTTCAGCTTGGGCCATGATCCAGGAGTCTATCTGAGCATCGACCAGCCCAAAATGCTCAGGTCGCCAGCCCCGTGTCAGCCAATCGGCCTTGAGCAGTGAAACCGCCTCATACGCATGATCGAAACCCTGCCCATGAAACGGTTCGTCAGCCAGTTGCGCCAGGAGCGTATGGAATGGGGCATTCTGCGTGGTCACGATGCGTCTTGCCAAACTTCTGCTTCGCTTCAGCTTCCCAGCTTGAAGGCCTCCAAAAACAGGCCATAGGTCAGCCCCATTTTCATGGCGTTTAGCATGTCTGACACAATCGATGGGCGCGGACGGCCGTCTACAAGCTGCGATCGCCGCTGCCAGTACACAAAGCGGCTAATCGCCTCCGTGATTGCCACCATCAGCGCGGATACCAAAATGTCCCATTCCGAAGTAGCTCCAGCTGTGGTGGCCACTGCCCCCGCCAGAAAATTTCCCAGCAGCAGACTCATCACCACCAGCGAAATCCGCCGCCAGGGGTTGAGCAACCATTGGTCAAACTGGCCCAGCGTACCGTTGAGGAGGCGAGTTAGGCGAGTGTCCTGCATTTGAGGATTCTACAAGGTCTAAGGGGGTTAGCGTGGGGGTTAAGGCAGTTCGACGGAGGTAGGCTTGGCGACATGGGGCAGACCCCAGCCCAGCTTTTCGCGGAGGACGTGGAAAAATTCCGGTGGCTTCAGGCGCACAAATTTAGCGGGATAGGGCGATCGCTGCACCCGCACCCGGTCTTCCGGACAAACGTAGCAGCCTGCATTGCCGTCTACCACCATCACCAGGCGATCGGGATTGGCTGGGTAGATTGTAACGGGTTCTGCGGCAGAAAAAACCAGGGCGCGAGAGGCCAGCGAGTGGGGGCAGATTGGCACCAACTGCATCACCGCCACGTCAGGCGTAATCACCGGCCCCCCCGCCGACAGCGCATAGGCCGTGGAACCTGTTGGTGTAGAGAGAATAATGCCGTCGGCGGCGATATCGACGGGCGCGTGGCGACCCACTTCTACCTCAAAGTGGCACATACTGGTCAGCGGCTCCCGGTGCAGCACCATTTCATTTAGGCAGAGCGCCTCCCAGGCCAGCATATCTTTTTGAAAAAGCTGCACCGTTAGCATCAGGCGCTCTTCAATGTCATAGTCCTGCGCCAAAATGGCCTCGATCGCTTGGGGAAGCTGATTCAAGTAGGTTTCTGTCAAAAAACCCATGTGTCCTGTGTTGATGGCCAGCAGCGGAATGCCGTGGGGGGCGACCTGCCGAAACGCCGCCAACACTGTGCCATCTCCACCCAGCACTACCGCCAGCGCCATTGTTTCGTCAAACCCCGCAGGAGCCAGACTGGCAATTGGCGTATGGCACATGGGCCGGTTTGGCTTGGAATATCCCAGGATGCCGCCCATTCCGGTTGCCAGGTGTACTTCCCAGCCATAGCCTGCAATTTTCTCGCTCAGTTCTTCCGCAATGCGGCAGGCTACAGGTTTGATGTCGTTGTAGATAATCCCGATTTTGGGCACACTCAGCGTCCGGTTCTGGTGGTTGGGCAATCGTCGAGGAAACGGATCGCACTGGAGGCGAGTCGGCAGATCTGGCGATCGCCCTCTAGACCAGCTCTACAGCAATGACACAGTTTGCATTCAGGCAACGCGCCTTTGCAAGAGCGACCAAAAGAGAGCTAGCCAAGACAGAGATGCGCTCTAGGCTGACCCATCATTCCCTCACTATTTAGATTATGTCCAACCGTAGAAGTTTGCACGTCGCCGCTCAAGAGTCGCCAAGGCATGGGGCGATCGCCCCCCAATATCGCCTCCCAATATCGCCCCCCAAGATCGCCCCCCGGTCTTGCCCCCAAAATTCCCCCAAGCCAAACCGATAACTTCAGCTAATGACGCTGTGAGGATTCTACAATCTCCCCAACTCCACTCTAGGTTGCGACTTCTGTAAATACTTGTTACAAGTAAGGTGGCTTTGTTGCAATTTCGTTACAAGGCTACTTCATCTCCGGCCGCTCCTGGTCGCTCTACTGCTGGATAACCCTTTCAACAAAGCCTATGTTCGGCGGTTTTACTGGTTTCACACGCCCCCTTAATACGGATATGGGTGAGCAGGTGCTGAATGCGGTTGCAAACCAGTCCATCCGCCACCTATTCACCAGCAGCGAAGCCATTGATGTGCAAGTCCGCTGCTTTCCCTCCAGCAAGCTATTGCAGGGCAGCATCGACAGTTTCAAGATGCAGGGACGCAACTTGGTCATTCGGCGCGATTTCCTGATCGAGGAAATGTCGTTTACCACCGATGCCGTATCGATTGACCCCGCCTCCGCCCTGGGTGGCAAGCTCAAGCTCAAGCAGCCGACCCAGGCCGTGGCGCAGGTCATCTTGACCGAGGATGGCATCAACAAAGCCTTTGATGCTGACCTAGTGCGCCAGCACTTGGTGAATGTGGAGATGGAAGCGCTGACGAATCTGTCGGGCGGCGAACCTGTGTCTTTTCGGGAGGTTCACATTACCCTGATGCCCGAAAACCAGGTGCATATCGGAGCCAAGGTGGATCTGCCCAACCGCAAGGATTTGCCAATCAGCCTGCGGTCTACGATCGCCGTTGAAAAGCGCCGCCAGATTCGCTTTCAAAACGCTGAGTTTGATCCGGAGGGAGTGCCCGAAGACGGGCGATCGCTCTCTAAAATAGTCAGCCTCGCCTTTGCTGAGGTATTGGATGGCATGGTGGATCTGGATCGGTTTGATCTGGACGGGGTGATGGTGCGGATCAATCGCCTGGAAACCCACGGCAAAAAACTGGTGTTTACCGGGTATGCTCAAATAGATCACTTTCCCGGTTCTCGGTAAAGCCGCCTTTTTTGCCCCGTTTCATGTCAATTCCTAACCTACTTGCCACTGGCGGACTGGTAATGGTGCCGCTGCTAGGGCTGTCGATTTTGGCGATGGCGCTCGTGCTGGAACGGCTGGTGTTTTGGTGGCAGTTGACCCGCCAGCAAGATCGCGTCATCCAAGACACGCTGGCGCTCTATCGCCGCAGCCCCCGCGCCGCCTTTCAAAAGCTGGAGCAGCACGCAAACTTGCCCATGGCCCGCATTTTTTTGGCGGCGCTGGAGCTAGAGCAAGCCACCCCGGACGAGTTTCGGCTGGCGCTAGAAAGCGCGGCCCAAGCAGAATTGCCCCTGCTGCGGCGGTTCAACACGGTCTTCGACACCGTAATCAGCGTTGCGCCGCTGCTGGGCCTATTGGGCACGATTTTGGGGTTGATTCAGTCCTTTAGCTCTCTGCGGCTGGGCGACCTCGGCGGCACGCAGACTGCAGGCGTAACGGCGGGCATTAGTGAGGCGCTCATCTCTACGGCTGCGGGTCTGATTGTGGCAATTATCACGCTGCTGTTTGCCAATATGTTTCGCGGGCTATATCAGCGGCAGGTGGCACTGATTCAGGAATATGGCGGCCAGTTGGAACTGTTGCACCGCCGCCGCCAGGAATATCGGAGTCCCCCCTATGCGCCTACCCAGTGAGCCAGATCCGCCGCCGTCGATCAACATCGTGCCAATGATCGACGTGATTTTTGCGATTCTCACCTTTTTTGTGCTGTCTACGCTGTTTCTGACGCGCTCTGAAGGGCTGCCCGTTAATCTACCAGGGGCGGCGACGGCCGATCTCCAGCCCCAGGAGCAGACCGTTGTCACCATTGATGCCAGCGGCAACCTGTCGCTCGATCGTCAGCCGATTACGCTAGATGCGCTGGATACCCAGGTGCGGCAGCGAATAGAAGAGGGCAACTCGCCGCTGGTGGTGATCAACGCTGACAAAGCCGTGCCCCACGGTCAGGTGGTGACGGTGATGGATCGGTTGCGGGCGATTCCAAATGTGCGATTGGCGATCGCCACTGAACGTCCCTGAAGGTTTTGGCGTTTGGGGTGGATTGTGGGGTTTGGATTTTAGGGTTTGGCGGCGAGGAACTCGTCGTAGGCTGCGTAAACACCCTGGACGTTGTACCAATTCAGGAAAACGCGGGCGACTTCTAGCGCAAGCTGGGGCTTGCCCCGGTCGATTAGCCATTGCAGCAGCGGCGCGAGGGTGCGCTCGTTGAGCCGACCGCCAAGGGATAGCACGCCCCACAGAACCCGATGCAGCCAGGTCATCTGGATCATCAGGCGCACGTCCCAAGTGGGGTGCTTTTGGTAAAACAACACGCCCATGCGCCCGCGCTGAATCTCTTTGTCGATCAGGTTGGGAATCTGGCTGAGGGCGAAGGGCGGATGCCAGTGATAGCCCACAGCTTCCGGGCATTTCACCAGGGTCAGCCCCAAATTCTTTAGGCGAACGCCCAGTTCCAAATCTTCCCAGCCGTAGAGCTGAAAGCGCGTGTCGAATAGCCCTGCTTGCTCCAACCAATGACGGGCGATCGCCACATTTCCGGTGGCAAAGTACGCGGCCGAAAAATCCGTCACCTTGAACGGTTCGGCAGTTGGGTCGTCGAAGTTGCAGGTGTTGATCACGCGACCGTAGGTAAACAGGCGATCGCCCCCCAGCCGTTTTGCCCCTTCTACGAGCGCCGTTGCATGGGCCTGCAAAAATACCTCAGTGACAACCAGATCGCTGTCGATAAAGATAATCGTATCGCCCGTCGCCTTTTCTACACCCAAGTTTCGGGCCGCTGCTGGCCCATGGTGATCTTGCAAAAACAAACGGACATGCGGCAGGGC
The DNA here is from genome assembly GCA_046719575.1 of Cyanobacteriota bacterium. Lineage (GTDB taxonomy): Bacteria > Cyanobacteriota > Cyanobacteriia > Elainellales > Elainellaceae > Thermoleptolyngbya. The sequence goes on from JBDNCP010000003.1 coordinate 9,473, forward strand.
CTCGGCGTTTGCCTGGAGCCAGCCCACAGTCTCATCCGTCGAGCCGTCATCTACCACGACCACTTCATAGCCGTCGATCGGGCTATGGGGCGGAATGACCTGCTGTTCGAGCGATCGCAGGCATTTTTCTAAAATCGGCTTGCGGTTGTAGGTCGGAATAACAACGCTAAAAAACACGGCTAAAAAACACGCTTCCCTCGGACAAACTCTGAATCAGGCAATAGAATCAGGCAATCTTAGCCACAGCAGCATACGCTAGCCAGCGCTCCATCCTGAGCTTAGCGCAGCCGCCGAGTCACCCATCTCCACCGGAGGACGCTTATTCCTGAATTCGCACACCGACCACGGGCGCGTTGAACCGGAAGGTCTGTCCCTCCAGTTCCAGCGGCGTGCCCACCTTTACCTTGTTGTTGCCCAGCACGGGGCCATCGTCGGTAATTTGGGCCTCTCCCGCCAGCGTGATCATCATGTCCAGGGTGAAGTCCAACTCTGGGCGGGGATCGGGCAGCGAAATCACCGTTCCATCTGGCTGGGGAACCGCCACCGAGCGCGGCAGTTGCTTCACGCCCACCACGTCCAGTTCGCCATAGGGCTGGTTACGAATGATCACATTGACCGTTTTGCTGTCTTGTAACGACTGCACCAGCGCAGCCGGATCGCTGACCGTCAGCCCCCGCACAATGGTATCCACCTGCACGGGCTTGGTCTGCACGCCAAGCCGCGCCACCGAAGAACCCGACGTTCCCGGCACCAAAAAGACCGCCACCGCCACCAGCAGCATTACCAGCGCCGCACCCAGATCGAGAATATTGACCTTGCCAAACAACCGTCCTTTTGAATCCAGAATAGCCATGTCTGAAGCGTTCTAGCCGACGCAATACCAGGTTTAACCAAAATTCTTGCCCCACTGCAAACGCAGCGGACTCTGAAAGAGTAGCACGACAGGATGGGGATAGGGCAGGTTGGGAATTGGGGGTGAAGGATTTTGGATTTTGGATTTTGGATTTTGGACTGGGGCGGTTGTATGAGGCGACCCATAAGGCAGGTTATCCAACTGGATTATGCAATATGCAATTGGAAAGAGTGATTTGTAGGAACCCGTGTGGAACGCTAGAGCTACAGCCTTGAATGAGACTGGATGGAATTGGGTGGAATTGGGTGGAATTGGGTGGGGTTGGGTAAAACTATGCCTCGCCTGATGTCGCCGCCTATGCAGGAGGCATCCGTTCCCAACGCCTTGGGTCATGGCTCCGCTCAGCAATCCAGTCCATATTCGGCGCAACAAGCGCAACAATTTTGCATATGTCTACGTCTTGAAGGTCAATATATCTGGACGGGTCTGGATAGATTTAGAGATAGCGATCGCACGTCAATACTCCACCTCTGGCAAAGCATCATGATTGATTCACTTCTTCACCAATTTGGTCATCTGCGCCGCCGCTGGCTCTACGGGTTGATGGCAGGCGTGATGGCAACGGGGCTAATTGTGCTTAGCCCTACGCCGTCCCATTCGCAAACCGTGCCGCGCTGGTTGGAACTGCTGATTCGCGGGGCGCAAATTGTGCAAATCTCCAATATGTCGGAGCGGCAAGAACTGGAGCTCGGCCGACAAATCAACCAGCAGTTGTTGACGCAGCAGTTTCGGCTCTATCGCAATTCGACCGTTTCTGAGTATGTGAATCGAGTGGGTCAGGGGCTTGTGCCCCACAGCGATCGCCCCCAAATTCCCTACACCTTCCAGGTGGTCGAGAGCAACCAAATCAATGCCTTTGCCACGATGGGCGGCTATGTCTACGTCACCACTGCGCTGCTGCAAGCGATGGACAATGAAGCAGAGCTAGCGGGCGTATTGGGGCATGAGATTGGGCACATCGCCTCTCGCCACTCGGTAGAGCAGTTGCGCGATCGGGCGATCGCCGCTGGAGCCGCCCGCGCCGCCGGCCTCGACCGCAACACCGCCGTTGCCTTGGGTGTGGAACTCGCCATCAATCGGCCCAATAGCCGCCGCGATGAATACGAAGCCGACGAGCGCGGCCTCAACAACATGATCCGTGCTGGCTATGCGCCCATTGGTCTGATCAGCTTTATGGAAAAACTCCAGCAGCGGGGCGGCTCGGTGCCCACCTTCCTCAGCACCCACCCCAACTCTGGCGAACGCGCCGCCCGCCTGCGCCAGATGGTAGATGCTGCCGCGCTAAACCAGGGCAAGGGGCTAGACACTGCCGACTATCGCAACCAGATTCGTCCGCTCGTGCGCTAGAGGCTCTCCCTTTATGAAGGAACGTGCAATCAGACGCTGGATTGCCTGGGTTGGTGTGGGCCTGGTGTGCAGCACCGCAGGCGCGATCGGCGTTGGAACGGGTGTTGTGCAGGCGTTGCCGCCGCCCGAAGACGTGCCAGAGGAGGTGCTGCGGACGCAGATTGTGCTGGAGGGGCGATCGCCCGTCACCGGGGAGCCGCTCACTGCGAGCGAACACGCCGCCCAGCAAGCCAATCGCCAAACTGCCATCGAGGAGCAGCCCCGCGATCTGCCGCCCGAAATACAGCAAATTGTAATACTCCTGAAGCTGCGGCGATTCCTGCGTCCGGTGTTGCCCTTTATTCCCTGACCCCGTTCCCTGCCCCCTGGTTTCCTGCACTCGGCCACCGTTAAGCCAGTTCAAACGTTCAAAGCGAGTAGCGATCGCCCGCACCCGGATTCAGATAAGGCTTGTCGAGCAATAGCCCAGCCTGCTGAAGTTGACCGGGCGGAAGGTGGCGATCGCGCTCTAGCCGCAGCATTGGCGAGCCAGCAGCGTTTGACGGATTCCGATAATCGACACCAGCATCGAGGCCGCTACTAGCAAGATATACCAGCCTAGAATTCGCGTCCGCAGACTGGAAAATAGCCGATTAAGCCGCATAGATAAATGAAGAAACACGCAGATCGCCATCCTGAATAGGCTCCCTGACCGCAGCAACGACAGAAGGTTCCAGAGGGAAAGGGTTGCCCTCCTCACACAACGAATCAAGATTGTCACGGTATCAGGATTCTCGCGCTTTTCTTCTGCGTTCAGCCCGGTTCCCGCTATAAAATAGGCTTAAGCGCAGGCTTAACATTTTTTTAAGAAACCATTCCAAGGGCAAGGAGAACACCATGTCAGAGTTTGCAACTCGCTTGAGCGAATGGCTAGATCCCATCGCCGATGTCTTTCGCAACCTCAATGTGCCAGAGCCGATTGTGCATTGGGGGCATCCCGCGATGATGGGGATTGTTGTGCTGGTGATGGGCAGCTTTGCCGCAGTCACGGGCTGGCAAGGCCGCCTGCTGACGGCAACCGATGATGCGCTGGCCGCCAAAAAGCGTATGGATCACAAGAAAATCGCCGGACTGATGTTTCTCTTCATCGCGATGGGCTACACCGGCGGCATTTTGTCGCTGGTGATGCAAAACCAGCCGATTTTGCAAAGCCCCCACTTTTGGACGGGTTCTGTGGCGTTGGGAATGTTGGCGGTGAATGGGCTGATTGCTGCGGTGGGTTTTTCGCAGGGCAAAGGCTTCCGCACAGTTCATGCCTATCTGGGTAGCGCGGCGCTGGCGCTGCTGCTGATCCACGGCATCTTTGGGCTAAAGCTGGGCCTCTCGATTTAGATTATTCTGACGAGTGGCAGAAAAGCTGCCGTTCGAGTTGGGTTTGGGCGACGGTGCGCCCGTGCTGGATGGGGGTTCAATTATTCCAAGCCCCCACTTGCCCTAAAGGCCACACTTGCGGAATCTTTAGATTCATGGCTTTAGGGAATTAGTCCGGCAGCTTGTATTGCCAGACGATGCGCTTGGCGTAGTCGGGGACATGCTGCTCTAGCTTTTCGGGATAGTTGCGCTTCACATAGAGATAGTTGCGGGTGAAGTGCGAATCGATGGAAAAGCGGGCGTATTCCAGCCCTTTGGGGCCGATTTTTTCGATAAACACGCCCATCAGTTTCGCCGCCCACATCGGCAGGGTCACGCCCTTGTCGTAGGCGGGAATGCTCTGCTGCACGGCATTGCGGCGATCGCCCTGCGACATCACCGGCTGTGTCTCAAGCTGGTCTTTCACCAGATCCAGCATTTCTGCGCCCGTTTCGTTTCGCACCACAATCCACTGCCAGCCAAAGGGCGCACCCATATAGCCCACCACCAGATCCGCCAGCGAGTTTACATAGTCAAAACAGGTCATGCAAGACGGCGCAAACACATCCTTCAGTTCGTTCGTTTTCAGCCCAAAGAAGGGCACTGTTTCGGTTGAGCCGTCTTCATGCTTGAAATGCACGCGAAAATCCTGCATGAACTCGTAATAGACCACCGTATCGGGCGAGCGGCTGGTGGTGTCGAGGAATTTCTGCAATCCGGCGCGGGTCACGTTGTCTACGCAGGGCGTTCCCAGCACATAGAGCTTCTCCAGCCCCAGCTTGTCTTGCACCGCCCGCAGCGCCTGGATCTGGCAGCCCACGCCAATCACCAGCAGCCGCTTCATGCCCGACTGTTCCACCAACTCCAGCACCGAAAGATTGGGCGAAAGGGTGGGCTTGTTCACCCGCGCCGCCAAGACTTCCTCTGGCGTGGTGGCGATCACGGGCTTGGGCTGAAAGCGGTCTTCCGCCGTGTTTTGCACACAGACCACGCCTTCCACCAGACCCCGGTTCAGCATTTCAATAGCAATGCTGCTGACGATGCCCGTCCACTGTGCGCCCTCGATCGGCTCGGTCTTGCGCGCCGCCATCATGTCCTGATGCACGCCGAAATATAGATCGTTTTCCTGCGCCAGATCGCGGCTGCGTCCGTGAAATTCCTGCTCCAAGTCGGCAATCTGCTGGGTGATAAAGGCGCAGGCTTCCTTCACGTAATGTACATAGTACGTATCGCAGAGTCCGCACTCACTGCACAGTTCCTTGGCGGGGCGGCGGCTGCCGGGCTTGAGGGCGCGGGCTTTTTTGTGGGCGTTGGGCGAAACGGCGGTCATGAGCGCTTAGGGTTCAGGGCTTGGAGGTTAGGTATCCTGTTTTCACAATACCGTAGGGTGGGAAATGGGCGATCGCCCTTTCTCGTTATCGCCCCTCGCTACTGTTCCACGACTCCACCACCCCACCACCCCACTACCCCACCACCCTGTCCACCCGACCGCATCCACTAAACTGAAGGCAGTTGTATGCTCGTCTGTATGCTCGTTGTGGGGGCACGCTGCCGATGCCAGAACCCGAACTCCTCGCGCCAGATACGCCAGAGATTAATCCATCAGACCCGGTGCAAGTGTCGCCTGAGCAATCTGCGCTGGAGGAGTCTGCTGAAGCTCGCTTTGCTGAGGAGGGCGATCGCGAGTTGCCCGCCATGCCTCCTTGTAATCTCGACAGCGACGAGCCACCCTTGGAATCCGATCTTCATCTCCAGCAAATTATTTTGTTTTTGGAATGCCTGAACTGGCTCTGGCGCGATCGCACGGACTATTACGCCAGCGGCAATCTAACGATTTACTACAGCACAAGCAAAATCAAAACCCGCGACTTTCGCGGCCCCGATTTCTTCGTGGTGCTGAATACCGAAAAGCGCCCGCGCAAGAGCTGGACGGTTTGGGAAGAAGACGGCAAAACGCCCAATGTGGTGATTGAAATTTTGTCCGACAGCACAGCCAAGCAAGATCGCGGCGCGAAGAAGCAGCTTTATCAGGATGTGCTGAAGGTGTTTGACTATTTCTGGTTTGACCCGGTGACGCTGGAGTTTGCCGGATTTACGCTCATCGGTGGGCAATATCAGCCGTTGCAACCGGGCGATCGCGGCTGGCTGTGGAGCGAACAACTCCAGCTTTTCCTCGGCATCCAGGACCGCAGGCTGCGCTTTTTTACGCCCGATGGCGCGCTCGTTCCCACTCCGGCCGAGGTCGCTCTCCAAGAACAGCAACGGGCCGAGCAACTTGCCGCAAAACTGCGGGAGCTTGGCGTTGATCCGGACGCGCTCTAGGCAGCACGATTTGGCATCCAAGCCTTTATGAATTTCTGGTGATTTCCGTTCGCCGCTGCTTCGCGGTTTCTGGAGTCGCCAGTGGGCACACTGAGGCTATGGGTAGAGTGCCAAACGGCGGAGCGGGACTATGCAGATTGTGGAGCAAACCTCAGGGCAGCTAAAACTGCGCGATCGCGGCTGGACGCTGTGGCTCACGTTTTTGCCGATGGCGCTGATTGGGCTGGGCATTATGCCGCTGGGCAAACATACCGTTTTTTCGTGCCAGCGGGCCAGCACGCTCAGCGCCCAATGCACGCTGGCAGAAAAAAGTTTCCTGGTATCTACCCGCCGCCCGATGGCCGCCAGCAGCATTCGCGGGGTCACCGTTAGACGACACTCTCGCAGGCGGGGCAGCCCGACCTATAGCGTGGTTTTGCAAACAACCGGCCGGTCGATCACGCTCAGTTCTGGGTCGTCGAGCTGGAGCCGCCAGGAGGCGATCGCCAACCGAGTCAACACCTTTTTCATAGACAACACCCAGCCCTCGCTCTACGTGGAAAACGACAATCGCTTTGGGATGCTGTTGGCGGGCGGAATTTTTGCCGTTATGGGCGTTGGCGGGCTGCTGGGCCTTTGCGAGAGCAATCACGTCACGCTAGACAAAACCAGCGGCACGCTGCGCCACACGCGCCAGGGCGCAATCGGGCAAAAGCAAGCCGTGCTGCCGCTGCACCAGATTGCCTATGCAGAGGTCGAGCGCGGCACAGGCAAGGCTCGATCGACCGGGCGCGTGGTGCTGCAACTGACATCGGGCGATCGCTTTCCCATGACCCGCAACTTGTATCACGGGCTGCCGCAAAAAGAAAAGGTCGCAGCGCTGATCAACGAATTTGTCACCGCGCCCAATGTGGAACCGACTGCCAAGCCCGAACGCGCCAAGCCGTCCCCGTTGCCCAGCAGCCCCGCAGCGGCGATCGCCCAATATCAGCAGGCGCTCCAGATCAATCCCGACGATGCCGAAACCCACTATCGTCTGGGCATGGTTCATTACAAGCAGCACGATGTTCAGGCGGCGGCCACTCATTTGAACCGCGCCCGCGACCTGTTTGCTGCGAAACATGACTCTCATCGCGTGCTGCAAGTGCAGGATATGCTGTGGCGGCTAGAACAGGGCTAGCCCCCTTGGCAAATTAGACCCTTGGCAAAAAGGTTATGAAATCTCAACGCAAGCATTGCGGGATCTGAAGCAAATCGGAAGTTTCCAGCGATCCCCAGAGTTCAGGTGGTATCACAGGTAGAGAGTTGGGGGAGTTGCGGGGGCGATCGCCACAAAACGTTACAACCCCTGCGACACCCGCTCAATCTGCGACTCACACTTTGAGGATTCATGAAACAGATTCCAGCATCCCTATTAACGTTAATCGCTGGCATTCTGATCACCCTGGTCAGCCTGTGGGTGGGTCAGCACCACGGCCTCTTGCCAGAGCAAGCGTCGGAAGCGGCGGTTTTGGTGGATCAGCTTTTTAACGTGATGGTAATGATAGCGACCGCGTTGTTTCTGGTCGTGATTGGGGCGATTCTGCTGTTTTGCTTTCGCTATCGCCGTGCGCCAGGAGACGAAGGCGACGGCATCCCCATCGAAGGCAACCTGCCGCTAGAGGCCTTCTGGACGGCGATTCCCGCTATTTTGGTCATCGGGCTGGGGGTCTACAGTGTGCAGGTATTTCAAGAAATGGGCGGCTTTGACCCCGGCAGCGTCCACGCTGGGCACGGCATGATGGGCGGCGCAGTATCGCAGGAAATGCCGTCGCACGACATGCATCCGATGCCGCAGGATTCGATCGCGATGATGGCGCAAGTTCCTGGTGATGGGGCGATCGCCACCGATGCCCCAACTGAATTGTTGGCAGAACTGCCCGATGGCACAGAGCCGCCTGCTAGGCCTGTTCCTCGCTATGGCTTTGGCGCTAGTCCCGCCGAAGGAGACCGCACGCCTGACCTCGTGGTGAACGTCACCGGAATGCAATATGCCTGGCTGTTTAACTATCCTGATAGCGGCATCATGGCGGGTGAACTGCATATTCCCGTTGGCAAAGATATTCAGCTCAACCTCTCGGCGCAGGATGTGATCCACTCCTTCTGGGTGCCGCAGTTTCGCCTAAAGCAAGACGCGCTGCCAGGGCAATCCTCTGGGCTGCGGTTCGTGGCGACAAAAGTAGGCACATATCCGGTTGTATGTGCAGAACTCTGCGGTAGCTATCACGGCGGCATGAGAAGTCAGGTCATCGTCCACCCGCAAGACGAGTTTGACGAATGGCTCCGGCAAAACGCCATCGCGCAGCAGCAAAACCCGACGCAAACTGTGGCAGTGAATCCGGCGGATCTATCCGATGGCGACTATCTCGCGCCCTACGCTCAGGAAATGGGCGTGAGTGATCAGGTGCTTTCGCAATTGCGTTCGCCTTCCTAATGGGCGATCGCGCCTTTTTGCCATCAACGGCATTCATTCCCCGGCTCCGCGTTTTGATAAAAAACTGGTATATTCCCTCTGCGTATGACTCAAGCACAAGTTCCACTCGACGACGCAGCGATCGTTGCAGAACAAGACCATGCCCAGGTTCCCAAAGCTTGGAAGTGGTATCACTACTTTGGCTACAACATTGACCACAAGGTGATTGGCATTCAATATTTGGTGACGGCGTTTGTGTTTTATCTCATCGGCGGCCTGATGGCCGTGGGCATGAGGATGGAGCTAGCCACGCCCGATCCCGATTTTGTCGATCCCAGCCTGTACAACGCGCTGCTGACCAACCACGGCACGATTATGATCTTCTTGTGGATTGTGCCTGCGGCGATCGGGGGCTTTGGCAACTACTTGGTTCCCCTGATGATTGGCGCACGAGACATGGCGTTTCCCAACCTGAATGCGATCGCCTTCTGGCTCAACCCGCCCGCTGGTTTGCTGTTGCTAGGCAGCTTCTTTTTTGGCGGGGCGCAGGCCGGCTGGACTGCCTACCCGCCGCTGAGCGAAATCACCGCTCCCGTCGCCCAGTCGATGTGGATTCTGGCGATCGTGCTGGTGGGTACGTCCTCCATCCTGGGCGCGGTGAACTTTATTGTCACCATCATCATGATGCGGGTTCCCAGCCTATCGTGGGACAAGCTGCCGCTGTTTTGCTGGGCAATTTTGGCGACCTCGGCACTGGCGCTGGTGTCTACGCCTGTGCTGGCGGCGGGGCTGATCCTGCTGCTGTTTGATATCAACTTTGGCACATCGTTTTATAAGCCAGATGCAGGCGGCAACATTATCATTTACCAACACTTGTTCTGGTTCTATTCGCATCCAGCAGTTTATCTGATGATTTTGCCGATTTTCGGCATGATGTCAGAGATTATCCCGGTCTATGCCCGTAAGCCGATTTTTGGATATAAGGCGATCGCCTACTCCAGTCTGGCCATTTGCCTAGTGGGTCTGTTTGTCTGGGTACACCATATGTTCACCAGCGGCACACCGCCCTGGATGCGGCTGTTTTTCACGATTTCCACGCTGATTGTGGCCGTCCCCACAGGGGTCAAGATTTTTAGCTGGGTCGCCACGCTATGGGGCGGCAAGATCCGCTTTACCACCGCGATGCTGTTTGCGGTGGGGCTATTGGGAATGTTCGTGCTGGGCGGTCTCAGCGGCATCACGCTGGGCACTGCCCCATTTGACATCCACGTTCATGACACATACTACATCGTGGCGCACTTCCACTATGTTCTGTTTGGCGGGTCGGTGTTTGGGCTATATGCCGCGATTTATCACTGGTTCCCCAAAATGACGGGCCGCATGATGAACGAGCGTCTAGGTCAGGTGCATTTCGTGATGACGTTCATCGGCGCGAATCTCACCTTCTTGCCAATGCACTCGTTGGGAATGCACGGAATGCCGCGCCGCGTCGCCATGTATGACCCGCAGTTCACTGCGCTGAACCAGCTCTGCACCTTTGGCGCATTCATGCTGGCGGCTTCGCTGATCCCCTTCATCATCAACGCCGTGTGGAGCTGGACGCGCGGCCCCAAAGCCAGCGGCAACCCCTGGAACGCGCTGACGCTGGAATGGACGACCGCCTCGCCGCCAATCATCGAAAACTGGGAAGTGCTGCCTGTGGTGACGCACGGCCCGTATGAGTATGGTATGGCGGAAAAAGCCGTCGCGGTGGAGTCATAGAGGGATGGGGTGAGGGACGGAAAAAACGAAAAACGAAAAACGAAAAGCGAAAAGCGAAAAGTGGAACCTCTTCGTTCTTCTCTCTTCCCCCACTCCTGCACCCCAACACTCCACCTTCCTTTCCCCAAATGACCTGAACCCCTGACAACACCCAACCATGACTGACGCAACTGCACCCACCGGAACGGCGATCGCCCCCGAAATGACTGCCGAGGCTCAGGCCCACGACCACGCGCATCCCGATTTGCGCGTTTGGGGGCTGCTGACGTTCCTGATTTCCGAATCGCTGATGTTTGGCGGTTTTTTCGCCGCCTATCTGATGGTGCGCGGAGCGGCGAGCCACTGGCCACCAGAGGGCACGGAGGTGGAACTGCTGCTGCCGACGATCAACACCCTCATTCTGGTGTCGAGTAGCTTTGTGATTCACCTAGGCGATTCGGCAATTAAGAAAAACGACGTGAACGGACTACGAAAGTGGTATGTCGTCACAGCGCTGATGGGCGCGGTCTTCCTTGCCGGACAGGCCTATGAATACGCAACGCTGGGCTATGGGCTAAAGACGAATATCTTTGCCAACTGCTTTTACCTGATGACAGGCTTTCACGGGCTTCATGTATTCATCGGGCTGTTGCTGATTCTGGGCGTATTGTGGCGATCGCGCCGTGAAGGTCACTATTCCGACCACAAGCACACAGGCGTAGAGATGGCAGAAATCTACTGGCACTTTGTAGACATTATCTGGATCATTCTGTTTGCGCTGCTCTACATCCTGACTCAGTTCTCTTGAGTTCGCGCAGGCTTCCCGGCTTCATACAGATTTGCGCTTTTTGCGTTACATGATTTACCTCGTTGACTGACAAAACATTTATCGCTGGTGGCTAGAAGCCGCATCTACACAGGCGAAACCCGCCTACGTGGTTTTTGGGAAAGGGTAGAGAGTTGACGAAGGCCGACTTCGTTGATGGAGCAGCGGTTTCAACATCGCAACTGTTTTGCTTTATACACTCACACCGGGCGATCGCCTGGATTTAGCGGCGCTTGCCCCGCTTGCCGGGCGGTTTTCTGCGGGACGACCGGGACTTGGATGCAGGGGGGCTGGGAGGTTGTGCGGCTGGGCTGGTGGCTGGCGATGCTACCGGTGGCGCAGTTTCAGCAGCAGGTTCCGCAGAGTTGCTAGAAGCGGGCTGGGCGGGCTGGGTCTGGACGACTGACTGGCGCGATCGCCCGCGTGCCTCTTCAATCCACAGGTTTGGGAAGATGCGCTGCCAAGGCGCGGGCTGAAGGATCTCCAGAAGCTGTGCCTCGGTGGTCTCTGCTAGGGCTGCAAAGGTCGTAATTCCAGCGGCAAACAGTTTTTGTTCGTAAACAGGGCCAATGCCGTTAATTTCGTACAGCGGGTCGCGATCGGAATTCAGTTCGGGCGATCGCGCTGCCAATACCGCTGCTTCTGCAATCCAGGCATCGGGCGTAAACCGTTGCCATGCTGCTGGCTGGAGAATCGCCTGCAACTGTTGTGGGGTCGTAGCAGCAAGGTCTGTAAAGGTATAGATGCCTGCATCAAACAACTTTTGCTCGTAGACTGGGCCGATGCCGTTGATGTCGCGCAGCGGGTCGCGGCGCACCTCGGCTGGTAGAGAGAAGGGCGATCGCCCGCTGATCACCTGCGCTTCCGCAATCCACGCCTCCGGATCAAACCGCTGCCAGCTTTCCGGCTGAATCAGGGAGCGCAACTGCTCTGGAGTCGCGGTAGCCAAATCTGCGAACGTGAAAATGCCGCCGTCAAATAGCTTCTGCTCATACACAGGGCCGATGCCATTGATGTCGCGCAGGGGGTCGTGGTGGGTGTCTGGGGGAATGTCCACGCCTTGAGCAAACCGAGCGGCTTCCTCAATCCATACAGCAGGAAAAATCGGTTGCCAGGCGGCAGGACGAATGATAGCCTGTACCTGTGTCGGAGTTAGCGCTGCCAAATCCGCGAAGGTATAGATGCCTGCACTAAACAGCTTTTGTTCATAAATTGGGCCGATACCGCTGATATCCCGCAGCGGATCGCGCCGTACTTCTGAAATCAGTCCCGCTGCCTGGATGATTTCGCTATCCTGCGGTGCAACCACAATGCTGGGCATGTCTGAGTGGGCAGGCGCGATGGTTACTCTCTCTCCTGCATCCACTACATTAGCCTGCGTCGTCAGCGCCAATGGTAGCGACTCTAGCTGCAAGCGCATCTCAGCAAGTTGTGCTGTGAGGGTGTCTCGTTCTGTCTGAAGCGTCTCTCGCTGAGCCTGGGTCTCTGCCTGCGCTTGTCGGAGGGCTTTGCATTCGGTTTCAAGGCTCTGGACGCGCGATCGCCATTCTGCTTCGGTTTTCTCTATCTGAGTGCGGAGAGCGACCCCTTCCGTTTCAACCGCAGTGCGATCATCGTTCACAGTTGCTAGCTGAGCTTGCAGTACAGCAATCTGCCCCTGTAGCGCGAGCCGTTCCTGCTCCCGTTCTTGAGCCACATTCTCCTGTTGCTTCTGTATAGAAGCTAGCTCAGCCTCAAACTCATTTCGCTCATCCGTCACTTGAGTAAGTTGCTCTCGTAGTATTTCCAATTCCGACTCTAGAGCAACCTTTGCACTGTTCGCATGATCCCGCACCTCTTGCAACTGAGTCCGCAGCGTGTTCACTTCTGATTCCAGCGTCTCTCGTCCGCTTTCAAATTCGTCAAACTGAACTTGCAGTGTAGTTAAATCAGCTTCAAATGCATTGCGTTCACTTTCAAGCTCGCCAATCCGTGTGTTGAGTGTGGTAATCTCTGCCTCAAACGCATCCTTTTCTAGAGTAATCTCGTTGATTTGAGCGTGCAGTATAGACAGCTCAGCTTTGTGGCGATCGCCCTCTTGCGTCTTTTCTTCTAGGCGTGCCCGAAGCAGTACAAGCTCTGCCTCAAGTGCGTTCCGCTCAGCGGTCAGTTTTTGTATCTGAGGACGCAGGCTGCTCAGTTCAGTTTCAAAAGCAGAGCGCTGTTCGGCAATTTCATTTAGCTGGGCCCGCAATGCCTCAGTCTGAGCTACAAGTTCACTACGTTCCGCGGCTACAGCGCTCAACTGAGTCTGCAGGGCAGCCAGTTCAGCTTCCAGCGTGTCTTGTGTGGCCGTGTTGTCTACAAGCTGCTTATTGAGGGCAGTCAAGTTGACTGTCAGTGCATCGCGCTCCTGCAAGATTTCGTTGAACTGAGTTTGCAGCGCCGCAAATTGTAAGGTAGCAGTTTCTCGTTCAGCGGCGATCGCCTCTAGCTGTGTTCGCAGTTCTGTCAACTCTTGCATCGCAGACTCGCCCGCCGCCGTAGCATCCACAAGCTGAGCGCGGAGGGTGGTCAGTTCGGCACTCAGAGCCTCACGCTGGGCAGTCAGCGCCTCACTCTGCGACAACAGTTCTGCCCGTGCTGCCGCCTCTTCTGCCCGCCCGCGAGTTGCCTCAGCTACGCTGGCCCGCAGCAGCGTCACCTCTGTCTCTAATTCCTGTCGCGTCGCCTTCTCATGGTCAAGCTCCAGACGCAGGGCTGACAAAACACCTTCCGCTTCAGAAACAACCGCTTCAGCGTTTGCAGCTTGCGATCGCACCCTCTCCAGTTCTGTGTGTAATTCTGTCTCTAATCCCTCCAATTCCGTGAGCCGCAATCGCAGCGATACTCGTTCCTGGTCTATGCCATCCTTTTCGCGCTGAGTTAGTTCAAGCTGCGATCGCAGGTCGCCTAGCTGGGCTTCCAAGTCTGCCTTTTCTACCTGCGCTGACTGCAACAGAGTCCGGAGGTTCCGCATTTCTTCCTCCACAGCAACATCTGAATCGTGCTGTGCTTCTAGCGCTTGCTGAAGCGAGATAATCTGATTTGTTAGTTCGTGCCGTTCAGCATTCGCTTGATGCAGCTCTGCGCTTGCAGCTTCTAGGTCGGCAGCGATCGCCTCTCGTTCGCGCTGGCTGCTCTCAAGCTGATCGTGCAGTGCCGCCAGATCAGCCTGATGATGCTCTATCTGAGGTCGAAGCTGCGCGAAATCGATCGGTTTTCCAGGGTTCAGCGTTTCGCCTACAAAGGCCGCATAAAGGCCGCTTAGCGCCTGCCAGTAGCTCTCCTTTTCGTGAGTAAGACTTGCCAGCATTTGGCGGAGTTGGTCTAGGTCAGCCGCGCGGTCAGATTGTTCTGCACGAGCAGTTTCCAACTTTACTTCTAGCTGAGTCCGCAGGGTGTCGGCATCCTGCAAGCGCGATCGCAGCGTTTCGACTTCCAGTTCCAGTGCTTGCTTTTCTGACTGGAGTGTTGCCACAAGCGAAGGTGCTTGCTTCGGTTCACCAATCAGCGCTTGTGGAAGCGCCAACCCTGTCACTAGCGAATTCTGAACCCCCTCTGTTACAAGTTCATCTTTCAGTTCAGCTTTACGTTCACCTTCATCTTCGCATATACTTTTCTGCTCGAGAGTCGGCAAAGTGCTATCGACTGTTTCTGACAGCGTGCTTTCTAATGGAGCTTCTGCGTCCGACTCATCGACAAGTTCAGGTTCTAATTCTGGTTCCTTCTCTCGATCACTCTCTGGCTCGCTGATGATTTCAGCATCCATCACTTTAATATCAGGGTTTAACTCCAGGAATGGTTCAGGCTCAGGTTCAACAACTGGTTCCTGTTTTGAAGATTCTCTGGTGTCAACTTCGGAACTCATGTTTTCTGGCTCGCCATCAGCTTGTGGAACTTCAACCTCATCAGCCTGTTCTTCTAACTGTTCCGCTATGAGTTCAGTGTCCGACCCGTCTTCCATCACTACTGCATCTGTTACCAATCTCCAGCCTGTGTCAGCAGGAATGCGGGTTTGAGCGCTATTGGTGATGACTTTGGCAGCCGCCGCTGGGCGAGTCGTTGCTGGATCGGGCGATCGCCCCAGCGACACTGCCTGTTCCATAGCAGACAATTCCCGACTCCGCCGACGAGCCTGCCGCGCCAGTACAAATTGCACCAGCTTCAGCAAGCCACCCAGCACCAGCAGCGGCAGCAGCACCCACTTCAGCAGAGAGCCGATGCCGCGCCCACCGAGAACCACCTCGTCAGGGGCGATCGCCCCGATTTTGGGTCTGCCTGCATCCAGAGCCACCTGCCTTGCCTCAGCCAGCAGCGCTTGTCCATCGGGCGATGCGGTCAGGCTTTGCGCTACGGCGGCAACGCGAGAACCCGATCGATAGGCGATCGCCCCCACCTGCTCTAGTGGATACCGCGCATCCGTAGGTAAGACTTCTTGGGGAACTGCCAGCTTCACCACGCGGGCTTTGGTCTGCTGGGTCAACTGGCTGGCGATCGCATAGCCAATCCCATCTTTCCCCGGTTTGGAAATGACCTCGGCGGTATCGTCAGATTTCAGCAACACCCAGTTCACTGCTGCTGGCAGTGCATCTGGTAGTACAGGTCCATACTGCTGCAAAACAGCCCGCGTTTCGCTGGCGGCCGGCCGGTCGATCACGCGAATAGGCTTGGGCGCAGCCAGACCCACAGGCATCATCCCCAACAGCACAAGCAAAAGACCCGACGCAGCCAGACCAACCGAAGCACAACGGTCTGCCCGAAAACCAAAATTTTGCGACATGAGGAGGAATTGGCAAAAGGTGAATAAAATCTGTGCAGTGTAGGCGATCTAAATGGTCATAGAACGCCAACCCAACTCGACCTGCTAAAACACTGCCAAATGTAAAAAACTGAGCGCTACGCCCCAGCGAACCACCATCCTTATCTAGGAATAGTCCAGAGACCTGATTTGCGTCAGTTGTACAGAACACAAGCGATGTCGATGTGCCTTAAGCAATTCCTAAAGTTTGCAGCTTGGTTGACTGACAAATCTTTTGCCTAGGCCAGGTTGAGCGACGTCAAACCCAGTACCAGCTTAAACTCGGTTGGGTTACGCTGACGCTAACCCCACTTACAAACCCCACTTACAAGAGGATCAGGATTTCAGGAGTTTTGTCCGTCAATCAGGATTGGCAGTTTTAGATTGAACCTCTTGCATGAATGCTGTTTTGAGGGCGTGAATCGTGGCGCGGTACCGCCGCGCCACGATTCACGCAAGAAGTCTATTGCTGATTTAACCTGATGTGTTGCAAGAGTTTCAGCTCTGATTGACTGACAAAACTTGGGCATCAGGCGGTTGAAACTGCTGCTCCATCAGCGAAGTTGGTCTTCGCCGACTCTCTACCCTTACCCAAAACCCGCGTAGGCGGGTTTTGCCTGTGCAGGCGCGGCTTCCAGTCGCCAGTAGTCAATATTTTGTCGGTCAACGAGGTTTCAGCTACTTCCTAGCGACTTTATGAGTAGCAACTTTATGAGTTATGAGGTTTTGGCTTCTACTAGCTGCTACTTCTACTGGCTGTTTATTGACCTAGCAATCCCAAAGACCTTGTTAAGTGCAAGAAGTGCAATCCAGCAGAGTATGCATCCTACAACCTAATTAATCTCACATACTAATCTCATAGACTAGTGTCCCAATTGATTTGGGACTGCTGTAGGATTTTTTATCGAAGACTAATATCGAATATCGAAGACTAAGCTGTCACTGAGCCGTTATTTAGGTTATGCCCTTCACCTACTCCCGCATTGTCCGTTTTCAAGACACCGACGCGGCCGGCGTTGTGTATTTTGCCAATGTGCTGGCCATGTGCCACGAAGCCTACGAAGCCTCTCTTGCTGCATCAGGGATTAATCTAAACGCTTTTTTTTGCTACCCGCGTATTGCGATTCCGATTACCCACGCTACGGTGGATTTTATGCGACCCTCCTTTTGCGGGGACGAGCAAAAGATTTACGTTACGCCCAAAAAATTGAAGGACAGCGAGTTTGAAATTGAGTACGAAGTGTTTACGGTGGAGCGCGTCGAAAAGGAGATTCCCGAAATCCAGGAAACCTGCGTTGCCCGCGCCTTTACCAAGCATGTGTGCATTGACAGCGTCCAGCGTGCGCGATCGCCCCTACCGCTAGAGGTCATGAAGTGGCTCAGCCAGTGGAGCCGCGAAGGAGAAAAGGTGTTCGACGATTTGGAAACGCTGCTCTAGACTTTGTCGTCGTTGAGAAGTGAGAGGGGCGATCGCCCATTTAGCTCAGAGTTAGGCGAGAGGCTGTCAGAAAGCATTGCCAGGCCAAGGCGGCGGAGAGGTTGGTGGCACCTTTGGGGTCGGGTGATGGGGATAGGTCAGGTTGCCCAGCGGCAGATCGCCTCGGCCCATCGAGCTAAAGCTGCTGATTTGCACAAAACTAGGTGTAAACAGAAAAATGTGGTCGCCCAGCCGCTCCTGGTGTCCATCCACCGCATAGGCTCCACCTGCTACATAGTCGGCCGCCCGCTGCGCTTGGTCTGGCTCCATCAGCCCCAGATTCAGAATCACCGACTTGCGCTCTCGCAGCGCCCGCACCGCCTGGGGAATTTCTTCAAAGGAACGTGGCTCCATTAATACCACTTCGGGCTGATGCCCAGCAGCACGCGGTAAGCCTACAACATTGTTTGGGGCCCTATTTGGCGCATCCCCCCCTCGGCGGCGAGGCGCAGACGGCGGAAGCGGCCTTTGCTCAGGGTAGGTATTGGCATAGCCGTAGGACTCGTCTTCGGTGGCGTATTCCAGGTCTTCGTACTCGGCATCGTCGTAGGGTTCACCCAAACCAAACACGTCTTGAATTCGCTGAAAGAAACTCATAGCTGTGAGAGGGGAGAAAGGGAACGAGGAATGGCTAGGGAGGCGTTGGGATCACGATTTTTAGTTCGTCTGTTCTATTTTAACCTGTGTGCCCGAAATCCCAAAGTAGTTCGGCTCAAGTTTTGTGACGGGTCAAGTTGATGTGACGACTCAAGTTTTGTGACGGGTCGAATTTTTATGACGGGTTGAATTTTTGTGACAGGTCAAATTTTTGAACAGCAGCGCAGGTCCAGGTGTTTTACGGTTCACGTCTAACAGGAAATCTCACCTAATCTCGATTCTAAGTAGAATCTCGATATCTAAGCAGATAGACCAAATCAAGATCTAAGTAGATAGACCAAATCAAGAACAGATCCTCAACCCCGCGCGGGCGGCGCGGGGTCTTTGGGTTTGATGTTTATCAATGTCTACCTACTTAGAGTTTGGGTTTGCGATTTTGGGTTTGCGATTTTGAGTTTGCGATTTTGGGTTTGCGATTTTGAGTTTGCAATTTTGGGTTTGCGATTTTGGGTTTGCAATTTTGAATCGCCGGTCATCTGCGGGGCTTCCAGCAATTTCGTTCGGCGCTCTGCTCAGCTTTGCTCAGGAGCATAGATACTTATCCCTGTGATGCTCATCACATTGCCTAGGGCAGTTCATCACAAGGCAGGGACACTGGCAGTCACTTGGTTTTCAGAGAATTATCACCCCCCTGAATTTGTGGAATCACCCGGCTGGCGAGTGAAACAGGAGATAGTAGTCACAGCTAACCCAGAGAGTGTTCCAGCCATGAAAGAGACTCGGCCAGAGCTACCTCGACGCAACCTGACTCGCGAAATCAAACCCACCTATTGGCGCAAGCTGATCGAGGCGGGCGTGCCTATTGATGCTGCCGATGCCATTGCCTGGGCGATCGCCCGGTACGATACGGCCCGGCGGCTGCCGCCCTCCAGCCAGCAAGCGCTGATTCGGCGATATTGCGCGTTTGTGTGTCGGGCGGGGCTATGGCGATCGCAGCTTTTGGTCAACCCTGGGCTGTAGTCGCGGTTAGAGTCAGCACCATGCGGTAATTCACGACTTCGCAGTGCCGACCTCTGTTGTGACCTATGTGACTAACCATGAACGTTATGCAATCACCGATTACGCGACAGTATGCGATCGCCCAGGCAGCACTCGAACATGCCGTTTATTTCCTAGAACTTGGAGCCGATACCAAAGCCGCTACCTATTTCCAATTCGCCGCACAAAATTTCCAGAGCCTTGCCAAAATGCTGGTCGAGCAAGAGGCTCAGCGATTGCACCTGGACTCTAGGGATAGCTCAGAATCAGGGCTGAGAGATTAGACTCTAGAACTGGAGAATTTGGCGAAACCTCTGCAAAAGGCAATGACGTTCTTGAGACCGCAAACGTTGTCGTCTGGGTATCAAAACTTAGCAGATGTTGCTCCTGCAAAAGTCAATGACGTTCTTGAGACCGCAAACGGGCTACCCGCATCCCTAACCCCTTAAATCTCTAAAACCGGGAGAAGGGGAGCCGGATACTGGGTTGACTGACAACTCTTTTTGCCTAGGCTGGGTTGAACCTCTTGCATGAGTGCTGTTTTGAGGGTGTGAATCGTAGCGCGGCGGTACCGCGCCACGATTCACGCAAGAAGTCTAATCAAGATTGCAGGGGTTTTGTCCGTTAATCAGAGGGCCAATATTTAGTGCCAGAAGATTGCCAGAAGTGCCAAAAAAAGGCGAGAACGCAGCACATTCTCGCCCTGGTTTTGCTGTGCAAACTAAACTGGTTTTGCTGTGCAAACTAAACTGGTTTTGCTGTGCAAACTAAACTGGTTTTGCTGTGCAAACTAAAGAGGACTTTTGAAAAGTCCTGCTTTAAGTGAGTTTGGCGACTAAAGTCGCCACTACAAGCGTAGAAATACCCGGAAAACTCTCTAATTTTTTGAGGTTCTTTGAGGTTCGGAGGGAGGGTTTTGAACCCTCCCTACAGGGGCTTGCCAAAGTTTTGCGTCCAGTAGTGGTAGTAGTTGACCTGGCCAGTGTCATTAGCGAGGTAGTAATAGCCGATGCCGATGTCCTGATAGTTGGGATTGAGCATCGCAGCTCGATGCCCAGGGCTGTTGATCCAGGCATTGACCACAGCTTGGGGCGTGGTGTAGCCCGCAGCAATGTTTTCGCCTGTAAACGACCACTGATAGCCAGCCGCCGTGACGCGCTGACTAAAGGTGGAACCATCTCTGTCTGTGTGGCTAAAGAAGTCCTGATTGGCCATATTGATGCTGTGCCCTTGGGCAGCATTACTCAGTTTGCTGTTGTAAGACAGTGGTTGCAGACCGTTTTGTTGGCGAAACGCATTGGTCAGCCGCAACACTTCGGCAATGAACCCAGTCGGCTGGGTTTCGCGAGTGCCGCTGGAGGAGGTGCCCGATGGGGTTGTTTCCATCACCAGGTTGTAACTCAGACTGCCGCCTTGGCTGTGGACTCTGAGGAAGAACGTGCCCGTTAGGTTTTTGGCTGCTAGCGTGTTGGATTGCCCAGGGCGAATAGGCATTTTTCCTTTAATCTCGTTGGCATCGAGGCGGCCGTTGTTGTTCAGATCCTGGATTAGATGGGCGATCGCCCCCTTGCCAGTGCCAGTTCCCGAAGCCGTAATGGTGAGATTGCTCGATCGATTGAAATTGAGGCGGTAGATGTCATCCCGATCGCCAGAGCCGACCCATTCGGTGAGGCTCAGCTTCCCAGAAGAGAAGCGGAGCCTGCGGGCCGTTGCAAAGGTCTTTCCAGCGGTATCTTTCTGCATATCAGTTGATGACTGCATATCGGGTGGACTCTTCCAGTAAGACCCACCCGTACAGTGAGCGCCAACCTGGTATACACGGAGACTCTTTACACTTAAATTACGAACTGTCAAGCGAATAAAAGCTTGACCTGAATTCGCCTGATTTCGTCTATTTCAATACAGTTGACGGGCGATCGCCCAGCCCAAAAAAGATATCAAATTTAGATATCGAATAATTTTGAATAGGAATTAATATACTTGCACTACCACTTCTGGCCCTTTAGGTATCGATTCAAACTGCTCCGTATCGTGCAACTACGTGCTTGTCTACTCTGCCCAAAGCTTTATCCAAATTTGCAAAATCCAAATCTGAATGGGTCGGCGCTGAGCAATCTGAATGTTTGAGCCAGACCCAAAGCTGATCGCCAATTGAAAAATGCCACCACTCATTGGGATGACGACAGAAGCCCGCCGATTGCAGGGCTGCGGCCAAGCGCTGGCGGTTTTGGTGGGCGATCGCCCGCGCTGGGTCATAGCGGTCGGAAGTTGGGTCGGCACAGGGCGCAAAGTAGTCGGGATAAGAGCGGGGGCTGAGTTCGTCGATGGGAGAACCCATGTCGGCAGGCTGGCCGCTGGCATCCAGCAGGGTCACATCGACGGCTGCGCCTGTGCTGTGGGGCGGCGGTGTGGCGGGGTTTTGGCTGGGAACCGCCCAAAACTGATAGACCTGCTGCCAGAGGTCGTGCTGCTGGGCTTCGCTGAGCGTGGCGGGGTCTAGCCCTTGCGATCGCACCAGGTTTTGATAGGTATAGTCCACCATGAATTGCTGCACCGCGATGGGGCGATAGGCATCAAAAATCTGGATGCGCCAGCCGGGGCAGTATTTCTGCAAGTTTGCCTGGGCCAGCCGCAGCCGCTCCAGCACGCCTTGCCGCACAAAGAACGGAGAGCGATCGCCATAGGGGGCCCCCAGCACGACGTAGGGGTGGGGTTCTGTCCGTGCAAATTCCTCTGTGGGGATTTCTACCAGCGGCTCACCGCAGTCCTCAATTGCCACCTGTTGGTAGGGCTTCATGGTTCAGCTATTGGTCTAGAAACAGGAGATTCATCAGAATTGCCCGGAGAATTCCCTGGTTGGCTGTCAGTCGGTGTATCGCTCTCTTGCCCACTGACGACTCGGTTGCGACCCAGCGCCTTTGCCCGCAGTAGATTTTGATCAGCCCGGTGCAGCAGGCTTGTGCCCCGTGCATCATCCTGTGTCATGAGCGACGCAGTGCCCGCACTGATGGTGATGTTGAGATCGAGGGATTCATCAATGACAAATGGCTGATCAGCAATCAGCCGACAAATGCGGTGGGCGATCGCCGCTGCTTCTTGGCTACCTGTGTCGCTGAGAATAATCACAAACTCTTCGCCCCCATAGCGAAACGGCGTGTCATAAAAGCGCAAATTGTGTCGCAGCCGCGAAGCAATCAACTGCAAAGCGCGATCGCCCACCAGATGCCCATAGGTGTCGTTGATGCTTTTGAAAAAGTCTACATCCAGCATGATTAGACTAATGGGCATTCTCCGCAGTCGCGCATTGTGAATCTGTCGAGGTAGCTCCCACTCAAAGGCGCGGCGGTTGTTTAGCTCAGTCAGCGGATCAGACAGGGCGATCGCCGATAAAATATCGTTTGTGCGAATTAATTCTCGATGGTTTTGCACACGCCGCAACCCTGCCTGCACATAGGCACTGATCAGCGACTGTTCACCCGTTTCAGACAACTTATTCTGTAACTCGGCCCGCCATAGCTTGATGTAGGCATCTGCGCCCATCATCAGTGCCGAGGTTTCCAGGCTCACCTCGTCTTGTGGGCGATCGCCCAGTCCGTTTGCCATAGGTGACCGCCGATCATCCACCACCACGCAATAGATCCACGCCAGATGGCTCTGAGCCTTGACCCGCTGGCACAATTCTAAGCTACCCGGTTGAGTCGCCTGGATCATCAGCAAGTCGGGCTGCTGTGCCTGAATTAGCGGAGTTGCCTCATGCGGATTGGGCGCAACCTCTAGAGTAAACGCCGCCAAATCAGGGGTTAGAGCCGAAAGGGATGCCAAAAATTCGCGATCCCCCACAATGAGAATCGAAGCGTCCATGAAATGCGGAGCCTACCTCGAAAATTTATAAAGACCTGTAGCCAAGTGAGTGAGTTGCTGCTTGCCTAAGCTAACAAATGCCTAAACAGCTTGAAGAGAACTCTCTCCAGCCGTTAAATCATCTTCAGAATAGAAAATAAGGCGTATCGTCAGAGTTGGCTTCGCTAAAGAAATCTTGCAAAGAGAAACCTTGCAAAGAGAAATCTTGCAAAAATACAGGAAATCTTGCAAGAGCAATTTAGCCATAATTCCCTACGCAGGGTAGGGCATCCAAAATAGAATCAACGCAAAATTAGCCTGACACATATACCCTCTAACTCATGAAACTACGGATAAAAAAAGATACATCAGCCAACCATGAAGATGCGGGTAAAAAAAGATACACCGGCCGCATCTGTAATTTCGGAATTTTCAGGATGATTTTCCAGAATGATTTTCATGGATTTCTATAACTTTTCGATATTTTTCCAATTCATCTCCGCTTCTCAGGCGTGTAAAAATATACCCGTCTAAATTTGATTATTGAACTCCCAAGCTGCAACCCTCCATCAATCTGAGCGCTTAATACAATCCTGCAATGGGATAGAACAGAACGGACACAGCAAATCCACGGCAGGTACAGTGGCTCCTGAATTGCTCTGATACAGAATGGCCAAGTTTGGACTTACCCAAGTGTGGACTTACCCTTGATCATTCACCCTTGATCAAGGAGATTCCAAAGCAAGAATCCAATACAGAAATCGTGCAAGTAAATGCAGTATCGCAAATCATGCACGACCTCGGATAGTGAGAGGAGTGAAGTGAGAGGAGTGAAAAGCGTAAATAGACGAAGCAAAGCCTGTTTCAAAAGCCACAAACCTCAGGCAGCCCGCCCGAATCTCCACCACCACAACCTACACCACAACGAATAGACGAAGTATGAAACCTGGAATGCAAGGAACCAGCATCAGGATCAACAGGCAAGGCTGAGTAGGCTGTTTGTGTAGGCTGTTTGCGTCGTAGGTGGAACTCTGAACCCCTAGAGTCTGTAAAACTCGGATCATCAACCAAGTGACTGGCATTATTTGAACTGTTCAGCGCCAAATTTGGTTCAATAAAGCCCAGCCTTGGAAGATTTCGCTCAGTTATCCCAGTCGCCATTTTTGAAATTACCACAAATATGCCGCATGAAAACGAAATCTCAGGATGCTCATTAATTAGCTCATTATTAAAAGCATTACAAAGCATCACCCAAATGGCTGCGGGATTGTTGACCGATGCTGCCGGACTGTTACCTGCAGAATCGTGGTGACAGCCGTGCTGCCCTGATTGACTGACAAAACTTAGGCATCAGGCGGTTGAAACCGCTGCTCCATCAACGAAGTCGGCCTTCGCCGACGCTCTACCCTGACCCAAAACCCGCGTAGGCGGGTTTCGCCTGTGTAGGCGCGGCTTCCAGCCGCCAGCGGTAAATGTTTTGTCAGTTAACGAGGGATTTGACACGTCTATAGATTTCAGATTTCATGCGCTGCCAGGGACGCAGTGCCAATGGGCTTCGTAAGGGTACCCAAAGTCCAGCAAAATTCCCTCAGCATGTCCTCAGCATTTCCTGATTTTGGGGTTGCTGAATCTGCCAGCCAGATTGCAAGATCGTAATAGCTGGGATTTTTGATAAGATTTGTCGTCGTTCCGATGGACTCGTGGCTATGGTTTGGCTTGCAACCGCTTGCCTGAGCAGATTGACACACGGTTGGGTACATCGAGGCTGGTGCGATCGCCCCTATCGTAAGTTTTTTCGTGCATCTTTCCCTCCATCTCCGCCCTGCTGCTGACCGCCTGTAGCCCTGACTTTCTAAATCCTTCTTTCGGCCTGTTTCGAGTTGATCTATGCCTAAATCGCCGTCCCGTTCGACTACTTCGACCCAACCGCCCAACCTCAGCGGGGCGCAGATTCGACAGACCTTTCTCAATTTTTATGCCGAGCGGGGACACCAAATCCTTCCCAGCGCCTCGCTCGTTCCCGAAGACCCGACCGTGCTGCTGACGATCGCCGGAATGCTGCCCTTCAAGCCGATTTTCCTGGGACAGCGAGCCGCCGAATATCCCCGCGCCACCACCTCGCAAAAGTGCATCCGCACCAACGACATCGAGAACGTCGGCCGCACGGCTCGCCACCACACTTTTTTTGAAATGCTGGGCAACTTTAGCTTTGGCGACTATTTCAAAGAAAAGGCGATCGCTTGGGCATGGGAACTCTCAACCGAAGTGTTTAAGCTGCCCCCTGAGCGGCTGGTGGTCAGCGTCTTTCGCGAAGACGACGAAGCCTTCGCCATCTGGCGCGACCAGATTGGCATTCCCGAAGCCCGCATTAAACGGATGGACGAGAAGGATAACTTCTGGCAGTCTGGCCCGACGGGCCCCTGCGGCCCCTGCTCCGAGATTTACTACGACTTTCACCCAGAGCGGGGCGACGACCACATCGACCTAGAGGACGACACCCGCTTCATCGAGTTCTACAACCTGGTGTTCATGCAGTATAACCAGGACGCAGAGGGCAACCTGACTCCGCTGGCCGCGCAGAACATCGACACGGGCATGGGGCTAGAGCGGATGGCGCAAATTCTCCAGCGCGTGCCGAATAACTACGAAACCGACCTGATTTTCCCCATTATCCAAACCGCAGCCCAGATTGCGGGGCTGGATTATGCCGCCTGCGACGAGAAGACCAAGACTTCACTAAAGGTAATTGGCGACCACGTCCGCGCGGTGACGCACTTGATTGCCGATGGGGTGACTGCGTCTAACCTGGGGCGTGGCTATGTGCTGCGTCGCCTGATTCGCCGCGTCGTGCGCCACGGTCGGCTGATTGGCATTGAGCAGCCGTTTATTACGCAGGTGGCCGAGTCGGCGATCGCCCTTTCCGAAGCGGCCTATCCCAACCTGCGCCAGCGCGAAAAAGCCATCAAAGCCGAACTCGCCTTGGAGGAATCGCGCTTTTTGGAAACCCTGGAGCGCGGCGAAAAACTGCTGGCAGACATCATCGCCAAGCTGCCTGCAAAGGGGCAAATTTCGGGGCAGGATGCGTTTACGCTCTACGACACCTACGGCTTTCCGCTGGAGCTGACGCAGGAAATCGCCGAAGAAGCAGGGCTGACAGTGGATACTGACGGCTTTGAAGTGGAGATGGAGAAACAGCGCGATCGCGCTCGGGCCGCCCACGAAACCATTGACCTCACCGTGCAGGGCAGCCTCGACAAGCTGGCAGAGCATCTGCACGAAACCAACTTTCTAGGCTATATTCAGCCGCAATCTGAGGCGGAGGTGAAGCTGGTGCTGGTGCAGGGCAAGCCCGTAGATGCTGCCGCTGCGGGAACCGACGTGCAAGTGGTTCTCGATCAAACGCCTTTCTATGCCGAATCGGGCGGTCAGGTGGGCGATCGCGGCTATTTGCTGGGCGAGTCGGGGCTGAAGGTGCGAGTACAAGACGTGCAAAAGGAAGGGGCAATTTTCGTCCACTTTGGCACAGTGGAAGCAGGCACGCTGCAAACGGGCGATCGCCTCACCGCGCAGATTGACCTTGCTTTTCGCCGCCGCGCCCAGGCAAACCACACGGCAACCCACCTGCTGCAAGCCGCTCTAAAGAAACTGATCGACGAAAACATCAGCCAGCAGGGTTCGCTGGTTGCTTTTGATCGGCTGCGGTTTGACTATAATCTGGCGCGACCGCTGACGGCAGCAGAAATTCAGCAAATTGAAGACCAGGTAAACACCTGGATTGCTGAAGCCCACGCTGCTGATGTGTCGATCATGCCGCTGGCCGCCGCCAAAGCCAAGGGCGCAACCGCCATGTTTGGCGAAAAATATGCCGATGAGGTGCGCGTTATCGACTTTCCGGGCGTGTCGATGGAGTTGTGCGGCGGCACGCATGTTAGCAACACGGCCGAGATTGGTTTGTTCAAAATCATTTCAGAAACGGGCGTATCGGCGGGGATTCGCCGCATCGAGGCGGTCGCCGGCCCCGCTGTGCTGGAATATCTGAACCTGCGGGACCAAGTGGTGCGCGACTTGGGCGATCGCTTCAAAGCCAAGCCCGAAGAGATTCCCGACCGCATCACCGCGCTGCAAGACGAGCTAAAGACGACGCAGAAAGAACTCGCTGCGCTGAAAGCAGAACTGGCGATCGCTCAGTCAGACCAACTCCTCGACAAAGCAGAAACGCTGGGCGATTTCAAAATCCTGGTGGCAGAAATGCCCAGCGCCGATGCCGACGCGCTGAAAACCGCCGCCGAACGCCTGCTGCAAAAACTGGGCGAAGGCGCAGTGTTTCTCGGTTCCGCTCCGGCCGCCGATAAGGTCGCCTTGGTCGCTGCCTTTAGCCCAGCGGCAAACCAGAAGGGCCTGCAAGCCGGAAAGCTCATTGGGGCGATCGCCAAGCTCTGTGGTGGCGGCGGCGGCGGCCGACCCAACTTTGCCCAGGCCGGCGGCCGCGACCCCAGCAAGCTGGCAGAAGCCCTGAAAGAAGCGCGATCGCAGATTCATGCAGCCTTGGGTTAGCGGCTCAAGGATGGATATTCCTGCCCAAACTTATTCCTGCCCAAACTTCCTGCTCAAAAATTCGTCTGATTTCGGCATCTAGGGCAGGGATTTTGTGAACTACGACATCCCAAACATAGCCCGCCTGCCCGACGGGAGTTTATCGCAGCCATCCGAACTTGCAGACCGCACCAAGCTGCCCCCGCAACTACTCACGCAACTACCTACTCACGCAACTACTCAGTTAATCCCTGCCGCACCCAACATCCGCCCAAATATAGCCGCAAAAAGTCCTGCGCTGCTGCTGGATTGAGCGCATCCAATGCCGCCACAATCGCAGGAATGGATTCTGCGGTCGGATCTCGCGTTTCGTTAAACCAATTATTGACTGTGCCGCGACTGATGCCCATCGTGACGGCTAAGCGGTTTTGGCTAATGCCGTAGTTAGTCAGAACAGTTCTCAGTGCGTTGCCTGCTTTGCCCATGCCCTCATCCTGTCAGAGGGTCTTAACAGAGTAAATGTCCCCAAGTGGCGACAATTAGGTTATGATCATGAATGTCACCAATTGGCTACATTGATTTATGGCAGAAGAATTCCGTGCCGATGAACCCGCGTCCCTCACCCCAAAAGCCAATTCTCGTTACAACAAGATGATTCTGGTCGGCGCACCGGACTGGGTAAGCGGCATGATCGCCCGACTGCATAGCGCTGGCATTGCCCATCTCCACGACTGGAGCCGTTTGGTGCCGACGCAAAATCCAGGCGAAGTGATAAGCATCTTGCAAAGACTGCGCCGGATGGGTGACTAATAGAACTAACTGCGGTAACTAGCTGCGGTAACTAGCTGCGGTAACTGACTGCGGTAACTGACTGCGGTAACCAACTGTAAAACAGATCAAAATTTTCAAAATTTTGTCGTGGTAAAGCGGGCGAAGCGGGGCTATTTGGTAGATGCAGCGGGGCGATCGCTCCCCAGCGTCAGCACGATTTTGAACGCCACCAAGCCGCCGGAGGCGCGAGAAGCACTAGCAAAATGGCGCGATCGCCTGGGGGCAGAAGAAGCCAGCCGCATCGCCACCGCCGCCAGCCGTCGCGGAAGCCAGACCCACGCCCACATCCGCCGCTATCTGGCAGGCGAAAATCCAACCTGTCCCGATGCCGTGCGTCCCTATTGGCAAAGCCTGGAGCCGATTGTGGCAGAAATCCAGGACGTGCGGCTGCTCGAAACACCCGTGTTTCACTATGACTTGGGCTATGCGGGCAAGGTAGACTGCGTGGCCAGCTATCGCGGCGTGCCCTGCCTGCTGGACTGGAAGACGGGCGATCGCCCCAAGGGCAGCATCGAGCGGCTGTATGACGGCCCCCTGCAACTGGCAGCCTATTGCGGCGCGGTGAATCACTACTGTGAAGCGGAGCAGATTCATATCCGCGAAGCCCTGCTGGTGGTGGCTATTCCCAACCAGCCCGCCGAGGTGTTTTGGTTTGAGCCAGGGGCGATCGCCCAATACTGGAGCCAGTGGCAGCGCCGTGTGGCGGAATACTATCGGCGCATGGAGTCAAGATAGCCGAAAAAGATGGGCGATCGCCCTCTTCCCCAGACAGCATGAATTCATGATGTACTCTTCAACACTTCACTTAGTTTTGAAAACTTGGTTAGATCATAAGGGACATCTGCCAACCGAGAATTTACGGATAAGTCTGAAGGAAGAATTACCTAAGGCAACTCCTGAGGCATAAAAACTTGGTTTTACTCTGACTATTCTCGAACGATCAAACCTATTCCTAGGGAGTTATTGAGATTATTCTCAATTAGGCAAGGTGGGACGAGGTAGTGAGTCAGTGAAATTGCGGATATAATCGGAAGTGGGCGATCGCCCCAAAATGTTTGATATTAGACCTTTGCAGGCTCTTTTTTATCAAGATTTCCAGTGGTTTCATTTAATTCTTTGCTCGCGTCAGCTTTTAGGTTTTTACTGGTTTTTTCTAATGCATAAGAGTCAGAACAGGGCAGAGCGGTCGATCCATACGAAAGGGGGTGGGGGGCATTTGCCAATTGAGAGTTGAAGCGTAGTATTCATCTAAGCCGATTGCAAAGTTTTTTGAAAAGTAAATTCATGAGCCTAACTCATGAACCTATAGACGTGGTGAGCAATAATGCAGAATTCAACCGTTTCCACTCACGAAGTTCCCTTAGTAGGGGAACCTGCGCTCCAACTCGTTTCATCGGTTCGCTCGTTCCAGCGCAAAGATTTGCTACCGCTTGAGCCAGATAGCGTTTGGTCGATTGAGCAGGGCATCGTGCGGACGCTGACCTGGGATGAGGAAGGGCGCACCATTGGGCTGGGGTTTTGGGGACAGGGCGATGTCTTGGGTCTGCCGCTGTCGCCCGTTTCGCCCTACCAGGCCGAATGCATTACCCCTGTCAAAGTGGTGAAGCTATCGCTCGATAGTCGGCATCTCCAGGAAGGGCTGATCCGCCGCGCCCGCAAGAGCGAAGAACTGCTGACAATCGTGCATCAGCCGTCTGTGGTGATGCGACTGTTGCAGCTTTTGGAATGGCTAACCACCCATTTTGGGCAGCCTGTGCCGGGGGGGCGATCGCTCGACGTGCTGCTGACCCATCAGGAACTCGCAGAAACCATCAGCACCACCCGCGTCACAGTGACTCGCCTGCTGAGCCAGCTAGAGCAAGAGGGCAAAATCGAGCGATCGCAGCGAAACCTGACGCTGTTAGCGACTAATTCCTAAGCAACCAGCCCCAGAGCTATTGCAGAAAATAGGGCTATTGCAAAGAAAAGGGGGATTGCACTGTCAGACTCAGATCGGTACGGGGTTCCACCACCAACACTTCGACCCGACGGTTCCGACGAATCAGCAGTTCAGCCGCCGCACCAATGCCCGCACCTGCCAGCACCTCCACAACTTGCACACTGCCAAACACCTCAGCCAGCACTGCCGCCGCCGCCGCACCAATTGCTGCACCCCGCAGCACATCAGGGCGATTTCGACGAGTGATCGTTTCTCGCTTTGTAATTCGGTTGGAAGTTGCATCTAGCGGGATTTCGCGGGTGCTTCCGGCTGGGATCACTGACTGAGCAAAGAACTGAGTTCCGCCTTCGACCGGGCGCAGTTCGCCTTTGATTTCGCTGCCCGTCCGCAGCATCACCGTGCCGCTGGGGGTTCGCACATCGCTGGTCAGCGTCAGGGTCAGAGGCGCAGTTTCGGTCGGTAGCACCACCACCCGTTCTGCACCGCTGTAGGCCACTGGCAGCACAGTGCCCGCAGGCAGCCCCACCCGCGCTGGGTTAGAAAATACCTGGGCAAGCTGAATCGGCTGAGCTACTGCACGCTGCGAAGTCCACACAGGCAGCAGCGAGGTTGTGGCCATGCCAACTGCTAGCAGCAGCGCAGCTTTTGAGCGGTAGTGATATTGTTTGAGCATCCCGCGATTCCTCGAAACGAGTCTGTCGGATACCGTTGACTGGTTTGGGCGCGGGGAGGTTCCCCGATCAAGAAAAGCGAGGGGGGTTCAGCAGGCAATGGGCGAATTGAAGCTGTCTTTATCTTTGTCTTTATCTTTCTTGATCTTTCTTGTGGGGCGATCGCCATGCGTTCCTCAATCATCGAGATAGCGCAAAGACTCAGCCTCTTCCAAAATTTTTTGAAAATAGTCGGTTTGGATAATTTCTGCAACTTCCTGGGCCCGTCTGGACTGGTCGATTTGAATTTCAAGCTGCTCTAGCTGGCGTTTTAGCTCCTCTTCCTTTTGTTTGCGCTCGGTCACGTCTTGCACAATCCCTTCGTAATAGAGCAGGGTGCCGCTGTTGTCATAAACGGCGCGAGCATCCATCGCCGTCCAGATAATACTGCCGTCTTTGCGATAGCTGCGAAACTCAAAGCCTTTCAAAACGCCCTGTTCTGCCAGCAGCGCCTTCACTTCAAGACGCATCGCTGGGTTGACGTACATTTGCTCACCGATGTCAGTAATGCTGGCAATCATTTCGGCGGGTGAGTCGTAGCCGTAAATTCGTGCCATCGCTGGGTTGATCGTGATGAGCCGGCCCTCTGGCGTAGATTGAAAAATGCCTTCCAGCGCATTTTCAAAGATGCTGCGGTAGTTTTCTTCCGCGATTCGAAGGGCTTCTTCCTGGCGTTTGCGCTCGGTGATATTGCGGACGATCACTAGCACTTCGTTTGGCCCGATCACGACCACGCGCACTTCTTCAAACTCAAGCTGCCCGTTGATTTCGATCTGCTGTTCGTAGAACTGGTACTTGCCCGTTTGGAGGGCTTGCTGGACATGAAGCATTCGCATCTCTGCCAAGTCGAGCGGCATGAGTTCATATACGGTGCTGACACCGGGAACCATTGCGTCTTTGTTAAGCACTGGATAGCGATCGCCATTGGCCAGTTCTAGATGTGTGCCGTCCCCGCTCATTCGAATCAGCAAGTCAGGAATCGCCTCAATCAGCGCCCGGTTTTTGGCTTCGCTCTGCTTCAGGGCTTCTTCCTGGCGTTTGCGCTCGGTAATGTTGCGAACAATCACTAGCACCTCGTCTGGCCCCGTTGCTACCAGCCGCACCTCCTCAGACTGAATCTGACCATTTATCTCAATATCCTGTTCATAAAATTGAAGCTGTCCGGTCTGGAGCGCCTGCTGGATATAGTGCATTCGCCGCTCGGCCAGTTCGTAGGGCATCAGGTTGTAGACGCTAGCATTTCCGGCAACCAGCGCATCTAGCTCCAGAACCGAGTAGCCGTCGCTATTGGCGATGTCTAGATGGGTGCCGTCTGACCGGACATGCATCAGCAGATCGGGAATCGCCTGGAGAATGGCCCGCTTGTCGGCTTCGCTACGGCAGAGCAAGGATTCTGCCAGCTTTTGCTCGGTGATGTCTTGAACAATGCAGAGGATGCTGCCGTCGGTCATCTGCGACAGGGCGATGGACTGTGGACAGGTTGTGCCGTCGAGTCGCTGGGCGATCGCCTCTCCGACCCAACTGCCTGTCTGAAGGCACTGGGGCAAGCTCTCCTGCTCAAGCCGCTGTTGCGTGTCTGGCGTGTAGAGGTGCTGCCAAAATTGACCAATCAACTCTTCGCGGTGTGTATATTGCCAGAGATTGGCGCAGGCAGGGTTGGCATAGATAATGCACCCGTCGCTGTGGAAAATCGCCATGCCGTAAACCGCTGTCTCTAAGGCAGCACGCTGCTGTTCAGGCGTTAGCCCAACCGGGTTAAGTGCAGGATCATCTGGCTGGCGATCGCCATTTTCAAAAGCCATAGGTGCTGCGAAGAATCAGTGCCACCCGGCAACCTCAGGGTTAGCTCAAAAGTTTCGCAGCAGCAAGCTGAATCACCGCTTCAAACACGCTCAAATCAGTGTAATAGCTCGCCGCCTCGATCAGTTTGCCTTGAAAGTCGCCACTGCTAGTGTAGATCGCCCCCTCCAGCATGAGGTTATCGTGCAGTCCAAACTGTTCAACAAACAGATTATTTTCGTCCCGTTCGGGCGTGGGCTGAGGCACGCGATCGCCATACAGTCGTCCATCATTGCTATAGCCAAACACAGGCTTGCCCTGCGCCGCCATATAGCCCATTTCAAAGGCCGTGCCTACGTCCATGCTGGGCCCACGAAACGGGGTCATATTCGCCACGATTAGGTCACAGCGATCCATTAATTGGATGTTGCTTTTATAAATCGCCAGCCCTGCTTCAACCGGGGTTAGCCCTGACAGATCCAGCGCATTGTCAAACGGAAACTGACCCACAAAGCCATATTTCGCACAAATTTCTTTCTTAGCCCGCGCTGCTTCCAGGGGTTCTGGCAAGAAGACATCGGGCCCAGCGAGGTAGATATTCATAAGGAAGGAAAAAGTTCATAGGGAAGGAGAGGGAGGAAGGGGCTTGGGGTATTGGAATGTTGGGGTACTTAAGCTATCCACCCACCCACCCACCCACCCCTCCAGATCAAGTCAACAACCCTGCGATCGCCGCACTGACAAAGTTGGTAAACGAACCCGCAATCATGGCGCGGACACCCAAGCGAGCCACATCATCGCGACGACTGGGAACCATGCCGCCAATCACGCCGATCTGCTGACCAATAGACCCCAAGTTGGCAAAGCCGCAGAGGGCAAAGGTCGCGATCGTTGCAGCGCGGGCCCCAATGGCACTGTTGCTAATCGCATCTGCCAGATCGGTGTAGGCAATGAACTCATTTAGAATGATTTTCTTGCCCAAAAACACGGCGACATTGGCACAGTCGGCAATCGGCACACCCATGATGAAGGCCAGCGGAAACAGCAGATAAGAGAGTAAAAATTCCATCGAAAGCTGAGGCACGCCGATCAGTCCACCAAGCCATCCCAAAAAGGCATTAATCGCCGCAATGAGCGCTAGAAACGCAATCAAAATTGCCATAATTGCCAACACCAACTGGATGCCTTGAATCGCACCATCGGCGATCGCCCCAATCGGATCTTTGGCCGTAGAGGCAGCCTCCGGTGGAATCAAAACTTCCTCTTCGCCCGCTTCTTTTCGAGCAATTTCGTCTTCCTTTAACTCCTCATCTAAAACAGAATCATAGGAAAATTTTCCAGTCTGTGGAAAAAACACTTTTGACATTGCCAAAGCACCCGGCGCATTCATAACCGAAGCGGCAATCAGTTGCTCTGGATTAATGCCAAACGAAATGTAGGCAGCCAACACGCCGCCCGCCACCGTTGCAAAGCCGCCTGTCATAATGGCGTGCAGTTCCGACAGCGTGACTCGCCCCACAAAGGGCTTGATCATAAGTGGAGCCTCAGTCTGCCCGATAAAAATATTGGCCGCGCAGGACGTGGTTTCTGGGCCAGAGGTTCGCATCGTGCGACGCATCAATCCGGCGATCGCCCCCACAAGTTTCTGCATCACACCCAGGTAATACAAAAGCCCAATCACCCCAGAGAAAAAGATCACCGTGGGCATCACCTTAAAGGCAAAGAAATGCTCCCGAAAATCTGCTCCAAAAACAAACTCCGCACCTGCATCTGCAAAGTTTAGAAATCCCGTAACCAGATCGCCAATAAACTTGAAAATTTGATAGCCAATTGGCAGCTTTAGCACAAACAGACCCATCAAAAACTGAAGCAAAAAGCCAATTGCAACAGTCCGCCAGTTAATCGCCCGACGATTGACAGAAAACAGATACGCTAAACCAAAAAATATAAGAATCCCAATCAGTGAAATCGCACGTTCCATGGACACTCCCTATCAAGCTTTATTGAGAGGGCCGATCGCAGCACCTCTCGGCAAATACACAAAAAACGAGCTTTACTAAACGAAAAACCTGGCACCAAACATCCACACCACTGCGGCACACACAGGATGCCTCGCGGCTACGGATGACCTGGTGCTGTCTGCATGAGGAGTACGCCCAAAAGTATCAGGTTGACCTGGCATGGAGTGTATAAATCAAAGCTTTTCTATAGAAAGTCGCGCCTGTCCAGACCGGGAGCAAATCGCTACACAAAATCTCGGAACCGCAGACGGAGCGGCAGGCAGGCAGAATGTCATCGTTATCTGAACTACCTGTGGGTATGTATTGAGCGCTACGACAGACGCAGATAGAACCCTGAATGATCCTGCAATATTCCAAATATTCTAGGGAACTAAAAATTTGATTGTCGTGAACTATGGCAGCTTCCAAATTTGGGCATCGCTGCTTGAATCGAGTTCGGCAACGGTAGGCTGCAAGGCATTCGAGTTTTGCAATTTGGATGTTTCTACATCCAGCGGTTACGCCGTCTGGCTTTTACGTTTGGTTGTGAGGAGAGCATGAGATCGAAGTTTGAAAAGCTGGAAAAGTCTGAAAAGTTTGAGTTGAATCGTTTTGCAGCAGAGGTCGAACAAACCGCATGGACTCGACTAACGTGGTGCCCCAGGGTTCTCTGGCAAAAGCTGGCGCTGGGCCTAGCGCTGATGGCTGGCGGTCTGGCGTGGGCAGGGTTGGGGGCGATCGCCACCGCTTCCGAACTCCCTCAAAGCGAACTCCCTCAAAGCGAACTCCCCGGAACCTATCCATCTGAATCTAGACTGACTGCTCCCGCAGAGGCCATCAGCCTGACAACCCTCGACCAGCTATCAGAATATAGCGGCGAAAACCGAGGCGACGGCAACATGGCCCAGGTCACCTCTGTCACCGAGTTTTCCGACGTTAGCCCAGGAGACTGGGCCTACGAAGCCCTCGCCTACCTGGCAAATTCTGAAAGCCAGGGTGGTTTGGACTGTCTAGAGGGCTATCCCAACGGCACCTACCTCGGCGGACGAGCCATGACCCGCTACGAGTTCGCCGCTGGTCTAGCCTCCTGTTTGGATGCAGTCGTGGGCCGGTTGGAAAGCCTCGATCCCGAAGCCTTAGCCCGCATCGAAGCGCTCCAGCGGGAGTTTGCATCAGAACTCGCTGCCCTGCGTGGTCGGGTCGATGCCCTCGAAGCCGCCGTCGAAGAACTGGAAGCCAATCAGTTTTCCACTACCACCACCCTCTTTGGCGAAACTATCTTCTCCATTGCCGATATCTTTGGCAGCAACGTAGACGATGCCAACAGCACTGTCTCCCAGGCCCGCGTCCGCCTCAATTTCAACACCAGCTTTACGGGCAAAGACCTGCTCAACACACGCCTCCAATTCTCCAACCTGGAGTTTTTCAACCCTGAGGCGTTTGAGGCTTCGGCTCTTATCCAAGGTTTGTGCGTATAACATGCGTATAACAAAGGGCCTTTTTGGGGATCTTATTCGGCAAGATTCACGAAAAGGCTTTTTTTTGCGCTCATTTTTACTCATTTTTATCAGGTAAGCGGCAAGAGAATAGGCAGCGAAATTTCTGGAGCGATCGCCCTTTTCTAGGCATTCATTCAAGCATTCGTTTAGTGTGCTAATCATCCTAGCCAGTCATCCCGATCAATCACCCTTATCAATTGCTCCAATATCAATTGCTCCAATCAATCATCCCGATCAATCACCCTTGATTAACAATGCCTGATTCGGAAAAATCGCAACATTGTCGTGTGCTTTTTGAAACTTCAACTTTTATTAAAGGAGTGATTAAAGTTTCTCATCAAGCCTGTGCTTTGAAATAAATACTGAATTAGATTGAGCAAAATAGTGTAAATATTAATACCTAAACTTAGAGGTTTACATCTAGGAGTGAGTCAAGATCCCAACCTTGTGTCTGAGCGCTTGTTTGCAAAGTTGAATTTTTGTGCCCTCAGCACACGAAAATCAACCTCTCAAAGGACTTTTCAAACCGCTTCTAACGCTAGGTGACAGATTGGCTCAATCTGCTCTGGTCTGTGTTCTCGCTAAATCTGCGATCGCGGGTGCGTCTCTCTTCTCGGTCGATCAATGTTGTTGCACTGCGCGTATGAATCCTCCTGAAATTGAATCGTCACGTTTTCTTTTAGTCGAAGATGATCCCAACGATGTTGAACTCATCCGTTTGGCCCTAGAGACTAGAGAAATAGCAGCCCAAATGGATGTTGTTAACGACGGAGAAGCCGCTTTGAACTATCTGCTCGGCAATGCCCTAAGAGACTCAGTAGACGACTCTTCCCTATCCTCGGCGGCACGTCCGTTGCCCCGCTTTGTGCTACTGGACTTGAAACTCCCTCGAATCAACGGCATTCAGCTTTTACAAAGGCTGCGATCGCACCCCCGCACTCGCCGTCTCGTCGTCGTAGTCATGTCTTCTTCCCAAGAAGACTCGGATCTTGATGCCTGCTATGACCTGGGTGTAAATAGCTACATCGTGAAACCCCAGGATTTCCAGCAGTTTTCAGACGTGGTTTTGCAAATTAGTCACTACTGGATGCAGTTGAATTGTCCGCCACTGCCAACCACTCTGTCCTCCTAACTTTTCGGTCGTGGGGGGTCAATCCCCCTGCCATCCCGCCCTATCCTGCCAACGTCTGTTTGGGGAGATGCATGAAATCTAGAATCCCGATATACTGAGTTATTCGCTTACCAACACAGATGAATGACACCATGAAACAAGCGTTTAGTTTGTAGTTGGGAGTTTGTCGTTGGGTAGAGCGGCTATCAGGGTGTCAGTTTCCAATTGAGATGAGAACACCACAATTGAGATGAGAACCTCGTTGACTGACAAAACATTTACCGCTGGCGGCTAGAAGCCGCGCCTACACGGGCGAAACCCGCCTACGCGGGTTTGGGTAAGGGTAGAGAGTCGGCGAAGGCCGACTTCGTTGATGTAGCAGCGGTTTCAACCGCCTGGTGCCCAGGTTTTGTCAGTCAATCAGGATGAGAACACCACAGAATATCTGGGCAGAGCTTTTGGAGCAAGTTGGAGCAAGATAGACTCCAGCTGAAGGGTCTGTAGTAGGTGCGTTCTGCTGACGATGCATTAGCAAATCCGCTGCTTTAGCCAAAGTCTTCCAAGCGGGCATCGGCTAGTCGTCGCCAACGGCTTTATGGGGTGTCAAGATGACCGAGATGGGTGATTCGTGGCAGGCGCGAAGTGTCTTGCTATGGTAGCCCACGCGGTGCAAACCGTGAAGATGATTGACTGAGTAGCGATATGGGAACTGTCTATCAGGGTTTTTAGTTTGGATGCTGTATCCGGAAAGCGGAGTAGACAGATTTGGAATTCAAATTAGTTTTGAAGTCTTTTCAATGCTTTTTTAATCAAGGTTTTTTCTCCCGAAAATGTGTCTCTTGAAGTGCTTTTCTGAGGTTAAGCCTGAAGTACTTTGATTTCAAAACGCTGCTCAGTTTGCGTTAGAGAAGGTGCGATTGAGTGGCTCAATTTTATTCAATTCCAAACTTTTCAAGCTCTTTATTAACTCGGAGTTGCTTGCGTCTGGCAAGTGCGATCGCCCGATTTCACTCGATGAGACTCGGCCAGACTCAGTTTATTAGCAGCACCTTTGTTTTTTGTCCCGTTTACGAATCAGACGGGCACGCTGTTTTTGGAAGTTGAACCCTATTGGAGAGAGCATCTACAGTGCCGTCATCCCCCGAACTGCCGCTTAAACTGCTGCTGGTCGAAGATTCTGCAATGGATGCTGAACTGGTTGCGCTAACTCTTGAGGAGAACGGCGTGCCGTTTACTTGTGACATTGTGGATTCGTTATCGACCTATCAACAGCGCGTAAAAGAGCATGACTATGACGCTGTATTGGCCGACTATCGCCTGCCAGGATTTACGGCCTACGAGGCGCTGGCAGTATTGCAGTCTGTGGGTCGGGATGTGCCGCTTATTTTGGTAACAGGGAGTCTGGGCGAAGAGGCGGCGGTGGACTGCATCAAGGCTGGTATGACGGACTATGTGATGAAAGATCGGCTATTTCGGCTGCCAATGGTGCTGAGGCGATCGCTCCAGGAATATGCCCTACGCCGTCAAAAATTGGCTGCCGATCAGCGGCTGCGCCAGCAGACCCGTCAGGTTGCCATTATGAACCAGGTGTTACGCAAGATGCGAGAAACGCTGGTGTTGGACGATTTAATGCAGTCCACGATGAACCTGCTGCATCAGGTTCTAGAGGTTGACATCTGTACGCTGTTAATGCAGGAGAATGCAGCTCAGCGTTCAGGGTTGGAAACAGTCATTGCTCGCTGCGTGAGCCAGTCTACCCCAGAGCGCGATGATTTGCTGGGTAGAAAATTTGAGTGCGGCTTTCAGCGCCACTATGGCGATCGCCTGTTGCAGGGACAGTCTATCGTGTTGCCCACGATTCCGCTCGATTCCCCGGTTGATATCTTGTCTATTTCACAATCCTGGAATATTCAGTCTACGCTGATTGTGCCGATGCTGTATCAGCAGACTTATTTGGGGGCGATCGCGCTGCATCAGTGCCAGCGCCAGCGGGATTGGAGCCGTGAAGAGGTGGACTTGGTAGAGGCGATCGCCGGACAGTTTGCCCTAGCGATTCATCAGGCCCAACTTTTTGAACAGGTACAGCAACAGGCCCAGCGAGAGCAGTTTCTCAACCATCTTGGGAAAACCCTCAATTCCAGTCTGGATCTGGATTTTATCTTGCAGGAACTAGTGCGGCTGGCGGGGGAATATTTTGGGGTAGATCGGGTAGTGCTGCTGCGGCATGAAGCAGAGTGGATTGTACCCCAGACAGAGTGGCGAGTGTCGGATGCGGTAATCTCCAGCCTGGATTTGCCGCTGCCCATGCACGAGTGGCAAGAATTTTTTCGACCCGATGGAGACTATCTGACCCAGAAGGTCTGGCACGCCCCCAAATTTCTCGAAGACCCGTGGGTGCAAAAGATTCCTAGCGCTCGCCAGCGAGGAGAGCGCAAACACATCCAGTCTATGCTTAGCACACCGATTCTCATGCGCGGACAGCACTACGGCGAATTGGTGCTAGATTGCACCCAAGCCCGCCGCACCTTTACGACCGATGAGATTCATCTGGTGCAACGGTTGGCAGATGCAACGGCGATCGCCCTGTTCAATGCTCAGAGCTACGAGCGACTGGAAAAGCTCGTGCAAGAGCGTACTCAGGAGCTAGAGCGAGAAAAGCAAATTTCAGAAGCTGCAAACCGCGCCAAGAGCGAATTTCTGACTCACATGAGCCATGAATTGCGAACGCCGCTCACAGGCATTTTAGGCTTTGCCGATGTGCTGGGTCGCCAGCTCCACGGCCCCCTCAGCAGCCTCCAGCGACAGTATGTGGAGGGCATTCGCTCTTGCGGCGACCATCTGCTAGAACTCATCAACGACCTGCTGGATTTGTCCAAAATTGAGGCCGGACGCGAGGAACTGTTTCTGGAACCTGTGTTGGTGCAAGAGGTCTGCGATGCCTGCATGAGCATGGTGAAAGAAACTGCCCAAAAGCGGGGGCTGAAGCTGATTCTTGACATCGCAATGGACGTTACTGTTTGCACAGCCGACAAGCGCCGCCTCAAGCAAATCTTGTCGAACCTGCTGGCCAACGCAGTCAAGTTCACCGATGAAGGATCGGTGACGCTAAAGGTATGGAAACAGGCAAACGCACTGCACTTTGCCGTCATCGACACTGGCATTGGCATTGCCCCCTCTGACCAAAGCCGCCTGTTTCAGGCCTTTCAGCAGCTCAACGGAGGACTCAACCGCAAATACGAGGGCACGGGGCTGGGGTTGGCGCTATCTAGCAAGCTGGCGCGGCTACACGGCGGACAGATTACGGTGTCGTCGGAACTGGGGAAAGGCAGTTGCTTTACGGTCATTCTGCCACAGCAAATTCCATCTTCCTAGCTGCCATGCGTGTGCCCAAATCTTCTGAAATTTCCGAAGTTTCTGGCTCAATCTATGATCGCCACTGTCGCTGGATGCAGCGGGCGATCGCCCTGGCCACGGCCGCCGGCAACGCAGGAGAAGTGCCCGTCGGCGCAGTCGTCGTCGCCCCAGACGACACCCTGATCGCCACGGGCGAAAATCGCCGCGAACGCGACCACGACCCCACCGCCCACGCTGAAATTCTCGCCCTCCGACAAGCAGGACAGCACCTCGGCTCTTGGCGGCTAGAAGACTGCACGCTCTACGTGACGCTGGAACCCTGCCCCATGTGTGCCGGGGCGATCGCCCTCTCCCGCCTGGGTACACTCGTCTACGGCGCAGACGATCCCAAAGCCGGAGCCATCCGCACCGTCCTTAACCTTCCCGACAGCGCCGCCTCAAACCATAGCCCCAGAGTGCTGCCAGGAGTTCTAGAAGCAGAGTGTCGGGCACAATTGCAGCAATGGTTTGCCAGGCGGAGGGGGAATGGGGAGTCAGGGAGAGGGATTCGTTAACTCCAACCTTCCCTCTTCCCTCTTCGTTCTTCCCTCTTCGTTCTTCCCTCTTCCCTCTTCCCTCTTCCCTCTTCGTTCTTCCTTCTTCCCCTCTTCCTCTACCCCACCGGCACAGCCGCCAGATTCTTCTGGATCATCTCCCGATACTGGCTCTTTTGCTTCACGCCGAGCATCTGCCCCACCAGTGCCTTGTCTTTGAAGAACTGTACCGTCGGGGTTCCGGTAACGCCTGCATTAGCGGCGATCTCAGGGTCTTGCTCGATGTCGATAATGACGTAGTGAACCTGGTCGGCAAATTCGTCGATCACCTTGCTGAGAATTGGCTTTAGCGTATGGCAGGGGCCGCAGGTGGGCGAGGTATAGATAACCACAATCAGGCGATCGCTCTCGTGATATAACTTCCGCAGCGCGTAGCCGCCTTCGTGCCGGGTGTTTGCCAGGTCAAATTCTGAGGCTTGCTGCTCCTCGGTCTTGTGGGCGGGTGCTTCGTGGGGGCGCTCCGACGCTTCCGTCTGGTGAAATTCCTGAATCAGCCCGTTAGCTGAGAGATAGCGCTCCGCCAGCAGCGCCGCCATGCAGCCCGTCCCCGCTGCCGTAATCGCCTGCCGATATTCGTGATCTTGCACATCGCCTGCGGCAAACACGCCGTCTACATTCGTCTTCACATCTTCATGGGTAACAATGTAGCCCACGCCATCTAGGTCAATTTGTCCTTGAAACAGCGACGTATTCGGGGTGTGCCCGATGGCATAGAACAAACCTCTGGCGGCAATTTCACCCGTCTCGCCCGTGTGATTGTTGATAGTCTTAATCCCCGTCATCAGATTGCCATCGCCAAATACCTCGGTCGCCGACGTGTTCCAATGCACGGTGATTTTTGGATTTCGCAGCACGCGATCCTGCATGGCCTTGCTGGCCCGCATCTTGTCGCCGCGCACCAGCAGGTGAACGTGGGAGCCATACTTGGTCAGATACACGGCCTCCTCTGCGGCCGAGTCGCCGCCGCCGATCACCACCAACTCGGCATTGCGGAAAATCGGCGTGGCCCCGTCGCAGATAGCGCAGGCCGAGATGCCCCGCGTCCAATACTCCGCTTCTCCGGGCAGGTTTAGCCGCTTTGCCGTTGCACCTGTGCAGATGATGACCGTGTGGGCCCGCACCTCGCGTTCTTCTGAGCGAATCACAAACGGCCGCTGGCTGAAATCTACCGAGGTCACGTCTTCGGTGACCAACTCAGCTCCCCAGCGCAATGCCTGTGCCTTCATGTTGTCCATTAGGTTGGGGCCGGTGATGCCGTTGGGAAAGCCAGGGAAATTTTCAACTTCGGTGGTGGTCATGAGTTGTCCACCGGGCAGCCCGCCGGCCTGAAACCCTTCAAACACAAACGGCTTCAAATTTGCCCGCGCTGCATAGATCGCAGCCGTATAGCCTGCCGGGCCGGAGCCAATAATGACCACGTTTTCTACTGCATTTTCGACCGCTGGGTTTGCCATAGGGAAATAGATAAACTCATAACGACTACGCATAGCTTAGCATAGGATTTTGGGAGCGTAAAGAGATGTTTCGGGGTGGGTGGGTAATTGAGTGAGTGGGTGGGTGTTGTGGAATTAGATTTCTGAGGTTGCGGTGGAAGTCTTGGTCACCATTTGCCAGGTAAAAGGTGCGCTATTCTACTCTCAACATCACATTATCCATTCCCCAAAAATTGAGGCTATGCTGACACAGATTGTGCGCCCGATGGTTCGCACGCAACTGCGGCTTTTGGCCAGCAGCCAGTCTACCCGCGCTACGCTGGTGAACACGATCGCCCAGTGGTTGGGCTTTTTGGGTGTGGAGGCGCGGGTCACCGAAATTGATGCTGCGTCGGACAAGATTCAAGTTTCGCTGGTGGTGGGCAAGCCCGATGCCTGCGATCGCCATGACTGGGAGCAAATTTTGAAAAATTTGGAGGCGAGTGAGCGGGCCAGTGGCACAGAGCCAGCAGAGCCGATCGTGCTGACTCCACAGCAGCAGAGCAAGTTGCAGCGACTCTTGGCCTATGTGATTCAGGCAGGTAGCCCCGATAGCAAGGTGGTGTGGGAGGATGTGCTGCCGCAGTTGCGAAATCTGGGGTATGAAGAAGACATGCTGCTGGGCATTCGCTCGGCGCTGAAGATTCCGCAATCGCTGGAAGTGCTGACGGAGGGGCTGGATGCTGACCTGGCGGCGATCGCCCTGCCCAAGGCCGTCAGCCTGTCGATGCT
The DNA here is from genome assembly GCA_046719575.1 of Cyanobacteriota bacterium. GTDB lineage: Bacteria > Cyanobacteriota > Cyanobacteriia > Elainellales > Elainellaceae > Thermoleptolyngbya. The sequence continues at coordinate 52,765 of JBDNCP010000003.1, forward strand.
CGATCGCCGCGTCACCGCCTCAGAAGATCAGGCGCTCTCTGCGCTCCTAGACGCGATGAAGCACCCACTCTAGGCTGCTTTTTGGTTTCCTAAAAATCTCGCCGCTGTAGGGCTGCTTGAGCCAGGGTATACCAGGCATTTTCTTCGGGAATAGTGCGGTCTGCGGTGTTGGCACAGGCCTGCCATTCTGCCGTTGCGGGTTTGTCTTGGGCCTTCCACACCTGAGCCAGCAGGCAGTGAGCAGAGGCTCGCTGGGGCGCGATTTGGATTGCTGTTTGCAAGTTAGCAGCGGCTTCGTCAAAGCGATCCTGCTGAAACGCAATCCACCCCAGATTGTTGTGATAGCTGTAGGTAAAGTCTGGGCTTGGTATTGCCCCCGACCCTTCTGGGGTTACCCCAGCCGACGCAGTTTGATCGCCCTGCATCAGCACACTGGCGGCCATGTCATATTGTCTATCGAGGATATACAGCCGAGAGAGCGGAATGCTGGCCTGAGACAAACCGCCCTGGAGCGCGAGGCGATATTGGGCGATCGCCTTTTCCGCATTCTGCCCGCTTTCATACACGGTGCCCAGGTCGTAGCGCGTTTGGGGATTGTCGGGATCAAGCGCGAGCGATCGCTGCAAGTTCTCTTCGGCGCGGGTCATTTCGCCCTGAGCCTGATTTTCGTTGCCCCAGGCGGCGTAGAGGCTGGCGATGCGGGGCAGGTTGGCATGTAGCCCCAGCAGCAGCAACAGCAGCCCGCTGGATAGCCCCAGCTTTGCCTCGTGTTGATAATGAGACGGCACGCCCAGTTGCGCCAGCCCGCGCTCGGTGGCTTCTTGCCCTGCCTGGGTCAGCGCTGTTTTCCCGGTCAGCAGCGTCAGCACGCTCTGTCCCACGATGATGAAAGAACCGAGCAGGTCGGTGCCCCCGGTCAAAAACTTGCTAGAAATATCCATCACTAGGCTAAAGCTGGCGGCTAGCGTGGTGACTGTGAGCGCGTCCCAAAGCCAGTCGAGGCGATCGCGCGGGTCGAGCGGCTTAGAAAAATTCCACCACCAGGCGCTAGCGGGCGGATTCAGGCTGTCGCGCCAGGTGGCCAAGTCGAGATGACGGGCGATCGCCCCGCTCTGCTGTCTCAACCGCTGATCGAGCCGATAAATTTCTGCCCGAATTGCCGGATCAGCCGGTGCTGTGTCGAGGGTAGCCTGTACTTCATCTCGCGCCGTCAGCACCTGCAAAATCACCGCTTCGTTGGGTTGCTCGGCGAGGGCTTCTAAAGATTGCAGGGCAAATTCATAGCGCTGAAGCACTGGATGATCAGAACTAAATCGGGACGCTTCGGGCGAGAGGGTAGACATCTTCTCCGCAGGCAGCTTATTCATAGGGAAACTCTAGGGGAGATCTTCATCGAGCGATTCTAGAAACGGCTTATCTAGAACTTGACCGCTATCGATGATCGCTGGGGCTGCCTATAACACCAACTGCGTCACCCAGCTTTCCGCATCTGCCTGATTTTGGGGATTGGTCTGTCGCCGCGCCAGTCGCCAGGTTTTGCCCTCGATTTGCCGCTGAAGATAGATTTCAAACGGATTGGCTTTTTGCGTTACGTTTCGCCCCGGAAACTCCAGCGTCACGTCGTAAGTTCCGCGCACCCGAAACCCCCGCAGGTTGCCGATTTGCAGCCCTTGCTCGTCGGTAATTTTGACGTTGCTAATGGTAAATGGCGGAAACGTCGGGTCATGCGGATTCAGCAGTTGGATCAGGTCTTCTTGCGTCTGGCTGAACTGGAGGGCGATCGCCCGCTCCACAATATCTCGACCGGGCCCAGAGACAGCGCTACAGGCCGTGAGGACGAAGGCGAGGAGGATGGCGATGAGGGGACGGAGCATGGGGAGGTGGCGGGATGGGGAGGGGAAAACGAAGAAGGAAGAACGAAGAAGGAAGAACGAAGAACGAAGAACGAAAATCGAAGAACGAAGAACGAAGAACGAAAATCGAAGAACGAAAATCGAAGAACGAAAAACGGAACTTCTTCCCTCTTCTTTTTTCTCTCTTCTCTCTTCTTTTTTTCTCTCTTCTCTCTTCTCAGAACATCTTATGATCCAATTGCTCTCCTATCGTTGAAAACTATGACTAGCAAAAGCCTGGGGCTGTCGGAACCGCTGCATGATTATCTGCTGTCGGTGTCGCTGCGAGAGCCGGAGGTGTTGCGATCGCTCCGAGAGGAGACAGCCCGCCATCCAGAGTGCATCATGCAGATTACGCCCGACCAAGGGCAGTTTTTGGCGCTGCTGGTGCAACTGATGGGCGCGACGAAAACGCTGGAAATTGGCGTGTTTACAGGATACAGTGCCCTAGCGGTGGCGCTGGCGCTGCCTGAGACGGGTCGTGTGGTGGCGTGTGATGTCAGCGAAGACTATACGGCGATCGCCCGTCGCTATTGGCAGCAGGCAGGCGTGGCGCACAAGATCGCGCTGCACCTTGCGCCCGCCCTAGACACGCTAGATCGCCTGCTCGCCGAGGGGCAAGCGGGCACCTTTGACTTTGCCTTTATCGACGCAGACAAGGGCAACTACTGGAACTATTACGAGCGATCGCTCCAGCTCCTCCGTCCCGGCGGACTGGTCGCAATCGATAACGTCCTCTGGGGCGGCGACGTTATCAACCCCGACAACCAATCCCCCAGCACCCTCGCCATTCGCGAGTTCAACCAGAAAATTCACCAAGACCACCGCGTGTCTCTCAGCATGATTCCCGTGTCAGACGGCCTGACGCTGGCGATGAAGCGATAGAGGGAAGGGGGAAGGGGGAAGAACGAAGAGGGAAGAGGGAAGAACGAAGAACGAAGAGGGAAAAGGGAAGAATGAAGAGGGAAGAACGAAGAACGAAGAGGAAAAGGGAAGAATGAAGAGGGAAGAATGAAGAGGGAAGAATGAAGAGGGAAGAGGGAAGAATAGGTGTTTTTCGTTCTTCGTTCTTCGTTCTTCGTTCTTCATTTTTCGTTCTTTCCATGCCTCTACCGAAATCATCGCTTACCCTAATATCAGGGTTCTTTTGCAAAATCGCTTTGGGGAGGACGCTGCCATGCCCATTTCTAGCGAGTGGATGCCCTGGCTGGTGGGGTTGGGGTTAAATAGCCTGCTGGCGGCGATCGCCTGGGTTTTGCCCAAAAAGCTGCTGACTCCGGCGGGCATCTTCCATGCCTGGGCGCTGGGGGTGATTTTGTTTGGCACGCTGGGCTGGCGCGGCTATGTGGTGATGGTGGTGTACTTCCTGGTGGGGTCGGCGGTCACGCGCATCGGCAAACAGCGCAAGGAAGAAGCAGGCATTGCCGAAAAGCGCTCTGGGGCGCGGGGCCCGGAAAATGTGTGGGGGTCGGCGCTGACGGCGACGCTGTGTGCGCTGGGCATCTACGCGCTAGGCAGTGTTGGCACGGCGACGACACAGGTCATCATCGTGCTGTTGGCGTTGGGCTATGTGGCTAGCATCGCCACCAAGCTGGCCGACACCACCGCGACGGAAATTGGCAAAGCCTACGGTCGCCGCACGTTTTTGATTACTAACTTCCAGCCTGTTCCGGCGGGCACGGAGGGCGCAGTCAGCCTGGAGGGAACGCTGGCGGGGCTGCTGGGGGCGGCGCTGATTGCCACGCTGGGCTGGGCGGTGAGGCTGATTGCCCCGATCGAGATTCCCATGTGCATTGCGGCTGCGTTTATCGCTACGAATCTAGAAAGCTTGATCGGTGCAACGCTGCAATCAAAATATCGTTGGCTCACCAACGAGATGGTGAATATCGTGAACACGATTTTGGGGGCGATCGCCGCCATTGCGATCGCCGGAGCCTACTACTTTCTCGCTCATCAGCTTGCCTAAAGCGCCGAGGGTAACACCTGGCAGCGAGCAGCTAATGCCCCAGTTGGATAGTCTTCGATCGGAATCAACAACCTGCTCTGCTAGCCAGACGACCGCACTCAGTCCCTCAATCCTGCTTTAATACTACCTATCCTGTCGATCCAAGACCGCAAGTTTATCCGAGAATAGGATCACTGCACTCTGCTTTGGCGGTCACTGCTGCTGGATTTTCCGGATTGGATTAAGCAAGCCCTGCATGAGCATTTCTGAATCTGTGCTGGATGCGCTGTTGAAGCGATCGCCCCACTTGCGCCCCCAGCTTTATTTCAAATCGTCGCTCACTGCCCTCTCTCACGCGATGGAGGATCAGGTTCTAGCATCCTCCGGTCAGCCGCTGGTCATTGCCAGCTTCCAGCGAGAGCGGTTCTATCGGCAAGAGTCGCATCGGTATCTCCGCATTGCCGCGCTGACCCCCCAGGTCTACGTGCTGGCTGCGCCCGAAACAGATTTTATGAATCGCTCGGAGGAATACGAAACCGTCGCCTTTGACCCCGCCGATTCGCTTAGTCAAGAGTGGCATCTAGTCGTCGTTGGGCAGCAATATTCTGCCTGTCTGGTCTGCCGCGAGCGCACCAGCTTGCCGACCCTCGCCGACTCCGCCGAAATGACGATGGATCAAACCCGCCGCTTTGAAGGCGTGTGGACGTTTGATCGCCAGGTGAGCTACCACGCCGCCGAGATTTTGCTCGATCGCATTCTGGCCTATCGCCCAGAGCTAGCAGACAAGATCGCCGCCGCCAAGGCCAACATCTTGCTGCCGCAGCCCGCCAAGCTCGAAGTAGACCCCGACCCCTTTGCTCAGCGCCTCGTCACCCATTTGCAGGCGGGGCAATACAAGCTGCTCAAGGCCTATCGCTCCATCGCCACACAAGAGCGCAAAGAGCGCCTGGTGAACTCGATCACCACGGCGATGCGCCAGTCGCTCAACACCGACGACATCTTCCGCGTGGCGGTGGAGGAGTTGGGCAAAGCGATGCAAGTGTGTCGCTGCATTATCTATCGCTGCAAAGACACCGACAGTAGTGCCAAAATCGCCTACGAATATCGCCGCGACAAGCGTGTTTCCTCTCTGGTCGATCAAGATTGGCCGCTGCGAGATAATCCGCTGTTTCAAGCTGTGGCGCAGCAGCAGACCTCTGTGGCGATTGCCAATACCAGTGCCGACCCACAGTTTGACCTATCGCCGCTACAGCCAATTTTGAAGCGATCGCCCGTCCGCGCCTGGCTGATGGTGCCCGTGGTGAACCAGGGGCGACTGCTGGGCATGGTGGAGCTACACCACTGCCAGAGGGAGCCGCACCCCTGGACAGACGAAGCGCGATCGCTCGTAGAATCGGTCGCCTCCCAGTTGGGGGTGGCCATTCTCCAGGCCGAATCCTACGCCAACTTGGAAGACCTAAACGAGCAGCTCGAAGCGCTAGAGCGCACCCGCAGTAACCTGATCGCCATCACCGGGCACGAACTCCGCACGCCCCTCTCTACCATTCAAGTGTGTCTCGAAAGCCTGGCCAGCGAACCCGATATGCCCGCCGAACTGCGCCAGGTGATGCTCAGCACGGCGCTGGCTGATGCAGAGCGAATGCGGAAGCTGGTACAGGATTTTCTTACGCTGTCGCGGCTGGAGAGCGGCCGCGTCGAGTGGCATTTGGAGCCGCTGGCATTGCAAGAGTGCGTTGATCTAGCCCTCAGCAGCCTGCGGACGCGCCAAGCCGACGAACCGCTGCCCAAAATTCAAACCAACGTGCCGGGAGAACTGCCGCTGGTCAAGGCCGACGGAGAATGGCTGGTGGAGGTGCTAGCCAAGCTGCTAGACAACGCCTGCAAGTTTACCGAATCCACCGGAGAAGTGATGATCGAGGCGCACCAAAACGGCGGCAAGATGCTGGAGGTGACGATTGCCGATACGGGGCGTGGCATCGAGCCAAATCGGTTGGAAGTCGTGTTTGACCGTTTCTATCAAGAAGAGGGGGCACTGCGGCGGACGGCGGGCGGCACGGGTTTAGGACTTGCTATCTGTCGGCAAATCATCCTGGCGCTGGGCGGCCAGATCTGGGCCGAGTCGGGCGGGCGCGACCAGGGCAGCCAGTTTCACTTTACGCTGCCGCTGGCGCAGGAAGCCACCAGTGCCTCTGGGGCTAGGGGGAGAGGTGGCCGTTCTTGAAGAAGGAAGAAGGAAGAACGAAGAACGAAGAATGAAGAAGGAAGAAGGAAGAATGAAGAAGGAAGAACGAAGAGAGAAGGGCGGCTGTTCTTAAGGTCTGAAAGTTAGGTCTGAAAGGTTTGCTGAGGTGGCTGTGCCGATTGCCGCTAAAAACCCCGCCAGATAAAATATCAGCCGCGTGAGAACTTTCAGCGGGTGGCCGCCCTTGTTGCAGGGTGGATTTCCCAAAACGTGACAGTCAAATAGTTTGGCAAAGAATCGGAGGCACTGGGCTGCCGTCAGGTTTTTCAGCCCCAGCCAAAAGTGATTGTGATAAAAGCTGATTTGATAGCGGGGCGATCGCGTCGAAAGGTCATGACAGCCGCCCGTTTCCTCACCCAGATGCACCAGCCACGCCTGCGGGTCGTACCAGATCATCAGCCCCGTCGCCCGCAGCCGCAGGCACACATCCGATTCCTCTCGCACAGCGCTGCCCCGAAACCGTTCGTCAAACCAGAGCTGGTGCTGGGTAAAGAGCGATCGCCGAAAGGACATATTGCAGCCCCGCACCGACAGCACTCGCTGTGGCTGCACCGTATGAACCAAATCCAGGTGATACCAGGCGATCGCCGGATCATTCGCTTCTGGCGGCAGTTGCTCGATTAAACAATCCGGGTCGTCCGCCAGCTTCAGCCGATCCAGCACCCGTCCGGCGATCGCCCCAATCTCTGGGTTTTGATAATGTCGGGCGTGCATTGCCAAAAAATCCGGCGGCATCTGCACGTCATCGTCTACAAACACCACAATGTCGCCTTTTGCCTGAGCGATGCCGACATTCCGCGCCCGTGGCAGGCTGGCCCAGTCCACCCGCAGCCAAGTGAGCTTGCCCGCCGCTGCCCATTCCGCCAGCGTGGCCTCGGTTTCGGGTTCATGCGCCGCCGTCTGATCCACCACGATAATTTCGTAGGTGGGATACGCTTGTCGCAGCGCATCCCGCAGCGTGGCCCGCAGCACCGCCTCGCGCCGATAGGTGGGAATAATCAGGGAAAGGAAGGGAAGCATTTGAGGAACGGCATACCAGCCTCCATCCTGTCGCATTTTGCGAATCTTCGGCTATGCTTCGGGTATTGTGAGCATGGAAATACAAGGGTTTTGCGGAATGCGCGTGTGGGTTGCGGGTGTGGTGCTGTTTTTTGTGATGGCAGAGTTGTATCCCTGGATGCAAGGTCTGAATCTGCCGCTGCCGCTGATGCTGATGGCGGGATTGGGGCTGGCGATCGCCTCCAATTTGCCCGTGCTAAAGGGGAGAGGGCGATCGCCCCAGATTGCGCCCAAGCCTGCACCCAAGCCCGCATCCCCCGAAGCCATTCAAGAAGCCGCTCAGCCGACCAACCCGATCCCAACGCCACAGCGCCCGCCCACCCAGCTTCCCAACCTCAACCCCGCGCCGCCCGCACCCCCGCCGCGCCCAATTTCCTTCACGATTCGCAAACCGGGAAATTCCTAGCTGCGACTGATGACGATTTTGGATTTTAGATTGGCGATTTTGGATTGCCAGCCCAACCGTTTGTCAGGCTTCTAGCGATTTCATCCGTAGCGCTGTTTGAGAGAACAGAGATTCAGCCGAAATTCTGGAATCCAGCCGTGGCTTGCTGTATTTCCCTGCATCTTCCCTTCCTGTGGACTCTTCTCCTCACCACGCCTTCCAGGAGGCTCCTGTGCTGTTTCAAAAAATTCGCCAGCTCAACATCGACTTGCTGAGCGTGGGCAAGGGCACGATTTCCCTGCTACGGAATGCCGAAAATACAGACTCGGTGTACGACATTGAAGACGGTCTGCGATCCACCAAGGCAATGGCGCTGGCGGTGGAATATGTCAAGCGCGACGAGGCGATCGCCCGCCTGTTTGAGGAACGCTACATCGCGCCGCCACCCGATCTGGATGCCCTGCTCAAGCTGCCGCCCGATTCCCTCGGCTATATTTATGCTTCGACGCTCACCGCCGCCGGATTTGACCCCAACTTTTATCGCAAAGTCGAGGTCACCGACGACATCACCTACATGCTGCTGCGGCTGCGGCAAACGCACGACATTTGGCATCTGGTGACCGGGTTTGAAACCAGCGTCTTTGGAGAACTGGGGCTAAAGGCCTTTGAACTGGCGCAAACCCGCCGCCCCATGTCGATCGTGCTGATTTGTGGCGGGCTGTTGAAAACCCTCACCGATGCGCCAGAATCACTCGACGGCATTCTCAACGACCTGTCGAAGGGCTACCGCATGGGCATGACCGCCAAGCCATTTCTGGCGCAAAAGTGGGAGGAACATTGGGAACGCCCCCTATCCGACTGGCGGCAAGAACTGGGCATTGCCTGTTAATCTTCAGCGCCGAAGCCTTGGCCGTTGGCGGAACCTCTGGCGGCAAAGCCAAAAATTCCTGCCAGCAGCACCCAGTTCAGCACATTCACCCGCGAGTCGTAGAGCGGCACGTCGAACAGCGCAAACCCCACGCTGCTAAAAAAGCCGACGAGATAGCCGAATAGAATGCCGCGCTCTGGGGCTGGGAGGTTTTGGGTTAAAAATTGCCGTACGCCGCGATCGCAGATGCGCCCGACGAGCAGCGTCAGCAGCAGCATCGCCGGAATGCCTGCCTCCACCGCCAGCGCCAGCCAGAGGTTGTGCGCGTGAGAGATATCTTGAAAGTCTGACAGCGCCATCAGGTCGGGCGTTAGATAGTTTGGGTAAACCAGCTTGTAGTTGCCCAGACCCCAGCCCAGCCAGGGGCGATCGCCAATCATCTGCACTGCTGCGCCCCACAGCTTCGTGCGCGGGTCATCGGCCCAGGTCGCCAAGTCGAGCGATCGCCCGCCAATGCCGACCACCGCCGCGCCACCCACCATCGCCAGCAAGCCACCCAGCGCCGCCGCCACCGTTTTCCAACTCGATCGCATCACCATCAGCGCAAAGCATAGCAGTTGCAGCACCGCCAGCAGCAGCGCATTGCGAGAGCCAGTGCAAAAAATACCCAGCAGATTGAGGAACGTCGCGCCACAGATGAGCCGCAGGGAAACGGACTGGAGTGAGTTTGCGAGAAAATCTGGTGTCGATTTTGCCTCAGACGGGGGGGCTGAAACCTGAGAATTGTCTAGGTTCAGTTCGTTAGAAGGTGCTGCGACTCGATCCAGCGCCAGTCGATACAGAATTAACCCCAGCCCCAGCGCCATCACCAGCACCAAAAAGCTGCCCATCGCGTTGGGATGCTCGAACATCACCATTGCGCGCCCTTTATGCGGAGCCGAGCGAATCCAGAAGAAGGGCGGAAAGTGTCGCCACCAGCGGGGCATCCGGGGAATTTTGATGATGTATTCCACCAGGCTGATCAGGTTGATGGGAATCGTCGCCAGCACCAGACCCAGCGCAATTTCGGCAAGGCGTTCGGCGCTGGTCAGCAGGTAGGGCAAGATTGCGAAAAACAGGAAATAGGGCAAAAAGTTTGCCAGTTGCAACAGCGCCTCGCCCCGATCGTAGGCAAACAGCGCACTCAGCAGCAGCAGCCCACTCAGCAGCAGCAGCCCGCGGCGAGTCAACCCGTCTAGCCTCGCTCGCCGAAACCGCCCCCAGAGCCGCGCTGTAGTGACCACCATGCCCAGCAGCCCCAGATAAGAGAGGTAAGGCATCGCCATCAGGCTGAGCCAAAACAGATCCCAACTGGATCGCAGTGAGAACGTTCGTGCAAGCGGCCCAAAGGACGTTCGCGCTGGCAGCCCGGAGGGCTTTTGCCTCAAAAATCCTGCGGGTTCGCGCTTTGCTCTCCGACCGGACACGTCAGTACGCCCCTTCGCCCGACAGCACCACCCAGACCGTCCGCATCAAAATGTACAAATCCAGCCACACCGACCAGTTGCGGACGTAGTAAGCATCCAGGTTCACCCGCTCTTTGTAAGACAGATTGTTGCGTCCTGACACTTGCCACAGGCCCGTCAGCCCCGGTGTCACCTTGGTATACAGCGCAAACTTGTCGCCATAGCGCGAAATCTCCTCATCCACGATCGGGCGCGGCCCTACCAGGCTCATTTCACCGCGCAAGATATTCCAAAGCTGGGGCAGTTCGTCTAGGCTGGTCTGCCGGAGAAACCGACCCACGCGGGTCACACGCGGGTCGCGGCGCAGCTTGTGGTCGCGTTCCCAGGAGCGGCGCAGTTTGGGATGCGCTTCCAGGTAGTCGTGCAAGACCTGATCGGCATTTTGAACCATCGAGCGAAATTTCCACGCCTTAAACGGTTCACCATTTTGCCCAATGCGGATCTGTCCGTAGAAAATGGGGCCGGGCGAATCAAGCCGGATCAGCACGGCAATGAGAATGATAAACGGCAGCACCAGCAACCCACCGAACAGGGTAATGATGCGGTCGAGTGCAAATTTCACTAGGCGCGGCCCGGGCAAGAGCAACTGTTGCCGCACTTCCAGCCCCAGGATTCCGCCCATGTCTCGCGCCTCGACCCAGAGGCTAGAAAAGTCGAATAAATCGGGAATCACCAGCAGGTGGGCGAAAGTCTGGGTGTGCTGTTCGATCACGTCTAATAGGCGAACGCGGGGCACACCGGGCATGGCTACGATGGCGTAGGGAATGCGGCGCGATCGCGCAATCATGGGAGCCAGATCGATGCCGCCCATCACCGGAACCCCGTGCAGCGAGCCGTGCTTGGCCGGGTCATCATCTAGCACCACCACCGGACGCAGCCCAATGCGGGGACGCTTTTGCAGCGTGCGAACCACCATTTCGCCCGTTTTGCCTGCGCCCAGCACCACGACCGGATAGCCCCACCAGCGCTTGCGGGCAAACCATTGCCGCGTGAGCGATCGCCCAATCAGCACCAGCACAATCGACAGCAGCCACGCCATCACAAAAATGCTGCGGGAATAAACCTCACTGCTCTGCTGCAAAAAAATCGTCACCCCCAGCAAAAAATACACCAAGCTGGTGCCAATGGTGACGCAGCGAAACTCATCAACTGGGCTTTGAGCCACCCCAGGATATAGCCCAATTGCGGCATACACCACCACAAACAGGCCCATCAGCGGCAGCAGTTGCCAGTAGAGGAGCGGCTGAAACTTGCCGTCGAGAAACCAGCGCAAATAGACACTGATCGTTCCTGCCAGACTGAGCATGAGCAAATCGGAGCCAATCATCCCCGCCAGTGTTGGAACGGTGCGGGTAGAAATGCTCAGGGCAGATAGCGCCGGACGTAGGGTTCGGTTAAGTTGCATTGCGTTCCGTTACTCCTCACGCTATTACTTTAGGGGATCTTTACCTCATCCCCGCTGAAATTTTGCCCACTGCTGATCCACAAATTGCGCTAGCTCAGCCCGAAAGCGTTCTGGGCTAAATCGCTCGGCGTTTTGGCGCGAGTCGTCGGGCGAAAAGTGGAAATCCCCTGCTTCGAGCGATCGCACGGCCGCCATCACCGCTGCCACCGTCTGTTCGGGCATCAAAATCCCCGTTTTGCCGGGAATCACCGTCTCCGCCGCGCCGCCGCGCCCGTAGGCGATCACGGGCGCACCCGCCGCCTGCGCTTCCACTATGGCAATGCCAAAGTCTTCCTCGGCGGGATAGACAAACGCTTTGCAGCGCTGCATGTGATCGCGCACGACCGCATCAGGCTGTCGGCCCAATAGACGCACAGTTGGCCCCGCCAGTGCCGCCACCCGCCGAAATTCTGACCCGTCGCCAATCACCACCAGCGGCAAGCCCAGTTTCGTAAACGCTTCCACCACCAGATCCACCCGCTTGTAGGGCACGAAGCGCGACAGCGTAAAGTAAAAGTCTTCCCGCTTTTCCTCTGGCGAAAACTGATCTACCGCGACGGGCGGATAGATTACTTTTGCAGTCCGCCGATACGTTTTCCAAATCCGACGGGCCACAAACCGGGAATTTGCAACGAAATGATTCACTCGGTTGGCACAGGCCACATCCCACAGGCGCAGGTAATGGAGAATGATTTGGGCGATCGCCCCTTTGGCCCCCCGCAGCCGCGCTTCCTGAAAATACTGCTGCTGCATCTCCCAGGCATAGCGAATCGGCGTATGCACATAGCTGATGTGAAGCTGATCGGCGCGGGTAATCACACCCTTTGCCACAGCATGGTGGCTCGACAAAATCACGTCATAAGGTGACAGGTCAAACTGCTCGATCGCCAGCGGCATCAGCGGCAGATAGGCCCGAAAACGCGGATTGGCAAATGGCAAATGCTGTAGAAACGAAGTCGTCACCGGGCGGTGCTGAATAAAAAAGCGCAGATCCTCCGGCAAAAAATCCACCAAGCTAAACAAATCAGCCCCCGGATAAAGCTGCAACATTTGCTCGCACACCCGCTCTGACCCAGCATAGGTGACCAGCCACTCATGGACAACGGCAATCTTCATGGCACAGTCTTTGACGCAGAATAAATCATCGGGCTTGGGCACGGCGTATCTCGGACAGGCCTGCAAGAGATGGCCGTGCAGGTTTCACGGTGCAGGTTTTAGTGCAAGTTCCAGTGCCAACTCCAAATCCTATTCACCAATACCGACCCACTCTATCCAGAACTCCACCCATAACTCCACCTATAGGTGGTCTGGCAGGGCTTGAATGATGGACTAGCGTGGGGTGCTTCGACTTCGCTCAGCACGCAATCGTTGAGGGGTGAGCGGAGTCGAACCCCGGACTATCGCATCAATTTAGCTCTGTCTGACCACTAGAGACGTAGTGCCTTAGAGTAGAGTATTATCATGCATCGGATGTGAATAATTGCAAACTGCACCCGTCGCAACCCAGCAGGCTGACCCAATAGAAACCGGACGGAAAACCAGCAGCCAGGAAGATTGTAGACAGCGAGTGTGGCGTTTGAATGAGGAGCGTTTTGGCCCAAGCCTATGACAGCACTAAAACCGATTCGACAAAGGGGTGTGAAGTTCGCCTTCAATCAGCACCAGCTCGAAAACTACCGCGATCTGCTACTCGTTCTGTTTCAAAAGGAATTTAAAGTCCGCTACAAGGGCAAGTTTCTGGGCTATCTCTGGTCGATCGCCAGTCCGCTGGCCTTTGCAACGGTTTACTACATTGCCTTCAGCGGCATTATGCGAGTGGCTGTGGAGGGCTATCCGCTGATTCTGGTGTCGGGGCTGTTTCCCTGGCAGTGGTTTCAAAACTCAGTCGGCTCTGCGCCCAACCTGTTCGTCGGCAATGCCAGCCTAATCAAAAAGCTCAACTTTCCGCGCAATATTCTTTCGCTGTCCACCATTCTGAATCACATGGTGCATTTCCTCCTGTCGCTGCCTGTGATTCTCATCTTCATGGCGATTTATGGCAAGTCACCGACGCTGGCGTGGCTCTATGGGCTGCCCGTGATGATGGTGGTTCAGCTTTTCACGGTCTATGGGCTGGCGCTGGTGCTGGCGACGCTCAATCTGTTTTTGCGAGACATTGAGCGGCTAACGCAAATTGTGATGACGTTTGTATTTTATTTCACGCCGATTATTTTTACGGCGGACATGATTCCAGAGCGATTTCGTCCGCTGATTCCGCTGAATCCGGCCGCGCCGCTGATGATCAACTGGCGCAACTTGTTTCTACATGGCTATCTCGATGGATACTACCTGCTGGTCAGTGCGGGATATGCGGTGGTGTTCTTTGTCATTGGTACGCTGGTTTATCGCAAGCTGTCGTGGAAGTTTGCGGAAGTGCTGTAGTGGGGTCTGCGTTTAGTCTTGTCTAGTTGCGTTTAGTCAAAAGTGTCAAAAGTGGCGATCGCCCGTCCTGCCAGCCAGCCCGTCGTCCAGGCGCTTTGGAAATTAAAGCCGCCCGTTACCCCGTCGATATCCAAAATTTCGCCCGCGAAATAGAGTCCGGGGCACAGGCGACTTTCCATCGTTTTGAAATCCACCTGTTTGAGCGACACGCCGCCACAGGTGACAAATTCCTCCTTAAACACGCCCTTGCCGGAAATCGCGTGCTGGCTCTGGGTGAGTTCTTGCAAGAGTCGGTTGATCTGGGTTTTGGACAGGTCGGCCCAGCGCTGATCTGGCGAAATCTGAGCGCGATCGCCCAGATAGTTCCACAGGCGGCGCGGCAGGGAAATTTCTGGTGGTGCAGCCGCGCGGATCACGCGCTTGCCCCAATCGGTTTTGGTCTGCTGCAAAACCTGGCGGAGTGAATCGGGCGATTGGGCGGGCAGCCAGTGGATCTGGGCGATCGCCCGATAGCCGCAGTCGTGTAGCGCCCTAGCTCCCCAGGCCGACAGCTTCAGCACGGCCGGCCCACTCAGCCCCCAGTGCGTGACTAGCAGCGGCCCGGTTTGCGTCAGCGGCTTCTGGTCGGGGCATTTCACCATCACCTGCGCCGACTCTACCGACACGCCCGCCAGCGCTCGCAGCCCTGGCTCTGGCACGTTGAAGGTAAACAGCGAGGGGACGGGCGGCTCCAGGGTGTGGCCAAGTTCCTGGGCGATGCGGTGGCCCTGGGGGCTGCTGCCTGTGGACAAAAGGAGGCGATCGCCCCGCAGCATTTCACCCGTTCGCAACTGCACCCCAAAGCCCTGCTCGTCGCGCTGCACCGCCGTCACCGCCGCGCCCGTTTTTACCTGCACACCTGCCGCTGCCGCTGCCCGCATCAGGCAATCCACAATCGTCGCCGAGTCGTCTGTGGTGGGAAACATCCGCCCGTCGGCTTCCGTTTTTAGCACCACGCCGCGCCGCCGAAACCACGCCACCGTGTCTTGCGGCTGAAACCGGGTAAAGGCTCCCCGCAGCGCCTTGCCGCCTCGCGGATAGTGCTGCACCAGCACTGCCGGGTCAAAGCAGGCATGGGTGACGTTGCAGCGGCCGCCGCCGGAAATGCGGACTTTGCCCAATGGCTCCCGCGCCGCTTCTAGCAGCATCACGCGGGCCCGGGGACAAGCCTCGGCAGCGGCGATCGCCCCAAAGAAGCCCGCCGCGCCGCCGCCAATAACCAGAATCGTGGGAGAAGCAGAAATAATAACCGCGCAAAAGATGGAACGACGTTTAGTGTATCGCTGTGGCGCGAAGATTTGGGCGCGACCCAAAAGCCTTGAGAAGCTAGCAGGGACTATTTGCAGATTATCCCCGGAGTGATGCCCGGAGTTCCTGGATTAGCGCGTTGTGATTTTTCGACTGTTTGCCGCGCTCTACCCAGCCGCTGAGTTGCTCGACCGAGAGCATCGGAAACGTGAGGCTGCAATCGCCTGCTACATACCCACCGTCTCGCAAGTGCAGCAGCGTCAGACCGCTCTGGTCGTAGCGCCAGATTTCAGGAACGCCCATTGTCTGATAAATCACCAGGCGCGATCGCGACGAGCTGGTGATATCGACCTCCACCACCAAATCAGGCGGAAATTTGGGCGGTGCGTCGTCTTCTGGGTCAACCCGGTCCGCATTTTGAATGTAAAAGCACGAATCTGGCTCAACGCCTTGCTGATTCGCGGCTGAGTCAAAGGTGGTCGAGCCAAAAGACAAGATGCTGAGGCCCAATTCTTCAGTCAAAGCGATAATCATTCGCTCCAGCAGGCGATTGATAAGTTCATGCAGCTTAGAAGGCATCTTAATTTCCAGCGTGCCGCGATCGTAAGCAAGACGGACAGCACGATGCTCTCCCAGATCCGCCAGCACCGCCTGATAGGTCTGCCAGGTAATCGGGCGCAACGTTACAAACGGCGGGGATGATCCGTCATGCGGTGGCGGGATGTTGCTGGGCGGGGTCACTGCAACCATCGGCAACGCTCTTGCAAATCGAGAAGGCGGCTGTGTAGTAAACACTGACTCCATCTTAAGTGACTTACTTAAGTGACTTATGATCGAAGACAATTCGGGCGCTATAACCCGTGGAGGCGATCGCCATGACGTTTACCCAAAAGCTGACCTTTGCCGACTATCTCGCTCTGGAGGACACAGGCATCGAGGGCCGCGCCGAACTGATTGAGGGAGAACTGATCGCCTTGCCACCGGAATCGAGAGTCAACACAGAAATTGCGACGTTTGTTTTGTCATCGCTGCTGGCGATCGCCATTCCGCACTATCTGCTAAAGCTGTATGCCTGCGAAGTGCAAACACCTGTTCTTGCACCCAGAGATGCGGCAAATCGGTATCCCGATCTGGTGCTGATTCGAGAAGAACACCGGACGCTGTGCGATCGCCGCATGACCATCACACTGGAGATGCCACCGCCGCTGTGGGTGATGGAGGTCGTCAGTCCAGGGAAAACGAACCACGATCGCGACTATGTTCGCAAGCGGGCACAATACGCGGCCGTGGGCATTCCTGAATATGTGATTGCTGACCCGGAAGAACAGGCGGTGCTGGTGCTGCGGCTGGAGAATGGCGAATATGCGGAAGCTGGGCGTTATAGGGACGATCTGCAAGTTGCGTTCCCCACGTTTCCAGATCTAGATCTCACCGCAGCGCAAATTCTCAGCGCGGGGCAATAGCGTGGAACTTGATCAGAAGAGATACCGGAGGCGATCGCCATGACGTTTACCCAAAAGCTGACCTTTGCTGACTATCTCGCTCTGGAGGACACAGGCATCGAGGGCCGCGCCGAACTGATCGAGGGAGAACTGATTGCCTTGCCACCGGAAGCTGGATTAAATCTGGACATTGCTGCGTTTGTTTATATGGCGCTGG
>JBDNCP010000030.1:0-37658 GCA_046719575.1 Cyanobacteriota bacterium
GTTTTATTCGATTCAATTTTTGGTCTGTAATTAAGGAAACATCCTTAAACCGAACAGCAAGGCTAGGCTTTTGGTCACAAACTAGGGGTGACAAACGAGGGATGAATTGAATTGCAAATCCAACATCGAGAACTGAACATCAGCCGACTCGGTTTTCAGGCGAGTGCAAAAGACCAAATGCTGACTCTTCTAAAGCCCGTCTGAGCCTGCCATCTAGTACACTGCAATCGACACTGCAATCGAGGTCAAGCCTGTGAAGATCGTTTGGGAACAAAGCATTTACTTTGGCAACGTTCCAGTGTTTTGCTCGATTTGCGGCCGCGAGTCTCGCCCCATTCGCAGCGGCTCAAACCAACTCTTGTTAGCCGTAATTTACAACCACCAGGGCGTGATCTGTGGCGAAGCCTGTAGCGATTGCGTCAGCGCCGGGCCGCAGGTAATTCGGACGCGCATTCAAGATCGACTAGAGATTTTGCGAGAAAAGCTGGCAGATGTGGAGGCGATCGCCCAGCTTGCCCAGGACAATATTGAACTGCCGACCCTGGAGCAAGAATTTCGTGTGCATCGCCGCGATGGATAGGAATCGAAATCCCTCTATCGCTTCGTGGTAAACACCGTTGTAAACATCATCAGCATTCCGCCAATTAAAATCATTATGGCTAGCCCGCCCATCACCCAGTTCAGCGAGTCTATTTCTATTGACTCCATTGACTCCATTACTCCATTCGATGCCTTATACGCCTTATACACCGTTGATATGACCTTGACATCCTGATTGACGGACAAAACTCCGGCAATCTTGATCCGCTCCAGGATGGGTTAGCGTTAGCGTAACGCATCCTGGAGCCTTTGGGTCTTGCTTCAATAGGGCGCTGCTTTGTGGCGATCGCCCCCTCAAACATCCGACCGAGGGCACAGAGCAGGATGCTGGGACGGATTGGCCATCGCCCAACAAAATCGGCTATTAACGTAGGTAGACCAAATTAAAGGTAGACCAAATTAAAATTGACGTAGGTAGACCAAATTAAAAACCAGATTCCAAACCCTGCGCGGGCAGCGCAGGGTTCTTGATTTTATACTTATTTGTGTCCATCTACTTATACAAATCCGGTTAATTAACCCCAGTTGATAGCCGCGTCCGCCCAACTGTGGAAATTGGTTAGCCCCCGAATGCGATCGCGCTGCTGCATCAGCACACGGCAGCGATGCGCCGCCACTGCCTCTCACTCATCCAACCTTGTCAAAGCTTGGGTTGGCGATCGCCTCCTGGGTCAAGGGCCATCATCGCTCAGCCGGTTACCACTCTGGAGACTGCGGCGGCAGAAACAGCAGATGCACTCCCTTTACAGCAGATGCACTCCCTTTAAACGTTGCCCTGGGGTCTCGCCTAAAGGCACCCAGACTCGGCGGTTAACTGGATGCCAGTTGAGCTTGCTGCACCTCATTGAGCAACGGAGCCGTCCTTGGATTCTCGTGGCGCTTGTCGCCGAGTGAATCGGGCCCCACCCGGTTGTACTCTGCTCAGATGAAGGGGGGATTTGCAGACATCTCGGCATCGTTGTACTTCAGGTTGACTCCTTTCATCTTGTAGCTATTCAATCGGATTTGATATGAATTGCGGTGGTATTGTGCCGCGATTCACGCAAGAGGTCTAGTCTACCCAGTAGCGATCGCGCCCTTGGGCCTTGGCCCGATAGAGTGCTTGGTCAGCTTGGTCGAGCAAATTTAGCGGCGAACTGAGGGACGACGGAATCACGCTGACAATTCCAAAGCTGAGGGTAGACGGTGTGCGGGTGACGGGGGAAGGCGGTAACCCCGTCAGCTTGCGGAGTTCTTGTTGAATCCGCTGCACCACGCGAACTGCCCCAGCGCGGTTTGTGTTTGGTAAAACGATCGCAAATTCTTCGCCCCCATAGCGAGCCACAAAATCTGCCGGACGATGCAGGGCCCGCCCAATGGCAGTCGCTATTTCTATCAGACACTCGTCGCCCGCCAGATGACCGTGCGTGTCGTTATACTGCTTGAAATAGTCCACATCACACAGCACCAGCGACAGGGGCGTGCCCTCGCGGGCGGCGCGGTTCCATTCTTGCTGAAGATAGTCGTCGAGATAGCGGCGATTGGCAACGCGGGTAAGCTGGTCGTGGGTCGCCAGATAAGCTAGCTCTTGGTTAGCATACTGTAGCTGGCGATAGAGTTCTGACTGCTGGATGGCGATTCCCACTTGGCTGGCAAGCTGCTGGATTAGGTCGATCTCGGTGCGTTCCCAAGTGCGCGGCTGATGGCACTGCTGTACCGACAGCAGCCCCCAGAGGCGATCGCCCTGCAATAGCCCTACCGTCAGCGCCGCCTGCATTTGAAACTGTCTCCAGTAGGCGATCGCCTCTGGGGATAAGTTGGCTTTTTCCAGATGGGCGATCGCCTTGGCGTGTCCTTGGGTATAAAACGTCAGCCAGTCTGCCCCCGGTTCTGGCAAAATACTCCTGTCCAGAATACGAGGCTGACCCGGTTCGACCGATTCCACCACCACACCGCAGCGCCAGTCTTCCCCAAACTGCCCAATCAGCACCCGATCTGCCCGAAAAAACTGTCGCACTTCTTGAACCGTCGTGCTGAGAATTGCGTCTAGATCGAGCGACTGGCGGATGCGCTGGGTCATGGAGGCAAGGAGTCGCTGCTGCTGAACCTGCGATCGCAGCAACTGTTCTAGCTGCTTTTGGTCGGTGATATCTTGAACAGTGCCAAATAGCCCGCTTACCGCGCCATCAGCAGCCCGACGGGCCCGGCCGCGCGCTTCGATGTGGCGAATCGAGCCATCAGGCCGAACAATGCGGGCCTGAAAGCGAAAGGGTTGACCAGAGGCGATCGCCTCCGACAAAATTCGCCGCAGTCGGGGCCGATCTTCCGGATGATATTGTTGTGCATTTTCCGCGAGAGTGGGCGCAGGTTGCGTTGGGTCAAGCCCAAAAACGTGAAAAACTTCGGTAGACCAGGTAACGGTCTGAGTTGCCACATCCAGTTCCCAACTGCCCATGTGCGTGAGTGCCTGAGCCTCTCTCAGCCGCGCTTCGCTGCTGACAAGTGCATCGGTCAGCACTTGTCGCCGCCGAATTTCCTGGTGCAGCGCGTCGTTTTTCTGGGTGACGGTCGATTGCAGTGCCCGAATCACCTCACATAGCTCGATCGGGTCGAGCATGTGAACCACGCTGGTTTGCGTCAAAATGCCCACTAGCTCACCCTGGCTGCCCACCACCACCAGCCGCCGGATCTGGTTTTCCTGCATTTGCTGATAGGCGCTCCAGAGAGATTGCTGCGGGCTGGTTTGCAGCAGGGGCGTACTCATGACTTCTCCGGCACAGGTCTGGGTCAGGTCTATCCCGTCTGCCTGGAGCCGGACAATGTCTTGCTCTGTCACGATGCCCAGCGGGGCAACGCCGCCTTGAGGGCTGCCTTGAGGGCTGCCTTGAATACTGCCTTGAATCCTGTGGAGCGGGTCGGAGTTGGCGCTCTCATTGGGCGCAGGGTCACAAGACTGGGGCAAGGTTGGTACAATCACGACACAGCTGACGTGATGTCGGGTCATCTGCTGGGCCAATTCTGCAACAGAGGTGCTGGGCAGCGCAGACACGACCCGGCTGATCATGACATCCGACACCTGGCGAAACTTCAGCAGATCGCTGGGCTGAAGCAGATTGCGAATGGAGTTGGGGGTGATAACGCCCAGCACTTCGCCCTGATTGCCCACCACAGGCAGATGGCGAATCTGGTGCTGCCGAAAAATTTGCAGCACTGCGAATAAGTCGTCTAGGTCGGTTTCGTCTAGCGTGATGACGGGGGAGACCATCACGCTGGCGATCGCCTCGTTTGGCTGGAGGGCATTGTGGGCGATCGCCCGCACCACGTCCCGCTCAGTGAAAATCCCCACCAACTTTCCTGCTTGGAGAATCAGCGCAAAGCTGCTGCGAGCTTTGCTCATGGCGCAGATGACTTGGGCGATCGCCGTGTCAGATTCTACGCTGAGAAACTGGTGGAGAACCCCTTCCGCAAAAAGCTGCTGTCGAGAAATTTGAACCTGAGCCACCTTGCTCTTAAGTCTTTTTACTTAGGTCTCTTTTCAGACGAAATGCCAGACGAAATGCCAATAGAAACACCACAAAAAGCCCCTAAGCGTGATTCTATCCGTTTTAGCAAACGCGAAGAACCGAGCGAGACGAAATTAACCCCTCTCACCCTAAAAGTTCTTTGAAGCGTTCTGTTCTCTAAAGTGTTCTGATGACGTGGATCGCCCGCTTAGAACCTGGACTAATTCAGCCCGTCTCCTCTTAAAACAGCCTATACCTTTCCTGGGTGCTGCTCGAATGAATCATCTGCGCTAGGGTCTGTTCTGCCAGCGACAGGCAGAACAGACCGCCTAGCAGACAGCCTACTCATTGACCGAAGTCTTGGAGCGCTTGATGGGCTTGGGCTTGGGCCCGCTGCTGTAGTCGCTGCGGGGGCGGCTTTCTTCCAGCGGCACATCGTCGGAATAGGCGTGGTCGCCGCGCATCCAGGCGGGGCGCGTTTGGTCGTAGGCCATCTGCAAGGCCGCAGCGGCGATCGCCCGCATGTCGTACTCTTCGCTAAGCTGCGTCACAATGGGCAAGAACGAGGCGAGGCGATCGCCCACCAGCGCTTCCCGCAGTTGCCCTTGGAGTTTTTCCAGATAGCGGGCTTCGATCTGGGCACGGGTCGGAATGGTGCCCGTTTGCAACTGCTGGCGGATGTGCCGCTCGATGTCCCGCAGCTTGCGCTTGTCTAGGGGCTGAATCAGCGTAATCGCTGTGCCCTCTTTGCCAGCGCGTCCCGTGCGGCCAATCCGGTGGACATAGCTCTCCACACTGTCGGGCAGGTCGTAGTTGATCACATGGCTGAGGTCGTCCACATGCAGACCGCGGGCGGCGATGTCCGTCGCCACCACCCAGCGCACTTGGCGCTGCCGGAAGCGCAGCAGCAGCCGCTCCCGCTGAGACTGGCTGAGGTCGCCATGATATTCATCCACACTGTGTCCAGCGGCTTGCAGTTGGCGGGTCAGGTCGGCAGCGGCTTTGCGCGTGCGGACGAAAATCAGCGCCGATTCGGGATCTTCTAGTTCCAGGATGGGCTGGAGGGCGCGGGCCTTCGTCCAGCCACGCGGCACCATGTACACCACTTGATTAATCCGCGTCGGTGCAGCCTTGGGCTGCTCGATGCTGACGGTGACGGGCGATCGCAAAAACTTAGCCGCCAACTCGCGGATCGACGGGTCCATCGTAGCGGAGAAAAATGCGGTCTGCCGCTCTGGGGGCGACTGGCTCAGAATTTTTTCCACATCCTGAATAAAGCCCATATTCAGCATTTCGTCGGCTTCATCCAGCACCAGCCAGCCCAGCTTGTTCAGCTTTAGGTCACCCCGCTTCAGCAAGTCCAGCACGCGCCCTGGCGTGCCCACAATGATTTGCACACCCCGCTGGAGGCGGTTGATTTGCAGGTCGATGGACTGTCCACCGTAGGTCGGCAAAATTTTCAGGCGGCGATCGTCCGTCAGCGCCCGAATTGACTGATAGACCTGGATTGCCAGTTCACGGGTCGGCGTTAGGATGAGCGCCTGCACTGCGTTGTTGTTGACATCAATTTGTTCCAAAATGGGCAGCGAAAAAGCTGCCGTTTTACCTGTTCCGGTCTGGGCCAGCCCCACTACGTCGCGTCCCGACAGCAGATGGGGAATCGCCTGCGCCTGAATCGGCGTTGGTGCAGCAAATCCAGCTTTTTCTAGATGGCGCGCCCGCGCCTCAGACAAACCCAGACTAGTGAATGAAAGCGTCATTAGGTCTCCTTAAAAGAGTTCAGTTTGCTGAGACACGGCTGAGCGCGCCTCTGAGTTGCGTGCGGGCATCGGCAATCTGCCCGTAGAGGTCATACACATCGGCTCCAGTAATTTCTACGGTGGCCATTGATCCCAGCCGAGCATCGCCCTGGACATAGACCAGCCCATCCACTTCAGGAGAGAAGCGGGCCGATCGCCCAATTAGTTCATCCGTTTCGGGATTTTCTTGTTCGATCAGAACATCTACTACTCGCCCCACCTGAGCCTGGTTGCGCCGTAGGGAAATCGGCTGCTGGACTTGCATGAGGCGATCGCGCCGCTCGTCCATCACATCCTGAGGCAGTTGGTTGGGCAGGTTAAAGGCGGGCGTGCCCTCTTCGGCAGAAAAGGTAAACACCCCCACATGGTCAAACTCATGTCGCTGCACAAACGCCAGCAAATGCTGAAAATGCTCCTCGGTTTCGCCAGGGAAGCCGACGATAAAGGTCGTCCGCAGTACGGCATCGGGGATCGCGGTTTTAATCCGCTCGATGATGCCGTCGTTTACCTGCCCCTGCCAGGGACGATTCATCGCCCGCAGCACCTCCGGATGGGAATGCTGCAAGGGCAAATCCAGGTAGGGCAGCACGTTGGGCGTTTCCTGAATCGCTGCGATCACCTTCGGCGTTAGCCCGGTGGGGTAGGCATAGTGCATCCGAATCCAGGGAATTTCGACCTCGCCCAGCGCCCGCAGCAGTTCCGCCAGCCGGGGTTCGCCGTACAAATCTACGCCGTAGTTGGTCGTGATCTGGGAAATCAGGATGATTTCCTGAACGCCTTCGGCCGCGAGCTGTCGGGCTTCTGCGACGATGGATTCGATCGAGCGCGATCGCTGATTGCCGCGCAGGTGAGGAATGATGCAAAACGCGCAGCGATAGTCGCAGCCTTCGGCAATGCGGAGGTAGGCGACACCTTCGGTCGTTGTGCGGTAGCGGGGCGTGGTTTCGTCTGCAATGTAGACCGGCTCCGCAGAGATTTCCTGAACGCGCTCCCCAGCCTCTGCCCGCTGAATCACGTCCACAATCTTGTGATAATCCCCAGTGCCCACCACGGCAACTGCCTCTGGGATTTCGTCTAGCAGTTCTTTCTGAAAGTGCTGCGCCATGCAGCCTGTAATCACGATTTTCTTGTTTGCCTCAGCTAGCTCGACCAGCGTCCGCACCGACTCTTCGCGGGCCGCCTGAATAAAGCTGCAAGTGTTGACAATGACGTAATCGGCTAATTCTTCATTGGAATCGACCTGATAGCCAGACTGCACCAGCAGTCCCAGCATATGCTCCGTATCGATTCGATTTTTCTCACAGCCTAGGTGAGAAATGGCAATTACTGGCTTAGTACTCATTCAGACTAGAATAATGCGCGGGTTGAACGGTAAGCAGAACGAATGTAGAGCGATCGCCCATTACAGTGAAGTCTTCACTGCCTTCACCCCCGGCCCCTTCGAGCCATGTAGCCCACCCAACAGGGGCATAGAGGATACCGTTAAACGCAATCGCATTAATCTAACACTAGTTCTTACTATAGCCTAAAACATTACATAACTATACATTTCAGGCTTGCTTCATCAAAATATCTATCAAAAGGTAGGGTCAGGCGACGTTTCATGATACAGCCAAACACGCCAAAACCTCTGGCAGAAACCTGTGGAATCTTCCGTTCAGCGGCTTGGTTCCATCTCGCTTTCACCTCATGTTTGGCGAAAGCGGTTCCAACGAACCAAGTACTTGTCCGTTGCTATATATCCCTCTATGTATCCGTTTCCATGTATCCACGTTTAGTGTAGACAATTCTCGACCACCTTGGGATTAACGTGATTGCGCCCCTGTTGCTGTAAAGTTGAACTTATGTGGGTGGACTCTGTACAGTTCGCTCTGCCGAATCATTTGCTCTATTGATCAGCAGATTAGCCAAAGATTAGCCAATCGGCAGGTCGGCCGTGCGCCGAGGCGACATCCTTCTCGCTAACCTCTTGCTAATACACAGCAGATAGACGGCAGATAGACGGCAGACCTTTTAGACCTTTTAGACCTTGCTTCGTTAATTATCTAGCCGCGTGGACTTAACGCAGATTTTCAAAACAAAGCATCCGGTGATTGGGGTTGTGCATCTGTTGCCATTGCCTACATCGCCGCGTTGGGGCAATAGCCTGAAAGCCGTAATTGCCCGGGCTGAGCAGGAGGCTACGGCGCTGGCATCGGGCGGCGTGGATGGGCTAATCGTTGAAAACTTCTTTGATGCGCCTTTCACAAAGGACGCTGTTGATCCGGCAGTCGTTAGCGCGATGAGCCTTGTGGTGCAGCGGCTGATGAATCTGGTGACGCTGCCGATCGGCGTAAACGTGCTGCGGAATGATGCTCGGAGCGCGATGGCGATCGCCACCTGCACTCGCGCCCACTTCATCCGGGTCAACGTACTGACGGGCGTAATGGCGACCGATCAGGGGCTAATTGAAGGTCGCGCCCATGAGTTGTTGCGCTATCGGCGAGAACTCGGCAGCGAGGTCAAGATCTTTGCCGATGTGCTGGTGAAGCACGCCCGCCCGCTGGGATCGCCCAACCTGACGACGGCCGTGCAGGAAACCATCGAGCGCGGATTGGCGGATGCGGTGATTCTCTCTGGCTGGGCCACGGGCAGCCCGCCTAGCCTAGAAGATTTGGAACTGGCTAGCGCGGCGGCGGGGGAGACACCCGTGTTTATCGGCAGCGGAGCCAGTTGGGAAAATATTCCTCGACTGATTCAGGCGGCAGACGGTGTGATTGTGTCCAGTTCGCTGAAGCGTCACGGTCAAATCGAGCAGCCTATCGACCCGATCCGCGTTAGCCAGTTTGTCGAAGCGATGCATCGCAGTCTTTCGGAAACGGGAAGCAGTGCGCCAGCCCAAGCCCCAGCGCCCGAAAAGCTGGCAGCGCGGGAGGGCTAAGTGATTTGGTCTGCGCTGGGGTGTGAGGGTTTTAGGACTTTCAAAGTGGGCGATCGCTGTGATACGCTAGAGAAGTTGTCTAAATTCACACATCCGGGCTTTCGGGTGTTCTAAGCCTCAGGCAGCAAGACTTTCGAGGACTTTGCAATGATTGAGACGTTCCGCACGAATGTCTCGACAGGCTCAAGGTTCCAGCTAGCGACCTGAGCAAGAATACTCCCGGATGGAGGAATAACCCGAAAGGAGATCAAATTCATGCCAGTTGTTTCATTGGCTCAATTGCTTGAGTCAGGGGTTCACTTTGGGCACCAGACCCGCCGCTGGAACCCCAAGATGGCGCCCTACATCTATACGTCGCGCAATGGGGTACACATCATCGACCTGGTGCAAACCGCCCAGTATATGGATGATGCCTATAACTACGTGCGCACCGAAGCCGAAAAGGGCAGCAAGTTTTTGTTTATCGGAACTAAGCGCCAGGCTGCGGGCATTGTGGCCCAAGAAGCACTGCGCTGCGGCTCCTATTTTGTAAACCAGCGCTGGCTCGGCGGCATGTTGACCAACTGGGCCACCATCAAAACTCGTGTCGATCGCCTCAAAGAATTGGAGCGCCGCCAGGAGACAGGTCAACTTGACCTGCTTCCCAAAAAAGAGGCCGCCATGCTGCGTCGCGAGCTAGAAAAGCTCCAGAAATATCTCGGTGGCATCAAAGCAATGCGGAAGGTTCCTGATGTCGTGGTGATTGTTGACCAGCGCCGGGAATATAACGCTGTGCAAGAGTGCCAAAAGCTGGGTATTCCCATCGTTTCGTTGCTAGATACTAACTGCGATCCTGACTTGGTAGACGTGCCGATCCCTGCCAATGATGACGCGATTCGCTCGATTAAGCTCATTGTCGGTCGTCTGGCAGATGCCATCTACGAAGGTCGCCACGGCCAGTTGGATGTAGAAGACGAGTACGATTACGAGGGCGCTGAGGAAGAGTACGACTACGAAGATGCTGAATTCGTAGACGATGAAGAAAGCGAAGAAAACTAGTGCAGCGATAGCCTAGTTTTAGGGTAAACCCTGTGGGCATTTACCCTAAAACTAAAAGTCGATAAACCACTAGGGAGAAAAGTCTGGGCATTATAAGGTCTGGGGTCAGGAACCAGGAAACGAGCAGAGGGTTGTGAACTCCTACCTGACACCTGTCCCCTAATCCCTGTAACCTAAGACCTGGATAGCAACAGTTCAACCACTTGCACACGGGGACTCAACGAACATGGCGGAGATTTCGGCAAAGCTCGTCAAGGAACTGCGCGACAAGACTGGCGCAGGGATGCTGGATTGCAAAAAGGCCCTTGCAGAATCCGATGGCGACATTGAAAAAGCAGTAGAATGGCTGCGAAAGCGGGGCATCACCAAAGCGGAAAAGGCGCTGAGCAAGACGACGGCAGAAGGCCTGGTAGGGAGCTACATTCACACGGGTGGCCGGGTTGGGGTGCTGGTTGAGGTCAATTGCCAAACTGACTTTGTAGCGCGGAACGAATCGTTTCAGCAGTTGGTGCGGGATGTGGCGATGCAGATTGCGGCCAGCCCCAACGTGGAATATGTGAAGGTGGCTGATATTCCTGAGGATGTGATTGCGAAGGAAAAAGAGATTGAAGCAGGTAAGGATGACCTGTCTAATAAGCCGGAAGCCGTTCGTGCCAAGATTGTGGAAGGCCGCATTGAGAAGCGCCTGAAGGAACTGTCGCTGCTTGATCAGCCTTATATCAAAGATCAGAGCATCACGCTTGAAGAACATATTAAGAATGTGATTGCCAGCCTGGGCGAAAACATTCAGGTACGCCGATTTGTGCGGTTTGTGATGGGTGAAGGCATTGAGAAGGAGGAGACGGACTTTGCCGCAGAAGTCGCTGCTCAAACTGGTGCGAAGGTAGAGCCTAAGGCAGAACCGACAGAAGAACCTAAAGCCGAGCCTAAGGCAGAACCCAAAGCTGAGGTGAAAGAAGAACCCAAGGCAGAACCCAAGGCAGAACCGACAGAAGAACCCAAGGCCGAGCCTAAGGCAGAACCCAAAGCTGAGGTGAAAGAAGAGAAGAAGAAAAAGAAGAAGTAGGATCAGGGCAGGCCAGGGTTTTGAGGGCTTGAGTTCAGGGTCTTGAATTCCAGCGTTTCGTCTGAGCTATTCAGTCGAGCGGCTTTGTTGAAAGCTGAAAAAGGCTAGGGTGTGAGAGCGGCAGACTAGAAAGTCTGAGTTGCTTTTGTACTCTAGTCTTTTGGCATTGCGCGAGGGGTGGGCATGGCAAAAACGGTTGAGCAAATTGAGCAAGATTTGGCGGTGCTGAGGGAGGCGATCGCCAAATTGCAGCAAGAATTTGAGCAGGTCTATCGTGGCTATCTGGCGGAGCTAGGGACGACAGCCCGCCAGCAGCTTATCATGGCCAGCTATCATCTCTGTACTCAGGGCTATCCCGACGCATTTTTGAACCTTTCAGTGAGTCAGCGCGAGGCATTGCAGCGATCGCTCCGTCAAGTCGCCCAAGCCACCCAAGACCGCCTGCTGCTGGCGTTAGACGAAGATGCGGGCTGGGGGGCTGATCTGGAGGCACCGCCCAGTGCGCCGGAGGAAGCCAGGGGACTGATTTTGTCGCAAGATGAGGCAGCAGAACTGAAAGCCGCGTTAAACGAGAAGTTTGGATTAACGGAGGTGGATTTTGAGGAGGCCTCGGTTTTTGGCAGGTCACCGGAGGACCTGGCCGAAGATTCGTCGTTTGATGGGGAAGGCGGCGCGACGGGCGATCGCCCCCAGGATAACCCTACCCGCTCGACTCAGAAACGGGGCATGGCAGATGCCTTGAACGCCTCTCCACAAGACTTGCTCGAAGCCGCCGCCTCGTCTCTCTCGCGGGCGACCTCTCAGGCAGCCGCCAAAGCCAAAGGCGTTTCTAGCCCCAATCCGTCGCCTTCACCGGTAGATCATCTAGCGCGGTGGCAAGCAAAAATTGAGCGACGGATCGCGGCTGTGTTGCGGGATCAGTCCCAGGCGGCCAATCGCCTGCTGCACCAAGTCAATATTTTGCCCAACCAGATTCCAGAGCCGATTATCGAAGTGGCCGCCAAGGCAGGCGCGTCTGACTCGACTCTCGGCCCGCCCAACCTGTTGAACCTGATGATCGAGGCACAGGGCGATAAGCCAGACCAGGTTTCGATTACTCGAATTGTGGCTATTCGTCTGCGCTTGTCGGAGCTAGAGTTTGGGTCGCCGCTGCTGGCCAACTGGCGCTCAAAACTGCGCGGGTTAAACGCCCGCCTCAAGCAACTGGGTCAAGACTATGAGAAAAAGTCTCGCGAACGGGCGATCGCCCAGGCCGAGCAGGCGTGGCGATCCACTTGGCACGAAGATTAAAACTGCTAAACCCGACAATTCACTCTAGAATTCCAGCATGGACTGGCTGCGACTGCAAAAAGCACTGGCAATCGAGGCAGAGCGGGGCTTCAATGACCTGGAGGGCAAGCAGCACCGCTTTAGCGAGTTTTTGGCGCTGACGCTGCGAGAGCCGCCGAACGATTTGCCCATTGTGGAACAGGAGCGGCTAAGGGCGATCGCCCACAAGTTTTCGCGCTATTCCGACCTCACCTTTGCCCAGCGGCAGCATCTCGTGGCTGATACGCGCCGCGTGTTGTATCAAACCAAGCGCCTGGCCGAAGATCGGGCGCAAGCGGAGGAATCTGAAGGGGCGTTAGCAAAGCTTTCCGAAGGAATCGCCCAAAATTCAGACCACACCGCTGCGACGGCTGCACCCCCGACCCGCACCGCCCCGAAAACGAAAGTCCCCAAAGCCGTTCCCCTGGTCGAAAAAAGCAGTCGGTTGACGCTTGATCAGGCCGTGACCTATCTCCCTGGCGTGGGCGCAAAAAACGCCGAACGGCTGGCAAAGCTGGGGCTGCACACTGTCCGCGACCTGCTCTACTACTATCCCCGCGACCACATCGACTACGCCCGCCAGGT
Organism: Cyanobacteriota bacterium; assembly: GCA_046719575.1. Lineage (GTDB taxonomy): Bacteria > Cyanobacteriota > Cyanobacteriia > Elainellales > Elainellaceae > Thermoleptolyngbya. The sequence goes on from JBDNCP010000030.1 coordinate 12,799, forward strand.
GAATATCCGCGACCTGGAGCCAGGGGAAACCGTGACGCTGATCGGCACGGTGAAAAGCTGCACCGTCTTCAACAGTCCGCGCAATGCCAAACTCGCCATTTTTGAGATGACTGTGCGCGACCACACGGGGCAGATTAAACTCAGCCGATTTTACGCTGGGGCGCGGTTTCGCAGTCGCGGCTGGCAAGAGCAGCAAAAGCGGCTGTATCCACCGGGGGCGGTGGTGGCGGCATCGGGTTTGGTGAAGCAGGGCAAATCGGGCAAAACGCTGGATGACCCGCAGATCGAGGTGATCGACCATATCGGCGGGTCGATTGAGTCGATGAAGGTGGGGCGCGTGGTGCCCGTGTATCCGCTGACAGAAGGCGTGCAGGCAGATGTGGTGCGAAAGGCGGTGCTGGGGGCGCTGCCTGCGGTGAACCAGTTGCAGGAGGCGCTGCCCAACGGTCTGCGCGAAAAGTATGGATTGGTGGGCATTCAAGAGGCGATCGCCCACATCCACTTTCCGCCAGAGGGCGAGTCGCTGGCCGCCGCCCGCCGCCGCCTGGTGTTTGACGAGTTTTTCTATTTGCAACTGGGCTTGCTCAAGCGCCGCCAAACCCAGCGCCAAGAACAAACCAGCGCCGTCCTCGCGCCGACGGGCAAGCTAATTGACGAGTTCTACAAAATCCTGCCGTTTCAGCTTACAAACGCACAGCAGCGCGTCATTAACGACATTCTCAACGACCTGCGACAGACTGCGCCGATGAACCGCCTGGTGCAGGGCGATGTGGGGTCTGGAAAAACCGTGGTGGCGGTGGTGGCGATTTTGGCGGCGATTCAATCGGGTTTTCAAGCGGCGCTGATGGCTCCGACAGAGGTGCTGGCCGAGCAGCACTATCGCAAGCTGGTGAACTGGTTTAACCCGCTGCATCTGTCGGTGGAACTTCTCACCGGCTCGACCAAAGCCGCCAAGCGCCGCCAAATTCACGAAGATTTGGCCACGGGCACACTACCGCTGCTCGTTGGAACCCATGCCCTGATCGAAGACCCGGTGCAGTTTGCTCGCCTGGGGCTGGTGGTGATCGACGAACAGCATCGCTTTGGCGTACAGCAGCGGGCACGGCTCCAGCAAAAGGGCGACCATCCCCATGTTTTGACCATGACCGCCACGCCGATTCCTCGGACCCTGGCGCTGACGCTGCACGGCGACCTAGACGTGAGCCAGATCGATGAGCTGCCACCGGGACGCAAGGCGATTCAGACCAACGTACTGACGGCCAAAGAGCGATCGCACGCCTATGACCTGATGCGCCGCGAAATCGCTCAGGGTCGGCAGGTCTATATCGTGCTGCCGCTAGTAGAAGAATCAGAAAAGCTCGACCTCAAATCGGCGATCGACGAATATCAGCGGCTCCGAGAGGTGATCTTTCCCGAATTTCAAATCGGCTTGCTGCACGGGCGCATGACCTCTGCTGAAAAAGACGAGGCGATTTCACAATTTCGCGACGGACAGACGCAAATCCTCGTCTCCACAACGGTTGTGGAGGTTGGCGTGGATGTGCCCAACGCCACGGTCATGCTGATCGAACACGCCGAACGGTTTGGACTGTCGCAGCTTCATCAGCTCCGGGGACGGGTCGGGCGGGGTGCGGCCCAATCGTTTTGCCTGCTAATGAGCAGCACCAAATCGGAAACCGCCCGCCAGCGGCTGAAAGTGCTGGAGCAGTCGCAGGATGGTTTTTTCATCTCAGAAATGGATATGCGCTTTCGCGGGCCGGGTGAGGTGCTGGGAACACGCCAATCAGGACTGCCCGACTTTGCTCTGGCCAGCTTGGTGGAAGATCAAGACGTGCTGGGCCTCGCCCGCGAAGCCGCCGAAACCGCCATGACCAAAGACCCCACCCTCGATCGCTGGCCGCTGATGAAGTCTGAACTGACCTACCGCTATCGCAAGCTCATGGGCGGTACGATTCTGACGTAAGCAGATTTCTGGTGTAATCATTTGGCAATCATTGAGACGATCCCGGACAGAATCACGGAGCGCGAGCAGGCGTGAAGAAGCACCCGTTTCGACTTCCCAACCCTGACCCCGCATTGCTGTAAAGTGACAATATGTATGACAATGACGACCTTTCTGTGCTGGCGGCAGAGCTAGACCTTGACCTGGAAAGCCCGCTGGACAAGCTAGACGAGTCCGCCAGCGAGACAGAAGCCCCCAAACCTGACCCGGATGAAATGTTGGCGCTGCTGGAGTCGCCCCAACCTCAGCAGCGGATGCTGGCTGCGCGAGCGTTTTGCGAATTAGAAGATGCGCGGGCGGTGCCGCATCTAATCCGGCTGCTACGCGAGTCGTGCCCGCTGGTGCGGGTGAGTGCGGCCTATGCGCTGGGGCGAAACCCTAGCAGTGAGGCCGTAGAGCCGCTGATCGCTCAGTTTCAGCAAGACTGGAATGGCTACGTGCGAAAGGGGATTGTGTGGGCGTTGGGCAATAGCCGCGATCGCCGCGCCTTGGAACCTTTATTAACAGCGTTAAAGACAGACATTCCGGCGGTGCGCCTATGGGCGGCCAGCGCTCTGGCGCAAATGGCCATGGTCGGTTACGACGAAATCATTGCTGCTATTCCGCCGCTAATCGAAGCCCTGCGCCGTGATCCGATCGCTGCCGTGCGGAGCAATTGCGCCTGGTCAGTTGGTCAGCTTTGCCGCGAACTGCCGTCGAATGTGGTTTATGCCACTGCCATCGACGCGCTGATTGAAGCCTTTGCCGAAGATGAAGAGATGGGCGTTCGGGAAGATGCCAAGCTGTCGATGCTGAAGCTAGGCGATCCGCGTGGGCTTCAGGTGATCGAGGAGCTAGAGCAGGAGGGATTTTAGGGATCAGGTTTCAGGGGTTAGGGGTCGAGGGTTGGATGCGTCATTCTTCTCACGCCTGATACCTGAGACCTGAAACCTGCCCCCTTACTCGCCATAAAGCTCGTCAATCCGCTCGACGTAATCGAGCCGTGCCAAGTTCAGCAGCATTTCACGCCAGTTTGGACTGTGGGTTTCGCCAATGCAGAGAATCTGTGTGGCGCTGCACCCAATACGCCCTGGACTATTTGGATAAAACTCGATCGCCGGGTTGATCGCCTGCACCTCGGCCTGGTGGTCTGTGCTGCGAGGAATGCAAAACTCATAGCGGAGCGATCGCCATCCATCGGGTGGCCCAACCAAGCCTTCTGGCGAAATCTGCGCTAGGTCAAACGTAATCTTGCTGAGTGGTTCTGCGTCAACCGGACAGGCGGCGATCGCCATTCCTGCTATCCCGGCGATCGCCCATCTGCTCCAACGTGATTTCAGGTCATATAAAATCCGGTTGAATGTTCGTACTGTAGAGACAGTCATGTAGAGACAGTCATGTAGAGACAGTCACGTAGAGACAGTCATGTAGAGAGCGGCGTTGCTGAAACGGGTGCAAATTACCCCGCCATCTGAGTCCAGAAGAGTTAGAGCAGCGCTATCGCCCCGCCAAAGACGGGTGGAGCGCAGCCATTACCAGCCATGATCAAGCCATGATCAAAATAAATCACCTGGCTTATAGTCTCAGGGCAAGCGAACTGACAAAGTTGCAGCAAACCAGTTGCAGCAAACCAGTTGCAGCAGTCCAGTTGCAGCAATCCAGTTGCTCAACGAAGTGCGGCACGCTCAACTATAGCGAGTGCTGCAAGCATAACCGGCCGATGAAGACCTATGGAATGGTTCCAAGGTGGCTCAAATGGGTAAGCGACTTGTTAAGCACCCCTATCCATCCAAAAGGCGGTTGGGGATGGATAGACTTTGATGGCGCATTGCTGCCGCGTCTTTATGCAGCAGTGCGATCGCAGTTGGGGATTGACCAACTTCTACTAAAGCTGCTTTAACTGATAGTTAAAGAACTATATAGTTAAGACAGCTACTGATCTGTAAACTAATCTGTAAGCAGTTAATCTGTAGGCAATTAACCGGGTTCGGTATTACGCCTGACAATATCCTGCTAAAGGACAGTACGGATTGTTGAAACCCGCTCACTGAGGACGATGAACTGTGGTGAACTGTCGCCAACGCTCAGCAAAGTTAACTCAAGCAGCGCCTTGGCAGGGAGACTGGGGGGTAATACTTACGCCCTGCGTTTCAACATCCGTTGCGCCAGATACATTCAAAGAAGCACAGCGAATCTGATGGAGCAATTGTTGACTGGAGAGCTGACCTGAAAGCATCACCACAGTTCCTCGTTGGCGAACCTTCAGATGCTGCAAATCTTCATAGCTAAACTGTTGCTCCAATGCTTGGATAACGCGATTTGCGAGTCCGTTGTAGTCGTATTCACCATTGATTCCAACGCGTTCTGGCGGAATCGTTTTGAAGAGAGGATGAGTCGCGTCTTTAGTAGATGAATGGGTGTTCATTCCGGTAGATTCGACGAATGACAAGGCTCCTGAAATCATAAATGCACATCCTTTTTATGATTTTCAGCTAGCAAGTTGGGGGCTAGCTATATTCCTGCTGAATCTTCTCGTTAGATTCACTTAATTTGAAATTATGTGAAGCCTAACATAAAGCTTAAGCAGGTGTAACTACTGAAAATTTGCCAGTTAGCCGATTTTTTGCGTGCAAATACTTAGACTGGCTTCAAAAGATACAAAGTCTAGATTAAGTAGTCCGGAAAACACGGTCGGCGCTGGGGGGTGAAACCCCTTAACTCTTCCAAATATAACAATCCAAGATGTTGGGTACATCAGGGTTTTAGCCGATTCGGCCAGCTTCCTCAAAAATTCATCGTTTATTGACTCAAGAACACACGACTACTGGCTCAGGCAAATGAGTCTTCATACTCAGTTGCAAAATGCTCAAAAATACTCCACAGCAAAACCACCTGCCTAAGATATCTGCCAGAGCCTGATTGTGCCGTCTCGTCCGGCGCTGGCAAGGCGCTTTTCGGACAAAAACGCAACGCTCTCTACGGCAGCAGTGTGTCCTGTGAGGGTGGCTTGCAGCGCCCCTGTTTCCAGGTTCCAGAGCTTGACCGTCGTGTCGTGGCTAGCGGTAGACAGCAGACGGGCGGAGGGGTTGCAAGAGAGGGCCGTAATCGGCAACAGATGGCCGGTCAAGCTGTAGCGTAGGCCGCCCGCGTGCAGGTTTCGCCGTTTGAGCGACATATCCCAACTGCCGCTGAGAACAGTGCTGCTCTGGGTTGTGGCTGGTTCTGGCGGCAGGGCGATCGCACTCACTTGGGCCCCGTGCCCTGACAGGGTTCGCAGCAGTTCTCGTGTCCCGGTGTGCCAAATTTTGACTGCCCCCTCTGCGCCACCGCTGACCAGGATGGGCTGCTGGGGGTGGAGGGCGATCGCCTCTACGGCTGCTTTGTGGCTGATAAAGGTGGCGATCGCCTCGCCGCTGTTGGGCAACCATTGGCGAATCGTTTTGTCGCGGCTGGCGCTGTAGAGCGTGCCATCGGGGGCGAAGGCGATCGCCGTTACCACGTCTGTATGCCCGACCAGCGTTCGTTTCAGCCTGCCAGCCTGCCAGTCCCACAGTTTGATGGTGCGGTCAAAGCCGCCACTGGCTAGCACATCGCCCAGCGGACTGACGGCTACTGTCGTCACGACGACCCCCGGCTCATCAAACCTCCACAGCGCCTCGCCGCGATCGCAGTCCCACACCACTAGTCGCCCCTCATTGCCGCCGCTAAACAGCAGTTCCCGTCCCGGCAGTGGGGCGATCGCATTCACCCCCGCCCCGCCGTCCAGCGTCCCCACACAGCGCCAGGGGCTTGCGGGTTCGGGTTTCAGGCTGATCCTGGCTGCCCGTTCCGGTTTCCCCGATTCTGGATTCCCGATGCCCAGTGCGGCCATCACCGCAGCGGCAGACGAGAAGCGGTCGCCCAGGCTCATGGCCAGCATTTTGTCTAACACCTGCGCCAGGGTATCGCTGATGCTGCCCGCCACCGACCGCCAGTGCCATAGTCCTCGAACTCCGTCAAATAGCTCAAACGGACTCAGCCCCGTCAAAAGCTGAATGCAGGTTGCGCCCAGACTATACAAGTCGCTGGCGTAGGTTGCCTGGCCCATGAGTTGCTCTGGTGCGGCATATTCGGCGCTGCCCATCAGCGTTCCCGGACGGGCCAAGGCAGACTGGGTGAGGCGTTTGGCTGCGCCAAAATCGACCAGAACGAGGGATTTTGGGTTTTGGGTTTTGGGTTTTGGATTTTGGGGATTGGGGTTTTGCAGCCAGCCAGCTAGCTCTGGTGCTTCTGCGATCGCCCAACTAGCGACATCGAGGTTTGCCTGCTGCCCGTCGCCTGCTGCCTGTCCTCTGCGAATCAGGTTTGTGGGCTTGATGTCTCGATGAATAATCTGGTGGTCGTGGAGAAATTGCAGGAGGGGCAATAGTTCAGCCAGCAGGGTGCGAATTTGGGATTCGTCGAAGCTGCCGTTTTGGGTCATTTCCTGCAACAGGTTGCGCCCTTCGACAAATTCCTGCACCAGAAATTGGGCATCTTCTCGCTCGAAGTAGGCGTAGAGGTCGGGAATTTGGGGATGGCTGCTGAGTTCGTCGAGCCGTGCGGTTTCTTGTCGAAAGCGTTCTTCGCCCGTCTGGTTTTGAAAGCGCTTGATAATGCAGCGATTGTCGGTGATTTTGTGGGTGTCTAGCCCCAAAAAGGTGCGGCTCGATTCGCCATTGCCCAGGGGTTGATAGGCCCGGTAGCGATCGCCCAGCAGCAGCCGCGCCCCACAGGTCTGGCAGAAGCGATGGCTCTGGGGATTGGCGGGTTTGGGGCAGCGGGGGTTGAGGCAATACATGAAAATCCATACGGAAGGAATCCGTCCGAGGAATCCGTCGGCGGGGGCGAGGAGGGGTATCCCGTTTTTGGATTGTAGAGTGGAGCGTTTGGATTGCCAATCTGTTACGATTCTTTTCGGCCTTTGCGCCCCCGGCTGCGCGGCCGCAGCGGAATTGAGAGGGAATGTCCTCGCAGGGCGATCGCCTGCTGCAAGTGTTGGGCCAGGGGGGCATCCTTGGCAAACTGAAGCTGGCGGGCGGTTTGGGCGATCGCCATAATCTCGCCGCCAGATATGACTAACTGCTTGGCCAGGGCCGCCCAGTCGATGGGGCTGCTTTGAGAAAACAATTCCGTTTGCTGCCAAAGCTGCAAGCGTTGGGTTGCGTCGGGCATCGCAAACGAGAGAACCGGCCGAAGCGGGCGCTGCCAGGGCAGGGCGATCGCCTCGGCATGGGGCAGGCTAAACAGGGTTAGCATTCCGTGTTCTTGCCGCTGGGAGAGCAAGCGGGATACATCGGATGGGGCGATCGCCGCCGACCGTCGTAGCCAAAGCTGGGCTGATTTCACCAGCAGCAGCGGCGGGTGGGTTGCTTCGATATCTTTCAAGAGCAGGGGAAAATCGGACGGGTTGAGCTGTGCCAGATCGACCGTTGCCAGGGGTTGCCCCAGCCTGTGGGCGATCGCCCCGGCAGCTAGGGTTTTGCCTGTGCCCGATGGCCCGGCTAGCACGGCGAGGGGGTGGCTAGCATTTGGAGAGACGGCAGCAGCGCTAGCCAGGTCACAGAGCGATCGCAGCCGCTCCATTAGCGGTTCTGGCAGCACCAGTGCCTCCCACTGCGTCTGTGGTCGGCTGAAGGTCAAAAACGACTGGATATCAGGGGGTTTCAGCAGGCCATCGAGCGCCTCTGGCTGGGGCTGTTCGTCGAGCAAAAAGTTAACCAGCGGAGCCGCCAGTCGCAGCGATTGGTTGAGCAGGGTGTCGGTGTTGCGCGGGTGTCGCTCGAGCAGACCCAACTTCAGCAGCGGTGCGTCATCCAGCAAGCGCGATCGCCCGACTCGCCATTCCTGATCATTGCGGCACAGCAATTGCAGCGCCAGGTTCACCGTCGGCAAGTCAGACACGGCAGACTCTTCGCCCTGCAAAAAGCGATATAGACGGGCATAGCGGCGGTTTACCTCTGGGGCGATCGCCAGCAAAATTACCTGTTTTTCAAACAGCGAAAGTTGGAGGCGATTGCATAACATCGGCAGCCCCAGCAGAATGCCCCGTGCCTCTGTCGCCCGGATGCGTCCTTCAATCTGCTGCTGATAGCTGGGTCGGGGCGTGGTCACGGCTGTTGTTGTTGGCGGCTGGCGATATTCGTCGTAGCAGATTTTGCCGTCTAGAGAAATTACGCCCTGCCACCAGTGGCTCGTCACCCGGTCTGCCCGCGACTGCGCCACCCGGTCGATTTCTTTGGCTTCCTTTTTTTGTCGCGCTACCGCCACCATCAACATCCGCTCTAGCCAGCCTAGCTCGGTCTTTAGGTAGCTCCAGTTGTCGGCAAATCCGGCGGATGCACCCGTGGGCGGCTCTGGTAATGATTCGGTAAGGGGTTCTGCGGACATGGGAAGGTTCATCAGTTAGGGCTGATTGCTTTGCAACGCGGATACAAAGGGGCAGGAGTGAGAATATGCAACTGCGTGCATCAGGGTTGCAACAGTGGAAGGCAACTCCCGGATCGTTGGATGGCTCATGACTAGGCTTTCCTCAAAATCTCCTTCAAAAGGAGGATTTTGGAACCATTGGCTCTGGTTCAAACTGTTCCTGTTGCTTTGAGCAAACGGCGGTTAAAGGCAGAATCCAGGATTTCAAATGGCGCTAACTCCAAGCCCCTAATCTGTAGTATTCCCACTCCAAAACTGTCGTCAACCTTAGGGAATCATGAAGCGCGATCGCCCGATGGGATGAACCGCCATTTTTGGTAAAACTCAGCACGTTGGCGGTAGGAATCCGTGAAATTAATGGTAAAAATGGAGATGAGAGTCAGAAATTTGAACGATCGCTCAGTGACCTTTGGTAAGCAGTTCTACTACGACTCCAGAGATTGCTCTGAAAGAGATTGAGAGAAACTGCTCTAAGATCAGCAACTAGCAAGATCAGCAACTAGGAGGCTTCTGTGAGCGGTTCAACAGGTGGAGTTTGTATTTAGCCTGTGCCTAGTTTATGTCTGCATCGGATTGACGCAGGTTGCGGTCTGCCTTATAGTGTTTTGCCGTTCAGCTTTGGGTTTGTTTCTTTTTCCTGTTTCCCTTCAACTCATCTTTAACGACATCCTATGTTTGAAGTTGGTGCCCTGGTGCTCTGGCTTTCTCTTTTTACGGTTCTCCCCTGTCTGACCTGCAATCAAAAAACGAGTCCGCCTCGCTAGGTCGCTGCCTATGGGCGATCGCCCCGCTATGATGCGCATAACTGGCTGACGCAGTAGTGGGTTGGCACAGCAAGGTTTTTCGGGCTTTTTGGGTTAGGCAATGCAGGTTTTAGGCAATGCAGGTTGAGGTGGCGACTGTTCGCCCCTCTGAAGTTTTATAACCTCCGAAAACTCCGAATGCCCTAGGTATGCGGAGTTTTTGTTGAACTTGCTCTATGGATTTCGAGGCTAAAAAATAATGTGCGACTGCTATCAATTCTTTTAAGCGGCGCTGTGAATGAAACGCCGGAAGCCCTACATACAAATGCTTGACCAAATGCTTGACGGACAATCCAAAATCGCAAATCCAAAATCGCAAATCCAAAATCGCAAATTTAAGATCGAGGGTTGACATAGCCGTACTTTCACGCCCAGTCAAACAAAAGCCCCCGGTAACTGACGGATCACCGGAGGCTTATCCCGCATCAAAGGCACTAACTCTAAGCTAGCAGCCTGATACTTTGCTAAAACAATTCGGATTCAGAGAGGGCATCGCAGCCGCACGAGTGCCAACACTGGAATTTTTTTGGAAAGTAACCTGGAACTATTGAGAAATTGCATAGAAATTGCATAGAAATTGCATAAGAGTTGCGATTTTGACTATAAGCCGTCTGACTAGCCCAGCCATCGCAGCTATTCTTATGCCTGTTCTTATGCCTGTCTAGAGTAGTATTCCACCACCAGCAGCTCATTGATCGATAGCGCAACCCACTCCCGATCGATCACGCCGTTTACCTTACCCGTCAGCTTGTTTTTGTCAAACTCCAGATGGCTGGGCAGGTTTGCCAAACCGGGGAACTGGAGGTTTTCTTCCACAAGCTTGCGAGAGCGATCGCTGTCTCGCACACCGATTTCCATACCGGGCTTGCACTGGAAACTGGGAATGTCTACCACTTTGCCGTTGACGGTGACGTGGCCATGATTCACCAACTGACGGGCTGCCGGAATGGTGGGAGCCATGCCCATGCGAAAGACAGTGTTGTCTAGTCGCATTTCTAGCAGTTGCAGCAGCGACTCACCCGTAGAACCGGAGGCGCGGCGAGCTTTACGAACATAGCGAAGCAGTTGACGCTCGGTAAGACCATAGTTATACCGGAGCTTTTGCTTCTCTTCTAGACGGACGGCGTACTCAGTCCGCTTTTTGCGGGCCTGACCGTGCTGTCCTGGGGGATATGCCCGCTTTGGGCTTTTGCGCGTCAGCCCGGGCAGTTCACCCAGACGGCGCACTACTCTGAGGCGGGGACCTCGATATCGTGCCATTAGATTCCTCTCCGAAATGCTTTCCCAAAACTAACATTGTATCGCTTTATTCGAGAACCGAAAAGATCAGTTTTGAAAACATTTTGAGAGTCAGGTTAGAAGTCAAGAAGTCGGGAGCTAGAAAACCGGAAGCAGGGCGACTGGGGAGGATTGCAATTTTCGGCACTCTGACTCTTTCCCTTGGTTATCCAAAACCAACTGGCATATAGAACACGCAGCAAGGTTCCGTGGGAACTGTAGACTATGGACTGAACGACTCAGCGTTGGAGTGGAGGAGTATGCAACCGCTAATCATTGCCCACCGGGGCGCATCGGCAAATGCCAAGGAAAATACGCTGTCAGCGTTTGAGCGGGCGATCGCCTTTGGGGCAGACATGGTGGAGTTTGACGTGCGCCGCACCAAAGATCGGGTGCTGGTGATCTATCACGATGCTGAAGTGAATGAAAAGCCCATTCGCAAGCTGACCTACGCTGAACTGCAAACCCTCGACCCCGACATTCCGACCTTGGCAGAGGTTATAACTCTGTGCAAAGGCAAAATCCGACTGGATGTAGAGCTAAAAGAGGCTGGTTATGAGAAACAGGTGATGGAACTCTTGAGGCCAGCCTTTGATGCCGAGTCGATGGTGATTACGTCGTTCCACCCTTTTGCCATCCGCCTCATCAAGCAACACTACCCCGACGTTAAGGCGGGGTTTTTATTTGGTCATGGGACGGTTAAGTTTTGCAAGTCGTTTCGGCTGAATGCGAAGTCGGTGCGCGATCGCGTGCGGGAAATGCGAGCCGATTTTATTGCGCCAAACTGGCAACTGCTGAGCCATAGTCTGCTATCGCAGGTTGTGATGGGCGATCGCCCGGTTTGGGTGTGGACGGTCAACGACGAGCCGCTGATGACCAATCTGCTGGGCGATCGACGGATTCAGGGGATCATTACCGATCGGCCCGACCTGGGAATGCAACTGCGCGAAGCCCATCCGGATGCGATGCTGGCGGGGCGGTTTTAGCGCGATGCCCGAACCATTAACAAGAGTCCGGCGGCGAGTCCAAACAGGTTAGGAATCCAGGCTCCTAGCACGGGGGGCAGGGCCCCAGCCTGGGCGATCGCCCCAAAGATGAAGTACAGAATGTAGTATGCAAAGATAATTAGAATGCTGAGGGCGAACCCGGTCGAGCGCCCGGCCCGCCGCAGTTGTGACCCCAGCGATGCGCCCACTAGCCCAAATACAACGCAGACAAACGGCAACGAGATCTTCTGCTGAATTCGCACTTTCAGTTCACGAATTTTGCCGATATTGCCCGCTGGCTCGATGATCTTTAGATATTCTCGCGATTCGGCGATGTTCATTTCGCCATAGTCTTTGCTGCGCTGGGCCAGGTCGAGGGGCGATCGCGGCAGGGCAAGCTGCTGCTCGGTAAACCGCACAATATTGCGAAACGAGCCATCCGGCGACACCACGTAAATCGTGCCGTTTTCAAAGTCCCAGGCGCTCTGCTGCGGATTCCACTGGGCCGACTCAGCGCTCACAATCTGATTGAGTCCCTCCCGCGAAAAGTCGAGAATCGTCAGCCCCCGCATCCGCTGGCCATCAAACTCTTTCGAGTAAAAAATTCTTGCCAGGACGCTTTCGCGGCTGCCATCTGGCTGCTGCACTTGCTGAAACTCTTGATAGAGAATATTGCTCTCTCGATATTCCACCTGCTCCTCATTCAGCGCCGCCCGCAGAGTCGTAGAAGCCCGCAGGTTTGCCGCAGGCACAATCGACTCATTAAACGCAAACATCAGCCCCGTAATCAGCAAACAAAAAATCAGCGCAGGCAGCATTAGGCGTTGGGTGCTAATGCCACAGCCCCGCAGCGCCACCAGTTCGCTATCGCTCGACAACCGCCCAAAGGTCATCAGCGTAGACAGCAGCGTTGCCATTGGCAGCCCATACACGATGAATTCGGGAAACTTGAGCAGCAGCACCTCGATGGCTTTTGGGATAGGTAGCCCTTTTTCGACAACTTGGTTTACCAGGTAGAACAGGCTATCTACTGACACCCCAATTGAGGTGAATGCGCCTACGCCAAAGAGAAACGTCGGCAGCAGTTCCGAAATAATGTACCGATCCATCACCGGAATCGGCAAGAGTCGCTGCCACCAGGGCTGGCGGGGTTGGTAGGAGCGAGTGAGGGTGGTCATGAGCGGATCGAGGGTTGGGTGCAAGATTGAAAGAGGGCGATGGATGACGGGTTGGAGGACTTGGGCGCGGAAGCGCTTCCCGATTGGAATCATCAGCTTGTAACTGGAGCTTGTAACTGGGCTAACCCCGTCGCCGACCCCCATCAGGGTTGAAAGCTGTCGCCCAGATAATATTGCCGCACCAGGGGATTGGCGTAGAGTTCTTCGGTGCTGCCGGAGGCGAGGATCTCGCCGTCGCGCATGATGTAGGCTCGGTCGGTGATGGCGAGGGTTTCGCGGACGTTGTGGTCGGTAATCAGGATGCCGATTTGGCGATCGCGCAGGGTGGCAATAATCTCCTGGATTTCGGCAACGGCGATCGGGTCAACCCCGGCAAAGGGTTCGTCCAATAAAAGAAACTGGGGCCCGTGGATGCCTGCGGCCAGGGCGCGGGCAATTTCGGTACGGCGACGCTCTCCACCGGATACCCGGTTTCCGGGTGTCTCCGCAACGGTTTCCAGGCGAAACTCTTTGAGTAACCCGTGGAGTCTTGCTGTGTGCTGTTCGGCGGGCACGCCCGTCTGTTGAAACACGAGCAAGATATTGTCACGCACGCTGAGGTTGCGAAAAATGCTTGGCTCCTGGGCGAGATAGCCAATCCCCATCCTGGCGCGTTCTTGAATGGGTAAGCGAGTAATTTCCTGATCGCCTAGCCAGACGCGGCCCTGATCTGGGCGCTCGATTCCGGTTGCAATGTAGAAAGTCGTCGTTTTGCCAGCCCCGTTTGGGCCCAGCAGCCCCACCACTTCACCTTGCCCAACCGAAAGGCTGACGCGATTGACCACCTGCCGCCGACTATAGGACTTATGAATATTCTCTAAGACAATCTTCAACAGCGTACTCGCAGCAGATGGAATCAGCCAATGATCTTATCAAAGAAGCGGCGATTCGGAGGGCAACAACGCCGAGATTTACCCAAACGGGTTACAGGTCTACCCCACGAGTGATGCATCCCACAAATTACTCTGGGCTTTCGGGAAGCTTAAACTCTGGCTTGGGATTGAAGGCGGGCGGGGCGGCGGGGTTGCTGCCCGTGGTGGGATTGGGGTCGGGCACAATGTAGATGGCTTCGACCTGCTGACCCCGGTCGGGGACTGCCAAGAATCGTCCTTCGTCTACGAGATAGGTGACGACTTCCCCGCGCAGGCTGTTGCCCTCTTGCAGGACGTAGACATTGCCACTGAGGACGATGCGGCGCTCACGGCTGAAATATTGCGCCTGCACGGCGGTCGCCTGAATCTGTCGGGCAGGGTAGGTAATGCGGACATTCCCTCGCGCCGTGATGACCCCAGTGACGGCGTTGGCTTCGGTGGTGTCTGCTTCGAGGCGGAGGGGCTGGCCGGCGGGGGGTGGGGCGGCGGTTTGCGCGGTGGCGGCGTGGAAGGCAGCAGCGGGGAGCGTCAGGGCGATCGCCAGCCCAGCTATCCACAGTTGCTTTGCCTGCTGGTTCACCTGCTTTGCTCCTTGGTTTGCCCGACGTGCGCCTGCTGTGGCAGTGCTAAAAAAACGAGAGAGAACCATCATTGGGTTGCCCGGTGGTGAAATCGAAAGCCAGTGAAATCGAACTAATCCAGGTCTGATATCAATTATCAATTCCCGCAAATAGCGCTACAGATGGAATCGCTGGAAGCCTGACAAATGCCTAACTTCGGAATCCAGAATCGCAAATCAAAAATCGAGAATTGAGATGAGATGTCGTTGCGCCCCTGCAAAATCTTAGCAAGATTAGCGCTGTGCGCCTAAGTTCGCGAACCGCAGAGTCCCAACTTTTTAAGGGAAAAAGACGCGAGAATGCCTTAAAAGGTTTCCCAAAAAACTCTTCCCAATTAACCAATCGATTGCCAAATCGATTGGGCAGTCGATTTGGCTGGTTTGCCGCTGCGCTATCTCATACGCTATCTCAACGGACGAATCACAGGCAGATCGAGGGGAGCGCTGTCTGTGTTTGGGGGGGTGGGCGTGGAGAGCGATCGCCATAGCGCCGCCGACTGCTCGGGCCCGTGCTGCTGCAACGCCTCCAAAATCGCCGCACTTTGGCAAACCAACTGCTCCACATCCACCCCACCATAGTCTGGTGTATAGCGCCCCAGTCGTCGCAGCCCTTCCCCCAGCAGCATTGTTGCCCCACGCCCGTTGCCGTTGCTGAGATGATAAAGCGCCACAGCAATTTGCAGCACGCCCTGATAAAACGTCCGATCTGGCTCCATTGCCTCCATCCAAATTGCCTCTAGAGTGTCATGGCACTCATAAAATTGGCGCTGATTAAATTGCTCAACGCCATCCCAAAATGCTGGTTCAAGCATCACTTCCTCAATGAATTTACTGGATTAAATTGGCTGAATTAAATTTGCTATGGTAATCCTAAATGGGTTGCAAGAGGCGCACTCCGCTAGGGTGAGCCTGTCATAACCTGCTAATTTCACAATTGATTTAAGACTGATATATTTATATATTTCCTTGCGGACTATTTGTGGTGACGAACTATTTGTGAACCATTGATAGATCAATTCTGTTTCTCATCAAAACTATTGCTCACAAAATATTGCTCACAAAATATTGCTCACAAAAAGAGTTGTCCATACTCTATCCCCCCCAAGGGCATTGAAATCTGAGGCGTAAACCGATTAACTATGAGTGTCAAAAAGAGTGATCAAAATATTGGTCAAATCTGCTTTAAATCTCTTTAAATCTGTAGATGCCTCAAGTTCGTATAGTTTGATTGCATTGCCTGATTTGAGCAGGCAGAACTCTCAAAAATCTCAAGATCTGAAGTGAATCTGAAGATTTACTCCTCTAGGTAGTATCTAAGATACTGTGTGAAAATTGCGGTATTTGACAAAAAAACTCAAGATTCGGCGGGTATAGTCTGGGCATAGTCCAGGCATGGTTTTGGTGACGAGTTAAGTATTACAGGAAGACATGCGAACCAGTATGCGGGAACGTTGCTTAGACCAAGCATTCAAATCATCCAAATTCTCTGTCCAGTTAGTCAAATCCACGATCAGAGGTGCTGGGCTGGCGTTCCTAACGGTTGGGCTGCTTACGGCTTGTTCGGGTGACGACAGGACGCAGAATACTACCCAGCAGGGGCAAACACAGGCTCAGTCGCAAGGTCAGGGGACGTTGCAGATTCGGGCTAATGGCGAGGATTTTGTGCGTCGAGGATTTGTGTCCAAAGATGGATGGGACATCTCTTTTGAGCATGTGTATGTCAATTTAGCGGACATCACTGCCTATCAGACCGATCCGCCTTTTAATCCTGAAGGCTCGGACCCAATTCGGGCGCAGCAGCAGGTAACGCTGCCCGGAGAAAAGACCGTTGACCTAGCGGCGGGCGATGAGAATGCGGAGCCGATTTTGGTCGGAGAGGTGGTGGCTCCGGCGGGTCGCTACAATGCGCTGTCGTGGCGGATGGCGAACGCAACCGATGGCCCCGCCAAGGGCTATGCGCTGGTGATTGTGGGGACGGGCGTAAAGGATGGGCAGACGGTTAACTTTACGCTAAATCTGGATCGAGAAATGACTTTTACCTGCGGCGATTTTGTGGGCGACGAACGCAAAGGCTTTTTGGAGGCGAACGGTAACGCCGACCTAGAAGCCACGTTCCACTTTGATCACCTGTTTGGGGATGGCGATGCTCCGGCAGATGACGAACTCAATACGGGAGCGCTGGGTTTTGAGCCGATTGCTGCCCTGGCCCAGAATGGCCAGGCTAGGGCCGACTTGAAAACTCTGGATGCGAGTTTTTCTAAGGAAAACCGCGACTTGCTAGACAGCATCTTGCCCTCGCTGGGGCATGTGGGTGAGGGGCATTGTCGCCAGTCTTAGCCTATGCAAATTCTCGATTTTTGAGGCGAAGTTTGATTATGGATCACCAGAGCGCACAGGGGGCGAGGCGCTTGCTGAAACGCTTTTTGAGCCAGTTTGGGCTACGATTTGCCCTACGGTTTGGAGTGCTGCAATTGGGGGTGATGGCGATCGCCACGGGATTTGTCATCCTCCATCTGTCTACACCGGCCCATGCCCACGGGGTCGATATTACCTATCAAGAGACGCGGGCGATCGCCCTGGAAGCTCGCTATGACGGTGGGCAGCCGATGTCTGGGGCACAGGTCGCGGTGTTTTCGCCGGCCGATCCGCAAACGCCTTGGCTGCGCGGCACGGCCGATGAGTCGGGTCGCTTTATCTTTTCGCCCGACCCTGCCCAACCGGGCAACTGGGAGGTGCAGGTGCGGCAGGCCGGACATGGGGAAATTTTGGTTATTCCAGTGGGGGGCGAGGCGGCGGCGGACACTGGTGACGCAACGAGTGCTGCTGAATCTTCTGCACCCGCAACAAGTCCCCCTGCAACGGGTTCTCTCGGATCTCGTTCCGGCGGCAGGCTGACCCCACTCCAGAGATTGATCATGGCGGCTTCGGTGATTTGGGGCTGTGTGGGAACGGCGCTATTTTTCTCTCGACGATCAAAGGCTCATAATGCACATACCTGATGGCATCCTCCCCGCGCCGGTCTGCATTGGTGGCTATGCGCTGGCGGCTCCGCTGCTGGGCTACGCACTGCGGAACATTAACCGAATGCCAGACGTGACGGAGCAAATTCCCAAAGCGTCGCTGTTGACGGCTGCCTTTTTCATTGCCTCGTCCATTCACATCCCGATTCCGCCTGCGAGTGTGCATCTGGTGTTAAACGGGCTGCTGGGCGCTGTGTTGGGCTATTTTTCGGTGCCTGCGATCGCCATTGGGCTATTTCTACAGGCGGTCATGTTTGGGCATGGCGGTCTGACGACGCTGGGGATCAACACCGTGATGATGGGCGTTCCGGCGCTGCTGGCGGCGTGGGTGTTTCGGCTGCGGCATCGGTTGGGGCAACGGGTCGGGCGGCTGGGGGCGAGGCGGACGGATTTGCTATTCGCGTTTTTGGCAGGGACGATCGGGCTGGGACTGGCGGCAATTATTTTCTTTGGGCTGATTTTGGCGACTCTTCCCAGTGGGCTGGATGCTCAGGCAGAACGGGTTGCGGTCTACGGACTGGTCGCGTCGCACGTTCCGCTGGCGCTGATCGAGGGCGTGTTTACCGCAATGCTGGTGGGCTTTTTGCGGCGGGTCAAGCCAGAACTGTTGCCAGACTCCGCCTATTGGGATGGTTCCAAACAACCAGGCGCAAATCAACAGTCAACGGGCAAATCCTCTGGCAATTCTACGGGCGGGAGGGCAGCATGAGGCTGGCGATGGATGAATTTGCCCATCTAGACTCGCCGATCCACCGCTGGGAGCCGCGCTGCAAGCTGCTGGGGCTGGTGACGCTGATGTTTGCCTTTGCGTTTGTAGAGCGGGGCTGGCTGGTGCCCGTGGTGCTGGCGATCGCCCTTTTGCTCTATACGGTGTCTCGACTGCCACTGTCTTTCTTGCGATCGCGCCTGCGCTATCCGGGCTATTTTCTGCTGGGCGTGGTGGCGCTGCTGCCGTTCTTTTCGGGGCAGACTATCTTGTGGCAGTTGGGGCCGCTGGCGCTGCGTCAGGAAGGGCTGTCTGCCATGCTGCTGATTGCAGGGCGATTTTTAGCCATCGTGACGACGGGCTTTATTTTGCTGGGCACCACACCTTTTTTGACGCTGGTCGCCGCACTGCGATCGCTCGGACTGCCCCCAGTGCTGGCAGACATGACCCTACTGACCTATCGCTACCTGTTCGATCTGGCAGAAACCCTGTCTCAGATGAAGCTGGCGATGCGGCTCCGCGGCTTTGGGCAAGCTCGATCGGGCGATCGCCCCTGGCTTTCGATTCCCTTTTTGCCCAGACGGAGTGAGATAGGTCATTTATCTGCCTTGGCGGGTACTTTACTCATCCGTAGCTATGAACAGTCTGAGCGGGTCTATAAAGCCATGCGGCTACGCGGCTATGGCTATATGCCCAAATCCATCACCGCGCCTGTGGCCCACAAAAAAACGCCGTTTTCTCTGTTTTCTACCCTCGATTTGGCAAGCGTGATGGGGCTGGCAGGGGCCGTCAGCTTGGCGATCGCCCTTCTGGGTCTGGGGTTTATCCCCGTTTCCTCCGGCATTCCTCAACTCGGGCATCTCCTATCATTTCGCTAACCTTGTATTTTATCTCTAACTCGCTAATCCTTACTCAATGACCCAAACTGACCTCCGCCGAGCCTGCTCCGACGATGTTCATGCCCCGATTGCCGACGCGCTAACGGTGGCAAATCTGACCTTTGCCTATCCGGGACAGCCCTGCACCCTGCAAGACGTGTCTCTGCGGATTGCGGAGGGTGAGCGGGTCGGCATCATCGGACACAACGGCTGCGGCAAGACGACACTGTTCACCCTGATGTGTGGCGTGCTGCGCCCCGATGCAGGCGAGATTTTTCTATTTGGAGAACCCGTGCTGCCAGGGCAGTTTCATCCGGGCGTGGGGCTGTTGTTTCAATCGCCCAACGATCAGCTATTCTCGGCATCGGTATGGGATGATGTCGCCTTTGGCCCACAGAATATGGGGCTGTCGCCTGAGGAAGTCGCCCAACGAGTGCAGGAGGCGCTAACGTTGACGGGCACGTCCGACCTCGCAGCGCGACCGCCGCACCATCTGTCGGGTGGGCAAAAGCAGATGGTGGCGATCGCCGGAATTCTGGCCATGCGTCCCCGCGTTGTGCTGTATGACGAACCCTCTGCCAGTCTCGATCTCCGCACCCGTCGCCGCTTGATCCAGTTCTTGCAGCGTGCGCCCCAGACGTTGCTCATCGCCTCCCATGATCTAGAACTGATTCTAGAAGTGTGCGATCGCGTCATTTTGCTAGACGAAGGGCGCATCATTGCTGACGGTGACCCACGCCAAGTCATGGGCAATCAGGAATTGATGGAAGCGCATGGCCTCGAAAAACCCCACTCCTTGATTCCCCACATCCTGCCGCACCACGACTAGCCTCGCACTTCTGCTGGCACTCCCGCTGGCACTTCCACCGAGAAGCACTGCCCCCGATAGCCCCGCCCTCAATCTCCGGTCGAAACCCCAAGCATGATAGCTCGATAGTGAGATTCGACCGGGTGATGCTGCGATCGCCCAGTTTCCAGGCTCAACGGCTGCTGTTGCAAGGCCTGATAGAGGGCGTTGGTATCCACTGCTTGCACCTGTCCTCCCGCCACCCGCAGCCGCCCCTGCACCCACACTGCTTCGACTACCTGCGTCGGTCGCCCCAGCACCAAAAGCTGAAGCGGGTTGGTGCGTGGCAGCATGGAAGGGTGATTCAGGTTATACAGCACCAGATCCGCGTCCATTCCAGGGGTCAGGCTACCTGTGCGATCGCCTAGGTTCACGCCCCTTGCGCCGCCGACCGTTGCCAGGTGCAGCGCCCGCTCTGGTGTTAGCCAGTTCTTGTAATCATTGTCGGAAACGGTGTGCAAAATCGTACCCAGCTTGATTGCCTCCAGCAGGTTTTGGGCATCGTTGCTGGCTGCCCCGTCGCAGCCAAAGGACACATTCAGCCCTGCCCGCAAGCACTGGAGAATAGGAGCCAGCCCACTGCCCAGGCGCAAATTGCTGACGGGATTATGCACCAGCGTCGCCCCCGTAGCGGCCAGCAGCGGTATGTCGGCTTCGTCGATCCATACTCCGTGGGCTAGAGACGTGCGCGGCCCCAAACAGCCCAGATTGTGGAGGTGCTGCACTGCGCTGATTCCGTAGCGCTCTTGGGCAAGCCGACGCTGTGTGCGGGTTTCGAGCAGATGCGTGTGATAGCAAAGCTGATGGCAATCGCCCAGTTCAGCACAACCCCTCAGCAATTCGTCTGAGCAGCGGTGAAAACCCGTCGGCCCCAGCCCGATATAAATACCATCGGCGGGCGCATGAAATTCGTCGATGAGCGCTTCCATCAGCGCCAGCCATTCCACCGCAGATCGAGGCGAGGCAGACTGCGGCAGGAGGCAGCCTTTCGGAAAGCCGGACGCAAAAGGCAAATCCTGAATCAGCGGCGCAATTACAGCGCGGATGCCCACCTGCCGATAGCCGCGCACCAGCGCGTCCATCGTCTCTCGCTCTTTCCCCGGAATCAAATACGCATGATCCATCAGGCAGGTGCCGCCCGATAGTAGCGTATCCACCGCCGTACTCACTGCCCCCCAGTAAAACTGCTCTAGCTGCTGGGGTGTAGAGTTAAACACGTTTGCCAGCCAAAGTTCCAGCGGCAACTGCGGAATCAGCCCCCGCTGCCACACCTGAGAAGAATGAGTATGACCGTTCACAAACCCTGGCAGAAGTAGCTTATCTTCCCCGGCTATGATCTGCTGATCAGGGTTGTCTGGCAAGGTTAGAGCAGGCGCAACGGTCTGAATCTTCTGATCAACCAGTAAAACGTCAACTGACTTTAGGGCAAGATCTTGATAAGCAAGGACATTACGAATGAGAGTTTTCATGGCAGAAATCTAAAACCCTGACTAAACCTCCTGACTAAACCTCTTGACTAAACCTCCCAGCTAAATTAAGTACTGCACCTTGCTGTTCAGAAACTTGCTGTTCAGGAACTTGTCGTTCGGGAACCAGCTTATGATTCGATTCCTCACCCCGAATCAACAGAGCAAGCTGGCGACGCATGAGGATGCCTGGCTGATCCGACGGCATGTGCTGTTCGGCGGCAAGGTCAATCGGTGTGTCATAGTCGGTTGATTCCAGTACTCGCTTATCTTCGTCTACGACCTGTCGATCAAACGCGATGATAGATTCGGCGCTGGCATCGGCTTCAGTGTCATTGCGAATGCAGAACTGAACAATTTGTGATGTGCGATCGCCCACGGGTGTTGCTGCCGTAAAGATCAGGTGCATCAGCCCGTTGGGATAGGTGATTTTCAGCGTGCGACTAAAGGGGGCATACCAGGTCGATTCGATGTGTCGCACTGTGAGCGTATCGGGAATGTTTAGAAGCTGCTGCTGGATCGGCGGATTCACCACAGGCACCGTCGCATAGACCTTTAATCCCAATTCCAGCGGCACAATCTCCGACTTGGCGGGCTTTGGCTGTTCCGTCACCCCAAACGAGGCTGCGTGAACAATGCTGAAATGGGCATTGTCGAACGAATTTTCCATCACCCGCAGCCCGCTGCACTGCCACGGCTCGTAGAATTGTGGAATTAGGCGATGTCCGGTTGCCTTGGCTTCGGGAATGTCTGGGATGGGCAGCAGCGGCTCGTCTGACAGACAAACCCAGGCATAGCCGTAGCGCTCCGCACACTGAAACGCAGGCACGCGATAGGTTTTAGGAATCGTCGCGCCAGGGTCAAGCTGGGGCACGTCGGTACAGGCTCCTGTGCCGTCAAACGACCAGCCGTGATAGGGACAGCGCACACAGCCGTTTTTGACGATGCCCATCGACAGTTTTGCAGAACGGTGGCAGCAGCGATCGCCCAAGGCCGCAGGGTTGCCGTCCCGATCCAACCACAGCACCAGTGGTTGCCCCAGCAGCGTGAAAGATTGCGGCCCATCTATCAGTTGGGCAATTGGCATAACGGGATACCAGAAGCGCCGGAGCGCAGGCTCTTGAGTTACAAGCATGAACCGTCCTCTAAGATAAGATCAGGTAGGTTAGTAGGTAAGCATTGGAGGGCTGATGCTTTGAACCCTCCAGACTGCTAGACGCGGGCTGTTTCAATGTTTGCGGGACTAGTGGGTGCGACTCGATCGCTGCGACGCTGCTCTGTTTCGCCGTGTTCTTTTAGCAGTCGGGCCAGGCGATGGCGCATGATAATTCCAGGGCGATCGCTCGCCATGTGCTGCTCCTCTGCCAAACTCAGTGGCGCGTCGTAGTCAGTGCCTTCAAGAATCACGCGATCTTCCAATGTAACTTGGCGATCGAACGCAATAATATCGGCTGCTTTTGCGTCTGCTTCGGTGTCATTTCGCAAGCAAAACTGAATGACCTGCGAAGTCTGATCGTCAATCGGCGTGTACGCCGTGAAGATGAGATGCGTCAAGCCATTGGGATAGTCAATTTTCAGCGTGCGAGCAAAGGGCATATACCAGGTTCGCGTGTTGGTGCGAATGGTTTTTTCCTTATCAATGCCCAGGTTTTTCTTTTGCAAATCTGGATTCAGCACCTCCAGCCAGTGCCTCATCACAAAGCCAAACTCGGTTTCTGTAACCTCATCGATTGGCGGTGGCTGGGGATTGGATTGATCTCCCCAAGAGCTTGCATGGACAAAGTGCCCATGAGCGCTGTCGAAGGAGTTTTCGATCGCCCTCAGCCCGCCCACGTTCCATGATTCATAAAACTCCTGGATAAATCGGAAGTTGGGGTCAGTAAATTCGGGGATGTTGGGAATCGGTTGCAACGGATCTTCTGCTAAACACACCCAAACGTAGCCATAGCGTTCGGCACACTGAAACGCAGGCACGCGATAGGTCTTTGGAATGGCAGTGTCGGCATCAAGCTGGGGCACTTTGGTGCAGCTTCCCTGCGAGTTAAATTCCCAGCCGTGATAGGGACATCGCACACAGCCATTTTCGACCATTCCCAGCGACAGCCGGGCCGAGCGGTGGCAGCAGCGATCGGCTAGCACCGCAGGTTGTCCATTCGCATCAAGCCACAGCACCAGGGGTTGCCCCAAGAGTGTGAAAGATTGTGGGCCGCTGAGCAACTGAGCGATCGGCATGACAGGATACCAGAAGCGGCGCAGCACGGGCTGTTGAGTGGTGAGCATGGGGTTCTCCAGGCGGAATGAGTGTGAACGTGAAGCGATGGTTGAAACTCAGAATAAGGGGAAGGGGCGATCGCAGCGGGATGAAATGTTACCAAGATCAAGTTGAGGAAGCCAGAAACCGGCTCCTTTTCTCCTCAGGAAGAATGGGGCTAGGACTGACGGCGTGTAATTTTCAGCTTTTCAAACACTCTGTAATTTCAATCCGATTTCAATCCGATTTCAATCCGATTTCAATCCGACTCCAAAAGGGAAAGCGTTCTCGTATACTAGTTCTACAAGGTTGAATTCTTTTTTGCATTCAGCCTTGTATACAAGAAGGTATCGTGTCTAAGAAAAATCAATCCGTATCTTTGGATACAGTTATCAACTTTTCTCCTGGCTTCCATTGAATCGTTTGTGAATCGCTTGGACAAATCTCTTGGAGTCGTCTCGTGGTCAAAGTCCGCCCCCAAGCTTCCCAGCCAGACCGCAAACCATCGGGCAGCAGCGTCGATCGCATCTATGAGCAGCTTAGGCAAATGGCGATGAATTATCAGTTTCGTCCCGGTGAGCCGCTCAATGAGGTGGAATTGGCG
The DNA here is from genome assembly GCA_046719575.1 of Cyanobacteriota bacterium. Classification (GTDB taxonomy): domain Bacteria; phylum Cyanobacteriota; class Cyanobacteriia; order Elainellales; family Elainellaceae; genus Thermoleptolyngbya. The sequence continues at coordinate 36,774 of JBDNCP010000030.1, forward strand.
GCCTCGTTTTCTGTGAGCCGTACCCCGCTGCGGGAAGTATTGAACCGTTTGGTGGCAGAAGGGTTACTGGATTTTGTGCCGCGCAAGGGCTTTTCCTGCAAGCCGCTGGATACGCAGCGCATGTTTGACCTATACGAAGTCCGCTGTGGACTGGAGATGATGAGCGCTCGCCTTGCGACCGAACGCGCGACCGATGTTGAGCTTCGGGCGTTGCAGCAAGGCTGGGATGCGATTTCAGAGTCCTTCTGTGACCTGACACCTGTGGAATGCACCCGCTGCGACGAGCAGTTTCATGAACAAATTGCCCAGCTTTCCCACAATGCCGAACTGCTGCGATCGCTGCAAAATGTGAACGCTCGCGCCCACTATCTGCGGCTGATTTCGATGGAGCAGGAACACTATCGCCGCACGACCTGTGCGGAACATCGTCTGATTTTGCAGGCTATGGGCGATCGCAATCCCGAAGCGGCGGTTCACTACATGGCGGCCCACGTCACGTTGCGTCAAGAAGAACTAGTAGGGGTCATTAAAGAGGCGATCGCCCGACTCTATATGACTTGACTCTACTTGCCTCTATATGACTTGCCTCTATATGACTTGCCTCTATATGACCTGAGATAACATAGCCTGAGATAATTTGAGGTGAGTTGAGATAACTTGTGACTTGAGATAGCTTGTATCGATTTTGGATTTTGGATTGGCGATTTTGGATTGTTCGGTCGAGCACTTGCTGAGCTTCCAGCGGTTTTATCCATAGCGCGGTTTGCAGGAATTGACATAAGATAACTTGCAATGCAAAAAAGCTGCATCAGCAAGAACTTCCGCAGCTTAGGGATTTTAGCGCCGTGTTTGATCTGAAACCTGATCTGAAATTTGATCTGAAAT
>JBDNCP010000300.1:0-3016 GCA_046719575.1 Cyanobacteriota bacterium
TGGGCGCGATCGCCCAACAGTTTTTGCAAGCGGCTGCCTGCCTTGACGCGCTTGTTGGCATGAGGAATCCCTTCGGGCGACATCAGAACGATCTCTCCTCTCAATAGTTCCACCTGCTCATCTTCCAAAACGCCTGCCTCAACCATCCGGTGGTACTGGTCAAGCGTCCATCTGGTCTTTGTAGTGGTCATGGCGATCGCCCTCCCTACTTGCCTATAAGTGCGATCGCCCTAGATTGCCGTTCATCCGACTGGCGATCGCGGCGCTGCTGCGACTGCACCAACATCTTGAAGTTGAACGGATACAGGTACACCTGGCTAGGCCCCAAGCGATCGCACCGAAGTTCAAACCCGTCTAGGTGCTGACAGAAGTTGCCCGCCAACAGGTCTTGCAACCATGCCCGTGAGTCGGGCGGTGCAGACCCTAGCAGCCAATTACCTGTCAACTTAAGCCGGATCAGTTGCCCCTGAGATGCCCAGTCCAGAAATGCCTGATAGATGCACTGCTCAAACTCAGGCACACCCCAGGCGGTTTCGCCAGCCTCTAGGAGTTCTAGGGTGGCGATCGCCAGGTCTGGATACTGTGTGTCACCGAAGAACACATCCTCAGCAGAGAAGCGCCGCGCATAGGCGACTTGAGATAAAAACTCAGCTTTGTTCATCTGGAGGGATGTAACGTACATGAGATCTTGCTGGATATCCATGTGCGATCGCCCTCCCTACTCCCCTCTGCCCTCTTGACGCACCAAATACGACAGGATGCCTTCCAGTCGTTCGCTGATGCCTTCGAGCTTGTTCAGGCGTTCTGCGTGGCCCGCCATGATGCGCTGCGACTCAAACAAAAAAGCTTCAAATCGCTGCTCTGTCTTGCGTTGGGCTTCGAGTAGCTGATCCACCCGCAAGGTGAGTTGATCAATCCGCAGGGTGAGTTGATCAATCTGAAACTGGCTGCGCTGCTGGGCCCCACCCCAGCGTTGGCCGCCTCGGCATATCGCGCCGCTGATGCTAGCAAGGTCTTGATCTGCTCAAACTCGTCACGGGTCATGCTGGCTTGTTCCGTCATGATCGCCCTCCCTACTTGCCTTGCTGAATCTGTCGAATCCGTTCTGGAGACAGCCTCAGCGTGGATCTCCACTCAATCGCCCGACCAGCAGCGCCCCACTTCAATTCACGCATTGATGCATCTGGGTCGCGGTGGATCGGGCGCTCTAGCCCGCAGAATGCCTCGCACCAATCGCCAGCGGCAATCAGCCGAATGCGCCTAGCCAGGTCACTGTCTAGCGGGTTTTGGGGCAGGGTGCTAGAAAGCCACTCGCAGGTGAGCCGAAGTCGGATCAGGGTGCTGGCTGACTGGCTCCAATCATGAATCACCTGCCCCAGGGTTTGAAGCCAGCCGGGGTGACTCCACAGCGTTTCGCCGCGCTCAAGCATGGCGATCGCCTCGTCGATGGGGTGAATCAGGTCGTCGGGATACACATCGGCTGAGGCGGCTGGGTCAAACCAGCTTTCCCAGTTGTCAAAGACGCGCTCTGCTCTCTCGTAGATGAGTTCAAAGGGGTGCATCAGTTCTATCTGGCTTACCCAGTCGTCAATCAAGGCAAGGATCAGCGAAATCTGCTCATTGGCTAACTGCATGGCGATCGCCCTCCCTACTTTTTGCCCGCTGGCGGCGGATACTTTTCGTCAAATTTGACCCGAACCGCTTGCTCAATCAGGAATGCCGCGAGATTAGCCGTTGGGCGACCCTCTTGATCTGCCCACTTTTCCAGGTCGGCGGCGATTGAGTCTGGCAGCGTAACCATTATTCGTTTACTCACGGTTGCTTCGGGCATGGGGACATCTCCAAATAGTAAGACCTTCAAGCTGCCATCTAACGTTTTGCAGGCAATCAGTAAGCAATTGCTTGCTAACTTATAGCAATGTCATGCTAGCATGATGCTTGTGAAACGGATCAGAAACGTTAAAGAAACTGATTGCTATCTTCTCTGTTTCGTTCTGGAACGAAGGAATCACGTTTCAAGCCTGTTTCAAAGTGTTTCAGCAAGTTTCCACAAGGATTTCAGCTATGCCGCAGTCTCTAACGCTCTTTTGCAAAGAGCATGACCTACCAAAAGCGACCGTTTACCGCGACTGCAAACGACTTGGAATCGACACCACACACGGGCTGGACGATGAGGCGATCGCCCGCCTGAAGCAGGAATACGGCATCGTCGATGCTCCATCTGAGCCAGAGCCAAAGGCGATCGCCCCTGAAATCGTGCCCAGCGGCTTCATCCAGCGGGGGCAACTCGCTACGGTCGAAGCCCATGACATCCAGCTACCCGACAGCTTCGATGCCAGCGCGATGGTGCGACTCTTTGACGGCGTGACCGGGCAAGCGACCGACACGACCAAATTAGTGGCGATCGCCGACCTTGCCATAAATGCAGTCAGCAGCGCGATGGAAGAAAAGGTGCAGCGCCAACGTGAACAGCTAACTCAGGCCGAGCGGGATGCTCAGGCACTAGCCGAAAAAATCGCCGCCGCCAAAACCGACTTGAAGGTGAAGGCGCTGGAAGCTCGACTCCTAGCAGAGCGCCAGACCGCCGTCACCCAGAGCGCCGAAACCCTGTTTTCCGACCTGATGGCGTTGGGAAAGCCCGACTCTGGCGACTCGCAGCCCTAGCGCTGTTGCTGAGTGCGATCGCCCTTTTGGGATATGCCAAAACCACCCAAACCTTGACCCATGAAATCAACCCAACGACCCAACGCTGAAACCTGGCAACTTGCCGCCGACCTCGACCCCGCAATGGGGCTAGACATCTGGTGCGAAAAACGCTGGCAGCGCTTGATCGCCGTCGAGCCTCAGTCCTGGGGCACATTGCACCTGATCACCGAAACCACCAACCCCCACACCAACGACACCGAACAGCGCCGCTATCCCGTGGGGGCTAACACCGAAATCAAAACTAGGAGACGCTAATGGTTTTCACCTTTCGATGCGAAACCGCAGAAGACGCAGCCACCGCAGCGGCGAT
>JBDNCP010000301.1:0-2924 GCA_046719575.1 Cyanobacteriota bacterium
CGCTCAATTCGCTTTTGGCAGACTATGATTTAATAGATCGTTACCTATGCCCATAAAAGCGACAAAGCTTTTGGTTTCAAGCGTTTAGCAATGCCTCCATGCCCGACCGACTTGGCCCCCGCGAATCGCGTGATGCCGCACTGATTCGCAGTGCCCCATTTTTTGAAGGACTGCCCGAAGAAGCCGTGGAAAATGCCACGGTTCATGTCGTCACGCGCAGTCACCCGCCCGGACAGGTCTTGCTGCTAGAAAACGACTGGGGCAGTTCGGTCTACTTCATTCTGGAAGGCTGGGTCAAGATCCGCACCTATAACCTAGATGGCAAAGAGGTGACGCTGAATATCTTGGGCAAGGGTGAGCTATTTGGTGAAATGGCTCCGCTGGATGAAGTCCCCCGCTCGACCGACGTGCTAACCCTCGTGCCGACGGTGATTGGCAATATGCCCGCGCAGGATTTTGTGAAGCTGCTGAAAACTGAGCCAGAAGCGGGCATTCGGCTAGCGCAACTGATGGCACGACGACTACGGCAGGTCAACCGACGGCTACGGCTCCGCGAGTCGGATAGCCAATCGCGGGTCGCAGACATTATTCTTTTTCTGGCCGATGGCCAGGGTAAAAAGTCTGAGGGTGGCATCGAAATTCCCAACTTGCCGCATCGAGAGTTGAGTAGCCTGAGTGGGCTGGCGCGAGAAACCGTGACGCGCGTGCTGAGCAAACTAGAGCGCAAGGGCCTGATCACCCGCGATCGCGATACGCTGCGAATTCCCGACATCGACGCGCTAGAGCGAATGCTCATGACCTGAACCGATGCCCTAGCAGGCTGTTACTCAGCTTGGTTGGAAGACTGGATGACAGGGACTTGATTGCAAAACCTGATTACAGGACTTGATCATCACTGAATTGTTACTGGATCGTTACTGGATCATTAACAAGACTTGATCGAACGATCACCTTGCGCGTAGGCTATCCATTACGATGAAATCCTGCGGACTCTTTAGCTTGCCGCTCCATCTTCATTAACCATGCACAATTTTCTGCCGATCGCGTATTTCCGAAACCAGTTCGTTCCGTTTGCCGAGGCCAACGTTTCGATTGCGACCCATGCCCTCCACTACGGAACGGGAGCCTTTGGGGGGATGCGCGGCATCCCTGATCCGCAGAATTCTGGGCAAATCTTATTATTTCGGCTCGATCGCCATAGCCAGCGCCTCAGCCAGAGCGCCCGGTTTATGCACTATGACCTGCCGCCTGACAAGATCCAGCAGGTGATTATCGACTTTGTGAAAAAGAACAGCCCCACGACCTCTTTTTACATTCGCCCGTTTGTCTATACCTCTGATCTGGGCATCTCGCCCCGGCTCCACAGCGTTGAAAAAGATTTCTTTGTCTATGGCTTGGAACTGGGCGACTACCTTTCGCCTGAGGGCGTAAGCTGCCGCATCAGCTCCTGGCATCGTCAGGAAGACCGCAGCCTGCCCCTGCGCGGCAAGATTAGCGGAGCTTATATCACCTCGTCGCTGGCCAAGACGGAAGCCGTAGAGTCAGGCTTTGATGAGGCGATTTTACTCAACTCTCAGGGCAAGGTTAGCGAAGCGTCGGGTATGAATATTTTCATTGTGCGAAATGGCAAGCTGATTACGCCGGGATTTGATCAAGACATTCTGGAAGGCATTACCCGCGACAGCGTGATTGCGGTCGCCCGGTCGCTGGGCATTGAGGTGATCGAGCGCCCGGTAGACAAGTCAGAACTGTTTATCGCTGATGAAGTGTTTCTCAGCGGCACGGCGGCCCGCGTCACGCCCGTCCGTCGCGTTGAAAATTACGAATATTCCACCCAGCGCCCGGTGACCAACGCGCTGCGCGATAAGCTGACGGCCATTACCGAAAACCGCGATCCGGAGTTTCGCGAGTGGGTGTTTGCGATTCCGCTAGATGCGTGATTGGCTGAGCGCAAGGGGGTAGGCCTAACCCACAGCCCCTTGGTCTTGCTGGGTCGAGCTGGCGATCGCCTCTTGGCACTGAGTACACAGCCCGTAAAACTCCAGCATGTGGTAGTAGATCTTGAAGCGGTAAGACTGATTCAGTTGTGCTTCTAGCTCATGCACGGGGCACTCGTCGATGGGCAGCGAACTGCCGCAGCGCAAGCAGGTCAGGTGATGGCGATCTTCTTGAGTGGAACTGTAGAGCGCCTCGCCTGTGCTGAGTTGGCGGCTTTGCACTACGCCTTCTAGCTTCAGCGCCTCCAGCGACCGATAGACCGTCGCCAGCCCAATGTTGTGTCCTTCCTTTCGCAGTTCTAGAAAAATCTCCTGCGCCGACACTGCCCGGTTCAAAGTTTTGAGCAGGGTGAGAATTCGCTCTTGGTTGCGGGTGCGGCGCGTTCTCATGGTGGTTTCAGGGAGATTGGGCGGTGCGGCGGCGTGAATGATTGAGTTTCGACTCAGCGGGATCGTGAGTCCTGTTCTGTTTCATCATAATCGCGATCGCCCATCCACTTGTGCAGAAACCTGCGGGGCGATCGCGCTTCAGTCGGCACTAGGCACTATAAAATGGGATGCGGGTTTGGCGTTTTTTCCTCATGTTTCTTCGGCGAGGATCACTTCAACGCTTAGCGGTTAATCCAAAATCGCCAATCCAAAATCGCCAATCCAAAATCTAGAATCGCCATAATCCCCGCCACTCTGCTACACTGCACCTGCCCCTTTCCATGACTCAGACTTACCAGGCCAAGGTATACGTCACGCTGCGTCCCTCCGTTCTTGATCCGGCGGGAACCGCTGTGCAGTCAGGGCTTCAACACCTTGGGTACGACAATGTCGGCTCAGTTCGCATTGGTAAGTATGTCGAATTGACCCTTACCGCTGCCGACGAAAGCGATGCCCGCACCCAGCTTGATCGGATGTGTGACCAGCTTTTGGCGAATC
>JBDNCP010000302.1:0-2804 GCA_046719575.1 Cyanobacteriota bacterium
CATCTCTCTAGAGGCACGAATCTAGGTCTTTGGCAAGAATGCTGCTGAAGTAAGGGTGTGAAGTAAGGATGCGCTGCGTATTATGCAGCGCATCCTTACTTTTAGGGTTGACCTACTTGAATACAATCGGTTTCGATCCTGCATTGCGTCTCTGGATTGCTACCCTATGTTGTTGCTTTGTAGCATAATGTGTTACATTGGCATCGGAGCCTGTTTCTAACAGTACAAAAAATCGCACCAAAAATCGAACTAGAAGATTAAACCTCTTGCATGAATGCTGTTTTGAGGGTGTGAATCGTAGCGCGGCGGTACCGCGCCACGATTCACGCAAGAAGTCTGTTGAACGAAGATTGAACTAGGAGGATGTTATGGCTGAGTCAGTATGGAATCGCGCTACACAACTTTCATATCGGCTCTAGAGGAATTCACACTCCAAACGGTTGGATGTTCAAACGATTGGACTTGTCCTCTGTGAGCCTCTGATGTTTCAAAGCATCGCTTCAAACTTTTCAGAACTTCAGGACCACAGAGAAATCCAATGATGACTCAATTTACGCTTCCGACTTTGGGCTGGAGCGATCGCCTTGCACCCCACTTTTCGCCATATCGAGCAGTGGGATATGTCCCTGCTCGCGTGGCTCAAGAGCATCGCGGCCGCTATCAAGTTTATTGCGAAACCGGAGAATACTCGGCTGAAGTCTCCGGCAAATTTCGCCATCTGGCAACGAGTCCACGCAGCTTTCCGGCGGTGGGCGATTGGGTGACTATTGCGCTCTCCCCCGGCTCGCCCGCCACTATCCACGCCGTGCTGCCTCGCCAGAGCGAGTTTGTGCGAAAGGCGGCTGGTAGCAAAACCGAGGAGCAGGTGATTGCGGCGAATGTAGACACCGTGTTTCTCATGACCGGGCTAGGCCACGACTTTAACCTGCGGCGAGTGGAGCGCTACCTGATGCTGACGTGGGACAGTGGCGCACGGCCTGTGATTGTGCTAAACAAAGCGGATCTGTGTCCCGACTTGGGCGATCGCCTAGCTGAGCTAGAGGAAGTAGCGTTTGGCGTGCCGATTGTAACCATCAGCGCTCTGCATGGCGAGGGCATCAATGCACTCAGCCCCTACCTGCAACCTGGACAAACGGTGGCACTCCTTGGCTCCTCTGGCGTGGGAAAATCTACGCTCACGAATGAGTTGCTGACTCAGGCTGCTCAGACGACGCAGGCGGTACGGACTGCCGACAGCCGAGGACGACACACCACCACCGGGCGATCGCTCTGGCTGTTGCCTGCTGGCGCACTCCTGCTAGATACGCCAGGAATGCGTGAATTGCAGCCCTGGGCCACCGAAGACAGCCTCAGCCAAACCTTTGAAGATGTCGAAGCGCTGGCGACGCAGTGCCGCTTTCGCAACTGTCGGCATGAGCAAGAGCCGGGCTGTGCAGTGCAGGGGGCGATCGCCAGCGGAACGCTTGCCCCTAAACGGCTGGCCAGTTATCAAAAGCTACAAAGCGAGCTAGCTTATCTAGAACGGCGGCAAGATCAGCAGGCCCAACTCGCCGAAAAACAGCGCTGGAAGCAAATTCACAAACAACTGCGAAACCATCCCAAGCTGAGGCAATAGTAGACTTCTTGCGTGAATCGTGGCGCGGTACCGCCGCGCTACGATTCACACCCTCAAAACAGCATTCATGCAAGAGGTTTAGTCTATTGAATGTGAAAATGAATGTGAAAAGTAAATTTGAAAAGCACTGTCGGTAATCGCTTTGCTAATAGCCCAAGCCAACTTAGCCTGCCTGCACCAGCCGCGCTGCGTAAACCTTCTGGTAATAATCCTGATACTCAGTCGAGAGCAGCGGCTGCCACCAAGCAGTGTTGTCCAGATACCACTGCACCGTTTTGCGGAGTCCGGTTTCTAGCGTTTCGACCGGCTCCCAACCCAGTTCGGTTTTGATTTTGGTCGCGTCGATAGCATAGCGGCGATCATGCCCCGGACGGTCTTTCACAAAAGTAATCAGCGACTTGGGATCGGCGGGCAGACTGGGCGCAAGTTCTGCCATCAGGTCGCAGAGCTTGTGAACCAAGTCGATATTTTTTACCTCGTTGTTGCCGCCGATGTTGTAGGTTTCACCCGGTGCGGCGTTGTGAATCACCGTATCGAGAGCGCGGCAGTGGTCGCCCACATACAGCCAGTCGCGCACATTTTGCCCATCGCCATACACCGGCAGCGGCCGACCCATCAAAATATTGATGCACATCAGAGGAATCAGCTTTTCGGGAAAGTGGAACGGGCCGTAGTTGTTGGAACAGTTGGTAATCAGCGTCGGCATCCCGTAGGTGTGGAAATAGGCCCGCGCCAGATGATCGCTACCTGCTTTGGAGGCGGAATAGGGGCTGTTGGGCGCGTAGGGCGTGGTTTCGCTAAACGCCGGATCGTCAGGATTGAGACTGCCATACACTTCGTCGGTGGAAACGTGGAGAAATCGGAAGTGGTCGGGCTGGCCCATGCCGTCCCAGTATTGCCGAAACGCCTCCAACAGCGTGAACGTGCCGACTACATTGGTTTGCACGAATGCCGCTGGGCCAAGAATCGAGCGATCGACATGGGACTCCGCTGCTAGGTGCGCGACCGTGTCGATCGCCTCTTCGCGCAGCAGTGCATCAATCAACGGGCGATCGCAGATATTGCCCTGCACAAACCGGAAATTGGGATTTGCCTCTAGCGGCTCCAGTGTTTTGCGGTTGCCCGCGTAGGTGAGCGCGTCTAGAACAACAAGGCGATCGCCCGGATACTGCGCTGCCCAGTGATAGAC
>JBDNCP010000303.1:0-2701 GCA_046719575.1 Cyanobacteriota bacterium
CAGTGGCAGCGAGAATCTCCCCAACTCAACGCCGCACCGCTGGCTGTGGTGGGGCGCGTGCTGCGAATTGCCCGCCTGCTGGAAAAACATCGAGAAACGGTGCTGGCAGACTATGGGCTAACCGTGTGGTCTTTTGATGTGGTGGCGACGCTGCGCCGACAGGGGCCGCCTTACCAGCTTAAGCCGACGGATTTATATAGTCTGCTGATGCTGTCGTCGGGCGCAGTCACCAACCGCATCGATCGGCTGGAGCAAGACGGCATTGTGACGCGGCTGCGCGATCCGGGCGATCGCCGGGGCGTGATTGTCCAGCTAACTGACAAGGGCATTCAGCTTTCCGATCAGGTGATGCCTGTGCTGTTTGAAAAAGAGCAGGCGCTGCTGGCACAGTTTGCCCCAGAGGAGGAGTGCGAAACGCTGATTCGGCTTTTGCGGCAGTTTCTCCTATCGTTGGAGCGATCGCTTAATGAATAGCGAAAATCCGCTAGTGGGCACCTGGACGCTCGTGGCAATTCGGGCGATTTCTGCGGATGGCAGCGTTGACCCGGCAGCCTATGGCCTTGCGCCCATCGGTCGTCTGACTTACACGGCCGACGGCTACATGACGGTTCTGTTTGCCCGGGGCGATCGCCCACCGTTGAGCGGCAACCCCACTTCTCCGTTTGATCTGGCGGCCGTGCCCGCGTCGGAACGTGCCCAGGCGTTTTCCAGCTTTAGCGCCTACGCCGGAACCTACACCCTGGCGGGCAGTATCGTGACGCATCATGTGGCGATCGCCTCTCTTCCCAACCGCACGGGCACAGACTTGGTGCGGATCGTGGCGCTGGAGGGCGATCGCCTGACGCTAAAAACACCGCCAACTGAAACCGGAATCTCTGTTGAGCTAATTTGGCAACGGCTGCCGTAGTGCCCCCCACCTGTATCTCTTCACCATTTCGCTGCACCTCCGTATGCGATTACTCTGCCATGGATGTAAATAGTTGGGGAAATCCGCACAGAAAGCCGTCTCCAAGTCTTGACAGATTACCTCAGAATTTGCCTGATCTGACCAGCCGCACAGTGTAAAAGTTGACATGGAAATGTGCGATCACCAAAGGGGGCAATCATGCCGATACAAAATAATCTCGACATGACAGCATTCAACGATGATGATGTGCTGTCATTTCGAGACGGCACCGTTCGAGTCGCTACGTTACGCCATGTTTTAGATGTCGCACTCAGTTCCAAGCTGCCGGATGCGCTGACGGATTCGCTGACGACGCAAAAAGCCCTGTTTGGGGGCGATCGCCAGTTTCGCAACAGCAAAGCCTGGATGCGTCAGGATCGCAACTGGTTTCAAGACGGCATCGACTGCGAGGTCTTGCAGCTTGGCTCAACAGGTTGGCAACAGGGCAAACTGCGGCTGCGGGTGACGGTCGAGTTTGTGCCTGACGAACTCGCCGCCCAGCCTGCCTACACCGACTACACCGAAACGCCTGAATTCATTGACCTGCCCCTGCTGCCCAACGACACCCAGACCAGCGTTGAGAATATCTATCGTCACACCCAGCAACACCACTACGGGAACGGCCACTCGAACGGCACTGGCCATCAGAATGGCAACGTCTATACGAATGGAGCAAGTCATTAACCCAGCAATGTCCTCTGCAATGGCCCCTGCAATGACCTATCCCCTTACCCCAATCCCCTCCCATTGGTTTCGCTGTAAAATTCACAGCAGGTTTGGTGAAGGTTTGGTGAAAAGCTTAATGTTTCTCAGCGATTCATCGATGATTCATCAATCTGGGTCGTGATTCCGAACCACGTTTATGAAACCACTCACCGACTGGGGATTTAGCCGAGAAGACTGGTGGCGAGGCAAAAAGGGCGAGTATTGGGTCATCGTGCAGGCAGGTCTGTTGCTGGGGCTGCTGGTCTTGCCGTCGATATCTGTGCCGGGGCTGGTCATTGAGCCGCCACTGATCTCGCCACTGATCTATGGATTGTGGGCGATCGCCGCTGGGTGTGCCCTCACCGCAGCCCTCTTGTTGGGAAAAGGGCTGCTCGATCTGGGGCAAAGCCTGACCCCCCTGCCTTATCCGCGAGAAGACGGGCAACTGGTGCAAACAGGCGTGTATGCCATTGTGCGCCATCCGATTTACAGCGGCGTGATTTTTGCCGTGCTGGCGATCGCCCTCTATCGGCTGAGCATCACGCATCTGCTAGCAGCACTGGTGTTCTTTACTTTTTTCAACGCCAAAGCCGCAAAAGAAGAAACTTGGCTCCAGGAAAAATATCCGGACTATGCCGAATATAAAAGCCGCGTAAAACGTCTGATTCCCTGGGTTTATTAGCGTCAGAAAACCTGCCCCACTGCTCCACATCCGGATATTTGGGAGATATATTTGGGAATAGCGCCTGAGAATCCAGGTTGGAGAGTGGGGCCTTACAAAGTGTCGCATGAGTTTTTGGAACAGGGATTTTGGCGATCGCCCCTCATCTCCCAACACCAGAACCCTTGGGCGATCGCCCTTCATCTCCCAACACCAGAACCCCTAGGCGATCGCCCCTCATCTCCCAACACCAGAACCCCTAGGCGATCGCCCCCCGACATCTCTCGGAACCTCGAACTGCTGACCCAAGCTTATCGCAACTCAAGGTTTGCAGCCCACCCGAAAGCTGTTGGGAGTTTTCGGGTTGACCGAGTTCTCGAAGGACTGAA
>JBDNCP010000304.1:0-2693 GCA_046719575.1 Cyanobacteriota bacterium
ATGAAAAAAGCGCTGATCTGTGGCATTTCAGGACAAGACGGGGCCTATCTGGCTCAACTGTTGCTAGACAAAGGCTACGAAGTCTTTGGCACGTCCCGCGATGCCCAGATGACCTCCTTCCGCAACCTAGAGCAATTGGGAATTCGCGATCGCATCACGCTCAAATCTATGTCGCTGAACGACTTTCGCAGCGTGTTGCAGGTGATTAGCAAGGTCGAGCCAGACGAGATTTATAACCTGGCGGGGCAAACCTCTGTCGGTTTGTCCTTTGAGCTGCCCGTGGAAACGATGGAGAGCATTTCTATCGGCACGCTGAACCTGCTGGAAGTGATCCGCTTTTTGGGCGCGCCGATTCGATTCTATAACGCCGGATCGACCGAGTGCTTTGGCGACACCGGAGAGGCGATCGCCACCGAAGCCACCGCCTTTCACCCCCGCAGTCCCTACGCCTGCGCCAAAGCCGCCGCCCACTGGCAAGTCGCCAACTACCGCGAAGCCTACAATCTCTACGCTTGCTCTGGCATTTTGTCGAACCACGAGTCGCCCCTACGCCCCAAGCGGTTCGTGACCCAAAAGATTGTCTCCGCAGCCGTGGCGATCGCCCGTGGAGAGCAAACCGGACTGCGATTGGGCAACATCTCCATTCAGCGCGACTGGGGCTGGGCACCGGATTATGTCGAAGCCATGTACCTCATGTTGCAGCAAGACCAGCCCGAAGATTTCGTCATTGCCACAGGCTATACCGCCAGCCTAGAAGACTTCGTGGCTGCCGTGTTTGCCCATGTGGGGCTAGACTGGCGAGAGCATGTGCAGGCCGATGCCAGCTTGCTGCGCCCGTCCGACATTGCCATCAGCCGCAACAGTCCCCAAAAGGCCAAAGAAAAGCTGGGCTGGCAGGCACAATACCTAATGCCAGATGTTGCTCGTAAGATGGTGGAGGCGCTGCTCAACCCCGCCCTGTTGCCAGCCAGCAGCTCATCAGCAAACGGCAGTATGCCTCCAGAAATGCACCCCTCCTCGACAGGACGCTCGGCTTAGTTGCAAACTCATGGACAAGCCCTTTCCCCAGATCGCGCTAGACGGCATTGTGTTTCAATATCCGAGCGATCGCGGCATTCAGCGCGTCTGGCGATCGCTCCTCCAGGTCTGGGCAACGCAAGACACTTGCCAGCATTGGGTCATTTTGGATCGCAACGGCACTGCGCCCCGGATTCCTGGTTTTCGCTATGTCGATTGCCCCGCTCACGACTATCAGCACAGCGGAGCCAGCGCTGCCCAGCTTCAGACCATCTGCGATGCCGAAGCCATCGACCTGTTCATCTCCACTTACTACACTGCGCCCTTGTCTACGCCCTCCGTCTTCATGGGCTACGACATGATTCCCGAAGTGATGGGACTCGATTTGCAAAACATCATCTGGCAAGAAAAGCAGTATGGTATCCTGCACGCCCAGCACTACCTCTGCATTTCCCACAGCACTGCCCGCGACCTGATGCGCTTTTTTCCCTACATTCAGCCAGAACAGGTAGCGATCGCCCATTGTGGTGTAGCTTCCAGCTTTTTTCCAGCCGAAGCATCAGAAGTCGAGTCTTTCCGCGCAAAGTATGCCTTGGACAAGCCCTATGTGCTGCTGGTGGGCGAACGGCTAGGCGTAAACGGCTACAAAAACACGCCCCTGCTGTTTCGGGCAATTGCTCAGGAACCGCCAGAACAGGACATCGCCGTGCTGTGTATTGGTGGCAAAGACGAAATCGAGCCAGAAATTCTGGAATTGGCGGGCAATCGTCCTATTACTCGGCTCAGCCTCAGCGACGCAGAAATGCGGGCTGCCTACAGTGGGGCGATCGCCCTGGTTTATCCCTCTCGCTACGAAGGGTTTGGCTTGCCCATAGCCGAGGCGATGGCCTGCGGTTGTCCCGTCATTACGTCGCCCATCTCTTCGATCCCGGAAGTTGGCGGAGACGCAGTGCTATACGTTGATCCAGATTCGCCCGACGCAGTGCGAAAAGCGCTGGCACAAGTGCAACAGCCTGATGTGCGCCAGCGGCTCATCACGGCTGGATTAGCTCAATCCAAATTGTTCACCTGGGAGCGATCGGCGGAAACTGTGTGGCATACGCTACTAGAGGTCGCGGAGACGCTGGGCGACAGAGGCAGCGGCGCGGGCGATTCGCGAAGCCATCCCTACGGGAATCGCACGGCTCTCCTGTGGACTCAGTTGCGCCAGTGGCAAACCGCTCAACAAGCCCTTACCCAACAGTTTCGCCAAACCCAGCGCCAGCTTCAAGACACTCAGCGCCAGCTCCACGATTCCCAGCGCGAAACCTACGATGCCCGCCAGCTCATCACTGCAATGGAAAGTAGCAAATTCTGGAAACTCCGCACTGCCTGGATCGACCTCAAGGCAAGGCTAACGGCTGCAACGCGATCTTAAGTTCTCCAGCGAATAAATTATCTTCAGGAAACTCTGCAAGTGAATCTCTGCAAACTTCAAACTTTTCATTTCATAAAGTTTGGGAATCGCTGAATCCAAAAACCCTGTTACTAGAGAAAGATCATCACAGCAGCCGCCAGCGTGATCAGAATGGCATTATAGGCGGCGTGGTCAGCAGTGCTGGCTCGCACACCCGCTTCTTCCGACTGGAAGGCGTTGCCCGTTTGCCGCAAATGGCGATCGCGCACATATTTATAGC
>JBDNCP010000305.1:0-2640 GCA_046719575.1 Cyanobacteriota bacterium
ACGTCGTGGAAAAGCGTGCCCCCTATCGCCAGGCCCATCTCGATCGTCTAGCCCAGCTCAAAGCCGCAGGTTCCGTCGTCACCCTCGGCCCGACCCAGGATCTGACGATGGTCTTCGGCGTGTATGACGCGCCCGATGAGGCCGCCGCCCGCACGCTGATCGAAGAAGACCCCTACTGGAGCGCAGGCATCTGGACGGAATATCACCTCAAAGAATGGATTCAGGCGTTTTAACAGGGTGCTGCTTATGCTGATTTTTGTGTTGGCATATATTGGGCTGTTCGTTTGCACAGTTATCCTCGGAGTGACATTGCTAGATTGGACTGGCGCGAAACATTATAGTCGCTGGGGCGATCGCCTAATCCTGTCGGCCTGGCTAGGTACAGTTGCCCTTGCGTCTTTTCTACTCTTAGCCTCATTAGTCGTTCCGCTATCCCCAGCAATGGGCATCCTGATCGCCCTCCAACTGGTTATCCTGGTGCTGTTACTTCCATCAGGTAAACGGGGATTAGAAACTCTGCTGTCAGGTTTCTCTAGCCTCCTTTTCTGGGACTGGGGCCTGATAGTAGTTCTGCTGCTGGCGATCGCCCTGTTGTCCCAGGGAGCAACGCTGAGCGATACTGGGTTATATCATCTTCAGCTTGTGCAATGGCTAGGACGGGTGGGGGCCGTGCCGGGGCTAGCACTGCTGCACGACCGATTTGGGTTTACCTCTACTTGGTTTGCCCTCTCAGCCTCCTTCTCGGCAGGCGATCGCTTAGGGGCGATGGTAGGGCTGCTTGGCGGGTATGCAACTCTCCTAGCTGCTTTGCACACTGCTATTGCAGCGCGACATCTGCTAAAAGATTCTCCAGCGCGGGTAGGAGATTGGTTCATCCTGATTTCTTCTGCCGTGACACTGCCTGCGGCGATTTCCATGCGGGCACTGCCCTCTACTTCTCCCAATCTGCCCATTATTTTCCTAGTGATTTTGGTGTCCTGGGTGCTAATTGAGAGTCGCCCAGGACTCGCCACGGCAAACTTGCTGCTGCTGCTGTCAGCCGGAGCCGTGGCAATCAAGCTCAGCGCTCTGCCTCTGGCCTTAGTCGCATTCGTCTACGCCCTGGTGCAGACCTGGAAGCGTCCCATACGCCTGCTCCGATCGCTCATTTTCCCCGCGCTGCTAGTCCTACCCGTCGTTCTCGTTTCCCTGGTCGTGAGCGGTTGCCCGCTATTCCCCTTGCCCTTTCTCTGTATAGATGGCTTGCCTTGGGCAGTGGGTTCGGCTCATGCGAAGGCGATCGCCTCCAACGTGGGGCAATTTGGCTTGCAACAAGCGGGAGGCGATGTATGGGTGTTTCTCTTCAAGCGTCGTCCTCACGCAGGCTTCCTGCTGGTGTGTTCTACACTGGCGGCCGCATTATTGCTCTGGGCGCTTCGCCCGAAGTTCGTCAGACACGCCCGAAGCGCCCAAAACCCTGGATTTTCCGTTGGGTCGCCCGACGCACCCGAACTTCGGGCGCTTCGGGCGAAGTTCGCCCGAAGTTCGCCCGAAGAATTTCTGCTGCCAGGGTGTTTCCCGGTCATGTGCATCGCGCTGCTCGGCATCCTCATGATCGCTAGGGCGGGATATAACCTCCGGTTTGGGCTGGCCTACTTGTTGCTACTGCCCGCTTATCTCGCCGCGGTCTATGCGCAGCGGCGATCGCCTTTTGCATCTCTGTCCTTATTCGTGGTGGGTGCATCGGGCGCTACTATTTGGAAGCCAAACCCTTGGCTCACGGCTGCGCTAATGGTGATTTCGATTGCAGCCGCTGCCGCTGGATTGAAATTAGCGTGGCGCAAATCTCCTCGAAATTCGCTACAGGTTGGTTTTATAGTCTTTCTGATCCTTGCTGTTTCAGGGAACTTTGTCCTGAAAAATCCAGTCCAATTCACCTGGGTTTGGCCATCCTCTTCAGTTCCGCACCCTGAGCAAGTTGAACTCGTTCTTGGGCAGTCCAACGATGTGCCCTATGGGTATCCTGCACAGGGTCTGCTCTGCTGGACAGCCCCCCTTATTTGTACACCTGCCCCCATCGAAGGTGTGCGGATGAGGAATCCAGAGCGCTCACTTCGGGGTGGTTTCGTGAGAACGAATACACCTCAAAACTAAAACTGTATTTGCCAGAAATAGGCGATTGCCTATTTTCGAGTTGGAACAATAAACCTCTTGCATGAGTGCTGTTTTGATATGAAATCTGCTTAATTGACCACACTATAGACTTAGAATGGGCGGGCTTTAGTAGCCTGCAATTCTTAGGTTGATTGACCGGACTTGATATTATTAACT
Organism: Cyanobacteriota bacterium; assembly: GCA_046719575.1. GTDB lineage: Bacteria > Cyanobacteriota > Cyanobacteriia > Elainellales > Elainellaceae > Thermoleptolyngbya. The sequence goes on from JBDNCP010000305.1 coordinate 2,311, forward strand.
ATGTGCAATTAGCCGGATTTGATATGAGGGTGTGAATCGTAGCGCGGCGGTACCGCGCCACGATTTACGCAAGAAGTCTAATCCTGTTCGTAAACAGCAGGGTGAGTCAATCCGCTCAACTACCCTGCTTCGGTCAGGCGTTGCTCAACCTCTGCCAGCGGCAGGCTGAGGGCTTCGGCGATTTGCTCGGCGGTGAGGCCGAAGGCTTGCAGTTTGGGAACGGCTGCGTAGCGCGATCGCTCTGCCGCATCCGCCCGCTGCCGCTCTGCCTCAACGCGCTGCCGCTCCTGCTCCACCAGTTCCCAAAGCTCATCGGGAATCAGCAGCTTT
>JBDNCP010000306.1:0-2632 GCA_046719575.1 Cyanobacteriota bacterium
AATAAACATAAAATCCAAATAAACAGGACTTACGCACCTGCGATGAATTTTTTGACTTCGGACTATTTCTCGCGGGTGCAGCCCGCGAGAAATAGTCCAACTGCGTAAGCCCTAATAAACATAGAATCAAAAATCCTCTGCCGCTCGCTGCACTGGCGGTGTAGGGTTTGGAATCCAGTTTTTAATTTAGTTTACTGACTCGTCAGGTAATACTCACGCAGTTGATTAAACCTCTTGCATGAACGCTGTTTTGAGGGCGTGAATCGTAGCGCAGTGCCGCCGCGCCACGATTCACGCAAGAAGTCTAAATTTGCGCGCTCCGAGCCGTTATTATTCTACAGTGACGGATTTAGCTAGGTTCCGCGGTTGGTCTACGTCGAGTCCCCGACGGGCCGCAATGTGATAGGCAAGGAATTGCAGCGGAATCACCGTCAGCAGGGGCGACAGCAGTTCATCCACTGCGGGCACAGGCAGCAGATCGTTAAACACTTCGGCCGCATGAGGGTCGTTCGGCGGCATTACGCCAATTAGTCGGGCATCGCGGGCTTTGGCTTCCTGCGCGTTGGAGAGAACTTTTTCGTAGACGGCTCCGGGCATGGCGATCGCCACTACGGGCACTTTTTCATCCAGCAGGGCGATCGGGCCGTGCTTCATCTCGCCAGCAGGATATCCCTCTGCATGGATGTAGCTAATTTCCTTTAGCTTTAGCGCCCCCTCCAGGGCAATGGGGAAATTAATGCCGCGTCCCAAAAAGATGAAATCTTGAGTTTCTACAAACTCATGCGCCAGTTCCTCGATGCGCTTTTCCTGAGTTTCTAGCAGCGCCTCTAGCTGGGCGGGCAGTTGCCAGAGTTGCTTCAACAGTTCTTCCAGGCGCGTCAGGGAAACCGTCTGGCGGCGATAGGCCAGATCCAGCGACAGGCAGTAAAACGCCATCAGTTGGGCGATAAAAGTCTTGGTGGCGGCGACCCCGATTTCGATGCCCGCATGGGTGTCGATGACGCTATCAACCAAGCGCGTGAGGGTGCTTTGCAGGCGGTTGGTAATGCCCAGCAAGCGCGGCTGGTAGGCGGCGGACAAGCTGGTACGGCGGTCTTTTTCGCTGTGGATGGCAGAAAGCGTGTCGGCCGTTTCGCCAGATTGAGTCACGCCGATTAGCAGCGTGTTGGGGGTCAGCGGCGGCAAGGCATAGCGAAATTCTGATGCATAGTGAACTTGGCTGGGAACTTGCGCCAGTTGCTCTAGCAGGTGTTTGCCCACCAAGCTGGCATGCCAACTCGTACCGCAGGCGACGATGTGGATTTGCTCTAGGTCGGCGTAGAGATCGTCGGGCAGACCCAGGTTAATTGGATTCGTGCCGCTGGCAGCCGTCCATTCGCTGTGGACATAAGACTCCAAGCAGGTTCGCACGACGCTGGGCTGCTCGTAGATTTCCTTTAGCATGAAGTGCTTGAAGCCCTGCTTTTCGGTGGTGAGGGCGGTGCTGGCCAGGCGATGGGGATGTTTCTTGAGGCGATCGCCCGCAAAGGTATATACCTCCACGCCCAGCGGCGACAGCGTAGCCATCTCGCCATTTTCTAGCGGCACAACGGCATGAGTGTAAGGCAAAATCGCGGGCACATCCGACGCACAGAAAAACTCGCCCTGCCCAAAGCCCAGCACCAGCGGAGCCTGCTGCCGCGCCACCACAATCTCATCGGCATAGTCTGCTGCCAAAACCACAATGGCAAACGCACCCTCTAGCCGCTGCACCACGCGCCGCACGGCTTCTGTCAGCGGAGAATAGAGGGTGTCCGCCTCACCGCTTTGCCGCATCGTTTTCAAGCACTCGGCAATCAGGTTGGGAATCACCTCCGTATCGGTTTCGGTGACAAATTCACAGCCGCGCTGCCTCAGTTCTTCGCGCAGTTCGCGGTAGTTCTCAATAATGCCGTTTTGAACCACCGCCACCTGCCCAGTCATGTCGAAATGGGGATGGGCGTTATGTTCTTCGGGTTTGCCGTGGGTGGCCCAACGGGTGTGGCCAATGCCGACGAATCCTGGCAGTTCTTCGCCCTCTAGCTTGGACTGGAGGTTGAAGAGTTTCCCCTTCGCCCGCACGCGATGCAGTTTCCCTTCCCACACAGTAGCGATGCCGGCCGAGTCATAGCCCCGATACTCCAGCTTGCGGAGTCCTTCCAGGAGAATGCTGCTGGCTGTCTGCGTTCCGATGTAGCCTACAATTCCGCACATGGTTTCTTGCCTCCTGGCTCGTCCGACCGTGTTTCAGGGGTGCTAATGCTCACAATGCTCAATCTAGTTTAGGAGAAAGCGCTGCCAGAGAAGCAGGGCGGGTCACGATTGGTGGATTGTATCGATTTAGGGCTTACGCAGTTGGACTATTTCTCGCGGGCTGCGCCCGCGAGAAATAGTCCGAAATCCAAAAAATTCGTCGCAGGTGCGTAAGTCCTGCGATTTTGGATTTTGGATTGCGAGTCGGGCATCTGCGGGGCTTTCCGCTAGTTCGTCCGTAGCGCCATTTGGGAGGAGTGATGTCAGCGATCGCCCTATGGGTAATCAGCAATAAGAAATCGGCAGTGAGAAATCGGCAGTGAGAAATCGGCAGTGAGAAATCGGCAGTGAGAAATCGGCA
>JBDNCP010000307.1:0-2622 GCA_046719575.1 Cyanobacteriota bacterium
TCTCAAAGTCCCCCTTGATAAGGGGGATTTAGGGGGATCAGCCCGCAAACGGCGGATTCTAAGCAGCAGACAATCCACCACCAAGAAAGAAAACGCCTAATCGAAACAGGCTACTGGCAATAAACGCCAACAGCATAAACATAATGACGACATTCACGATATTGCGAACGGATTGCATAAGCTTCTAGAAATCAGGTGTCGGGGCCAGGTTTCAGAGAGCGGTCAGCAGTCAGGCATGATGAGTCAGGCATGATGAGTCAGGCATGATGAGTCAGGCATGATGCAGAAAGCTTGTCTCTGCTCCCTACCCCCTGGCCCCTGATCCCTCCCTATAACCCTATCAAGTTCCCGATTCACTTTGCGCCCGTATCGTCATCTGAAAAACGCTGCATCAGCCGATGTCTGTGATACAACCAGTTCACAGCTTGTGTACTGGACGTTTTGCCGAACGTTGAACCCCGATGGCGCAGGAAATCGAACGAAAATTTCTCGTGGTGGGCGATCGCTGGCGTGGGTTGGCGGAGGGAGTGACCTATCGCCAGGGCTATTTGCTGTCGGGCGTGGGGCGGACGGTGCGGGTGCGACTTGCGGGAACCCAGGGCTTTTTGACGATTAAGGGGGCGACGGAAGGGCTATCCCGCAGCGAGTTTGAGTATGAGATTCCCCTGGCAGATGCGGAGGAGTTGCTGGATACGCTGTGCGATCGCCCCCTAATTGAGAAAACTCGCTACAAAATTCCCTATGAAGGGCTGATCTGGGAAGTGGACGAATTCTGGGGCGACAACGACGGGCTAATTATTGCCGAAGTTGAACTCTCCAGCCCCGACCAAACCGTGCAACTCCCCGACTGGGTTGGCGAAGAGGTCTCCCACGACCCGCGCTATTTCAATGCTGCGCTAGTAAAGCACCCCTACCGTCAATGGCACCCCACGCCATAGCCCTGAGCCTTTTTCCGCCAAACCCAAGCCCGCCTAATACGGAAAACCGCCCCAACTTTAACGGTTTTTTCCTCACGGTGAGCGATCCCCGTCCCGTACAATTTGAGTGCAAAATAGCGGGTGAGTTGCGATTAGGAGCCGGATATGAACCAAGTAAAAACTCTGGCGCTTTTGAGCCTGTTAAGTGGGCTGCTAGTTGGCATTGGCTGGATGCTGGGTGGTTCTGGTGGAGCGCTGATTGGATTGGCGATCGCCGCCTTTACAAATCTCATGTCCTGGTACTCTTCGGATAAGATTGCGCTGGCGGCTTATCAAGCTCAGCCCATCAGCGAAGCCGAAGCGCCGGGGCTATACGCAATGGTGCGGCGGCTGTGTGAACGGGCGGAGTTGCCTATGCCCCAGATTTTTGTGATTCCTTCACCAGGGGCAAATGCTTTTGCGACCGGGCGCGACCCTAACCATGCCGCCATTGCGGTGACCCAGGGCATCGTACAAATGCTCACTGAGCCGGAGCTAGAGGCCGTCATTGCTCACGAACTCAGCCACGTCCGCAACCGAGACACCCTGACCCAAGCTGTGGCCGCTACTGTGGCTGGAGCAATCTCTTGGCTAGCGCAGATGATGCAATACAGCTTGATGTTTGGCGGCATGGGCAGCCGCGACGATCGCGAAGGCGGTGGCAATCCGCTGGGTCTCCTGTTGACCATCCTCCTTGCGCCGCTGGCAGCTAGCGTTATTCAAATGGCAATTTCTCGCACCCGCGAGTTTGAGGCTGATGCTGGCTCGGCTCGGATGACAGGCAACCCCCGTGCCCTAGTGAGCGCCCTGCAAAAGCTGGAGGCAAGCGCCCGACAGATTCCACTGCGGGCTAATCCCGCGTTTGAGCCGTTGCTCATTATGAACGCTATTCCTCAGCAATTTCTCTCTAGCCTCTTTTCGACGCACCCCACTACTGAAGCCCGCATTGAAAACCTGCTGCGGGTCGAGCAGGAGCTTCTAGCAGCCCGAAACTCAGCAACGCTGAAGTCTTTGGGTCTATGACGGGTGATGAATGGGTTCCTTGAGATGGCCTCTAAGCAGATGGCCCTTAAACAATTGTTGAGCCTGCTGCAATCTAAACTCGTCCGCTATTTTCACCAATTTTAGGAGGCGACGCGATGAGCTTTGATCCAAATTCATCGAATGGGTCTGACCAGGAGCCAATTATTCTGGAGGCGCGACCTACTGCGGGCGAACACGGCTCTGCCCTTGAAGGACTGGACGAAATTCAGCGGGAAACCAAGGCGCTGATTGATGCCATCACGCACCGTGCCCAAGCGGAAGCTCGTTCCGCAGGTGAGTTTACTCGTGAAACTTATCTCAGGGTGGTGCGCCAGGCCCGCGAGGCTGTTGAGCAAAACCAGCTTTTTAAGCCGGATGAACTAGAGCAATCGATTGACTCGCTTCAGAAGGAAGCTGAGAAGAACTGGAATGCACTAGTGAGCGAGGTGAACGAACTGGGCGATCGCCTCTCAGAAGCAGCCAAAGCCGCCTGGGAAAAGCTAATGCAAGACCAAACCCCGAAGTCATAAAGCCTTTGGTAGATCCTTGGGCGGCGCTTGGCTGGGCAATATTCAGTAAACCTTACCTGCACAGAAACCTAGTCAAGATCTCAGCGTTGCGATTGATTATCGTTAATCAGTTG
>JBDNCP010000031.1:0-37576 GCA_046719575.1 Cyanobacteriota bacterium
GAATGGTGAGCATTTGGGGTTTCCTCCAGGAAACGAGTGGGTAGGAAACCCCGAAATATTGGCCGCCCACGGACGTGAAGCGCTGATGACAGGGCGGCCTACAATGGACGCAGCCCTGAGACAGCCGGTACTGTCGAGGGGTCAGGCGTTGGTGGGTGTTGGTAGCACCTGCCAGCGCCGTAAGTGACTAAACGACCAAGATTTCGGGGGAAGGCAAGCTGCACGAATGCAGCTATGGCGCAATATAGTACACCATAGAACGAGCGATCGCCAAGCATCGCTGCACAATTTGCACAGGTTTTTCAGCACAATTTTTGGGGCAGCAGCATTTGGGTTGCGGGTAATGGGGTTGCGCGTGAAGGGCGATCGCCCTTCTAGGCCGCCGACAGCCCATAGGCAGACATCCGCATGATGTCGCGGGTGGTGAAGCCGATGTTGCTCAGCGCTTCGCCATAGCTGATCATAAAATCTTCCACCAGGGCTTCTTTTTCCATGCCCAGTTCTTTGGCATCGTTTTCCACCTGGTTTAGCATCCGCCATACCAGCGGCAGGTTTTGCTTGTTGGCTTCCTCTAGCTCCGCTTTGGAGGCTTCAAAGTTGGCCTTTAGCCATTCTTCGCCAAAGTTTAGATGCAGATACTCGTCCTTCACCACGCCTTCGGTGATCTTGCGGGCAAAGTCGTCTGCCACCGGAATGTAGATGTTGTAGGCAGAGATGGCGAAGCACTCGATGATCAGCGACTGAATCAGCAGACAGGTGACGATCTTGCCCTGAGCCGCTGCTTCCTGAAAGTTGCGGTGCAGGTCGGCAAAAAATTCCTTGGCAAAGGCCATGTCTGGCTCTACCGACAGGTTCCGCCCACAGGCCTGAAAGCCCTTTTTGTGGCGGTTTTCCATCTTCGACAGGCTAATTAACTGATCCTTGTACTCCGGCATCAGCTCGGCGAGGCGCTGGTAGTTGTCGAAGGCCTCCTCTTCGCCCTCAATCACAATGGCGTTGATGCGGCTGTAGGCATCCTTATAGACGGCACTCTGATAGTCGAGTTCTGGGGTAAGCTCAAGCTGCGGCATAGTAGGGTCGGTCTCCTGACTGAGGGTCGAAACGGTGAAAAGCAGGCTCTCAGGGATTTGTCTCTGCATCGCTCAAGGCTGGCAATGGCGAGGCAACCGGGCTGGAAGCCGTGGGCAATGGCGGCAAGTCAAGCCGTGACGTTAAGCATTGCGGGGTCAGTCTGTCCATTGAAGCAGCCGGGGGAACGCCCCAAAGCTACGACAAAAGCCACGACAATTTTGTGAAGAAACCAATACTCTAGTTTGCTTAACTTAAAATATGCCCAAACTCTACTTTACTGGGTTTCGGCATGGAATGGTCAAACTGGAGTCTCCTTCTAGCTGATATCCTGTTCGACGACAGCATAGATATGCATCTATGCCCAAGCCCAAACCATTAAACCTCTTGCATGAATGCTGTTTTGAGGGTGTGAATCGTAGCGCGGCGTTACCGCGCCACGATTCACGCAAGAAGTCTATTGAGCCATCCTGTCTTGCACGGCTGTCTTGAACAAGATTTCGCCATTGGCTCCCTCACCAGAAAAACGTTATGCCCGCCAGTCAGTTTCCCAACCTGTCGTTGAATCTATGGCGCTGGCTGAATGGTCTGCTGCTGGGTCTTGGAGCGGGGCTGGTGCTGCTGCCGCTGGGGGTAGTGCTGTGGCGTTCGGTGTTGCCGCTGGATGCGGGCGCAGGGTTGACGCTGGAAAACTATCGCCAGGTGTGGGAGCGGGGGCATTTTCTGGGGGCGATCGCCAATTCTACACTCGTCGCCCTGGCGGTCACTGCCCTGCAAATCGTCCTCTCGGCGCTGGCGGGCTACGCGCTGGCTCGGTTTCGCTTTTGGGGACGGCAAGCGGTGCTGGCGCTGGTGCTGGCGACGCTGGTGATTCCGTTTCAGCTTTTGGTGATTCCGATTTTTTTGGTGCTAAAGGCAGGCCACCTGATCAACACCTATGGGGCGCTGATCCTGCCGACGGCGGTGAATGGCTTCGGCATTTTCCTGATGCGGCAGTTTTTTCAGACGATTCCCATCGAGCTAGAGGAAGCCGCCATGCTAGACGGCGCAACCCGTCTGCAAGTGCTGGGGCGGGTGGTGCTGCCGCTGGCGCGACCGGCGCTGGTGACGCTGTTTCTGTTCACCTTCATTGGCGAGTGGAATGATTTGTTCAAGCCGCTGGTGTTTACCACACGCCCAGAGTTGCGGACGGTGCAACTGGCGCTGGCAGAGTTTCAAGAGCAGTTTACCAACCGTTGGTCGCTGCTGATGGCGGCGGTGGTGCTGGCGACACTGCCGGTAGTGGCGCTGTTTGTGCTGGGGCAGCGCCAGTTGATTCGCGGCATCGCAACGACCGGGCTGAAGAATTAGCTTAGGAATCTACTCAGGCATTAAAGCTTAGGAATTAAGCTTAGGCGTGCCATCGGAAATGGCTTCTAGCTTTGCGATAGCCGCTTGACCGCTGCACCGCCCAGCATGTCATGGGTTTCGGCCAGCAGGCGAGGAATCTTGTCGGCGTGGGGGCTGTGGCGCAGGCAGTCGCGCAGGTCGAGCGATTCGATGGACTCGGCTTTGTTGCCAGGGAACCAATGGCTAGCGCCGCCCAGCATGTTGTAGCGGGTTTTGGCGAATTCCGTCAGCCCAAAGGCGATCGCCAAATTTCGCAGCCACAGGATCGAGCGAATATTCACCTGATTGGGCACGTCGCGGTGGTTTGGCAGGCCCACATCCCAGGTTTTATACCAGGTTTCGCCCAGCGCGGCGATCGCCGCCTGCTCCAGTCGATGCAAAATAGGCGGCAGCACTTCGTCAGCGCGATCCAGCAATTCCAGCGTTTTCAAATGCTCGTCGAAATCGCTGGGACGGGCCGCGCCAACGCTGAGGGTATGCACCTGCGAGTGGCTGAGGCAAAACAGATCGTTGAACACGATCGGACTCAGTGGCTGGCAAAGCTCCACCAGGCGCGGCGGCGGGTTATAGAGCATTCCGCCCTTGTCTGACGGGCTGATGATGAATACGCCCATGTCGTGGCGCTGGGCGGCTTCGATGGCAGGCCAGTTGATCTGGTTGATGTAATACCAGTGCAGATTGACGTAATCGAACTGGTCGGAGGCGATCGCCCGCACAATCACCTCCGTCGGCCCGTGGGTTGAGAAGCCCACAAACCGTACCCGCCCCTGCGCCTGAAACCGCCGCGCCACGTCCAGACAGCCACCCGGTCGCAGGCTATAGTCCAGCAGTTCGGGCGTGTTGATGCCGTGCAGCCCCAGCAGATCGATATATTCCAGGTTGAGATAGGCGAGCGATCGCTCCAGGTTTTGCTGAAAGTCTCGCGGGTCGGCCGTGGGCGACACCTTGGTTTGCACAATGATCTGGTCGCGAGGCAACTTCGGCAAAATCTGCCCAAGCTGCATTTCTGAACTGCCATAGCCCCGCGCCGTTTCGATATGGTTGATGCCGACCTCGAGCGATCGCCGAATAGTGGCTTCCAAATTTTCCTGATTATCAGACGGAATCTGCTCTAGTGGCGTGTCTTGCCACTGGTGCTGATAGCGCATTCCACCACAGGAAAAAACGGGCATCGCCAGCCCAGTCCGTCCAAACCGTCGATAGAGCATAGGATTTTGAGAAGGATATCTTGAGCGAAAAAGGGCAACCCATTCAAAAGTAGCAATAAGTAGCAATAATAGGAGTATCGCCAACTTAGTATATTGACCAATCTCTTCAGGCTCGATCCAGCCGTTTCGAGGGTTTGGAAAAAGGGTTGAAGAGGGATGGATAAAAGGTTTGGCCACATTTTGGCCATATTCTGGCAGCATAGACATCAGGACTCGTCTTGGCCAGCTCCAATTCAGGGTGCGATTCGAGGTAGTATTTAGGTTCTCATGCGGGAATACTAAGTTTTTACTGGATTTTTTGCCCCGGATTTTGGTACCAGTAGTGGCATCAATGTTGGTTGTGCCGCTGCTACCAGCCATACCCGATACCGCTCATAACCCAGATAACTGACATCCAATACTCGATACCCAATACTCGATACTGCCCGATATGGGTACTGCCGATGAGGATCGACGATCTATTTTTTACGCGACTCTTTTTACGCGACTGACTTCATAGCCCCTAGATTAAATCGATTATTACTTCGGAGAAAAGCATATGGATATTACCGACTTAGATGACTTAGAGTCGTCAGTCAAAGATTTATTATCTCTGGCAAAGATAGAACTAGAAGAAAAACGACTGCAGCAGCAACGGGACGAGCAAATTCAGCAAAAAGTTGTCGAAATTCGCCAAAGACTAGAACCGTTACTGCAAGAAACCGAGCGAATGCTCTCCAAATTTGAGCCGGACGATTTCTCGGATAGTGTGACTCGCGCCAAGCTCGAAGAAAAAGCCGCTGATCTGCGCCAGAAAATTGCCGATGCGCCCAATCTGGCGGCGCAAATGGTCGATCGCCAAATGATTCTCAATGAGGAGCGGCTGATCGATGAGCGGGTCGCAGAGCAGGCATCCCGATGGCGACACGCACTCAAAGACGACCTGCTAGAAATGATTGCAGAGCAAGAAGATTTCTATAACGCAACCGATGCGGCGATCGCCATTCGCGGCTACGTGCATGATCTGAAAGCAATCGGTGCGCTAGAAGAAGTCGTCGATAAGCTGATCGAACAAATCAACGCCTACAGCGAAGAAGGCCCCGTCGCCCGTCTGCGCGGCAGCCACGAGCAAACCCTCACGTTTATCTATAACAAAGCCCTGGAAAACCGCTCTCGCGTCGAGCGTGCGCCCAACGTCCAGCCCCGCGTTCGTCATCGTACCTCCGAAAAGCGCCCCAACCCCTACGCCCAGCTTGAGGGCAAAGTCGTGATTTTTGGCGGACATGACCGATTAGAAACTGCCGTGCGAAACCGTCTGCGCGAGTCTAAGGTCGAGCTAGTCTGGTGTACGGCACAGGCGGGCCCGCAGATTGCCGAACAAGCCGAAAGCCATGTCGCCAGCGCAGATTTGATTCTGGTCATGACAGGCTACACCAGCCACAAACTCACCGAAAAGGCGATGCAGGCCGCCCAGCGGGCAGGCAAGTCTCCCGAAATGATCAACACGACCGGCGTGATTCGCATTTTGGAGGCCATTGAATATGGGCTGAAGTCTCAGCTTTTTGCCCGCCGTGTAAATCACTTCTCAAAACCTGCCTGATCCCGCCTTCGCTAGGGCTATAGCTCCCGCACGATGGGCTGCCCCTCTTTGATCTCGCCCACCAACACCACGTCTGCCAGCCCCACAAACAGGCCGTTGTCCAGCACGCCAGGGATGTTGTTCAGCGTTTTCTCCAACCCAGCCGGGTCAGGAATACTGCTAAACGTTACATCTAGGATCATATTGCCCTGATCGGTAATCACAGGGCCATCTTTCTTCACGCCCATCCGCAGTTCGGGCTTGCCCCCCAACGCCTCTAGCGCCCGCGTCACCGGAGCCACCGCCACAGGCAGCACCTCGACGGGCAACGGAAACGTAGAACCCAAGGTCTCTACTAGCTTGGTGCTATCTACAACGACGATAAACACATCGGCCAGGGAATCCACAATTTTCTCGCGGGTGTGGGCCGCACCGCCACCTTTAATGAGTACCTTGTTGGGATCAACCTCATCGGCTCCATCAATGGCAATGTCGATCTTTTCCACGTCGTCCAGCGTGACCAGCGGAATGCCATATTTCTTGGCCAGCACCGATGCCTGAAACGAGGTGGGAATGCCTTTGATGTCCTTCAGGTCGCCCGACTTGAGGCGATCGCCCAAATGCTCAATGGCAAAGGCCGTCGTAGACCCCGTACCCAGCCCCACAATAGAGCCAGACTGCACCCGCTGGGCCGCCGCAATGCCCACCTGTTGCTTCATCACTTTCACGGCATCTTCGCTCATAAATCCTCCCGCTACATCACACATCAACTCTACAGGCTACCACTTCAAGGCCAGATTCTTGAGCAATGTAGCCGACCGGATTTGTTCCTAGGCGATGCAGGAACGGCATCCTGCAAGGAAGCAGTCTGCAAGGAAGCAGTCTGCATAGACCTAGACCGGGTGCTTGAAGCCATAGGTGACAAGTTGCAGACAGTTTCGCCCGTCGATGTAGCGGTCATAGGCAACGCGGTCAGTCAAGCGCCGCAGCAAAAACCAACCGTAGCCCCCCGATTGCAGCGTGCCAGGTTGGGGTTCCTTTAGCCCGTCTGGATTGAACGGCCGACCGTAGTCCCAAATGCGGATCTCGATCCAGTCTTGGTGCAGCACCAACGCAATTTCGATCGGTGTTTCCGCTGGCAGCCCCCGGTGGGCGTGGCGCACTGCGTTGGTGAAGCCTTCGGCAAGGGCCAAACTCAGGCGATCGCACTGATGCACCAGCCAGGGATAGCGTTCTTCATTTTGCAGGCAAAACTGTCGGAACCAGGTTTGGATTGGGTTCAGAGCGGCTAGCTGGCTGGGCACCACCAACCGCTCTCGCTGCTGAATGACATCCACGGCTCTGATTTGGCGAAACAGCAAAGCAATAGCAAACCGAGCAAACCGTCTACCGTCTGTCTTGAAGGTCTTGAAGGTCTTGAAAGTCTTGAGGGTTTTAGCCTGAGGGATTGCAGTTTCAGGCTAGGGATATTTCAAAAGACATTTCACAACAAACATTTCACACATTTCACAACAAAGCGCTCGCACAGCAACCAGAAGAGAAACACACTCCCAGTAGATGCACGAGCGCCCTATTAGTTGGAGCAATTCGCTCCAGCCAAGACCGAAGGAACCCCTTTAGAACAGACCAAGCGTTAGAGACTTGTCAATTGGGAAGGTTGCCCCGATGCCCAGCCACAGCGTTACCAGTGTGCCAAACAGGAAGACAGTTGTAGCAACAGGGCGACGGAAGGGATTCTGAAACTTGTTCACACTTTCAATGAAAGGAACCAGCATCAGGCCCAGCGGAATGGCGCTTTGCAGAGCAACACCCAGCAGCTTGTTAGGCACGATTCGCAGGATCTGGAACGCGGGATACAGATACCACTCAGGCAGAATTTCGAGTGGGGTTGCAAAGGGGTCGGCGGGTTCACCCACCAGAGCAGGGTCGAGAACGGCCAGTGCGACCACACAGCCAATCGTCCCCAAAATGACGACCGGAAAGATATACAGCAGGTCGTTAGGCCAGGCAGGTTCACCATAGTAGTTGTGACCCATGCCTTTCTTAAGTTTTTCGCGCAATGCGGGATCGCTAAGATCCGGCTTCTTGATGGTTGCCATATGGTTTGGGTTTCTCCTAAGCAGCAAGGATCGAACGGAGAGGAAGACTTTTGAGGCTCCCAGCAGCTAACTGATTCCAGCAGTCTAAAGGATCGGTGAAGAGATTGAAAGGGCGATCGCCCTCCTCCAACCCAGCGACCCAGTTATCCCATTTACAAGGGGCAAGTTACAAAGGGCCAGAGATGCCCTGCTTGCGGATCATCAGAAAGTGCAGCAGCATAAACACAGCGATTGACCAGGGCAGCACAAAAGTATGGAGACTATAGAAGCGAGTCAGGGTAGCTTGACCCACGCTATCACCACCACGCATCAGTTCCACAATCTGGTCGCCGATGACGGGAATGGCGCTGGGAACTCCAGACACAATCTTGACCGCCCAATAGCCTACCTGATCCCAGGGCAGCGAGTAGCCCGTCACGCCGAAGGAAACCGTAATGACCGCCAGAATCACGCCCGTCACCCAAGTCAGTTCGCGGGGCTTCTTGAAGCCGCCCGTTAAGTAAACCCGGAAGACATGCAGGATCATCATCAGCACCATCATGCTGGCAGACCAGCGGTGAATCGAGCGAATGAGCCAGCCAAAGTTCACCTCAGTCATGAGGTACTGAATCGAGGAGAAAGCCTCAGTTACTGTGGGTTTGTAATAAAAGGTCATTGCAAACCCGGTAGCAAACTGGATGATGAAACAGGTCAGGGTGATGCCACCGAGACAGTAGAAAATATTGACGTGGGGAGGAACGTACTTACTGCTGATGTCATCAGCAATTGCCTGGATTTCCAGCCGCTCCTGAAACCACTGGTATGCTTTCGAGTCAGTTACCTGCTTTGTAAACATGAAACAAGGGTTCCAAAAAAGAGATGTATTGCCATTTCTAAAGAATGTAACATAGCTACTCATCAGATTTCACGCTGTAACCAAGATCCGGCACAGGTTTCATTCGACTTTTTGCGCGGCGCTGCAATTTTACAGAAGGATGATGAAGACTGCGGGTTCTGCTACGATGGCTGATTAACTCTAAGGGAGCAGGCTTGGGGCGATCGCCGCTGATCCAGTTTGAGTCAGTTCAGAGCCAGTCTGCCTAGCATGGCCGGCAGTCTGAGTAGAACGTTAAGATATGTTTTATGAAGCAACATCAGCAACATCGATCAAAGCGCCTGGAATTACAGCGAGTACTAAAGCGACTATTTGGGTTCGCGCTGATTTGGCTCTTGGCAGGGGTGATGGCGTTGCAGGTCAACACACTGCCCGCTCATGCCCTGACAGAGGAACAAAAGCTGCTGAATGAAGTGTGGCGGATTGTCGATCGCGCCTATGTAGACAGCACCTTTAACCATCAAAACTGGTGGTTGGTGCGCCAGAAGGCGCTGAAACAGGCTCCTACCAATCGAGAAGACACCTATGCCGCGATTCAGCAAATGCTGGCAGGACTGGACGATCCCTACACGCGCCTGCTGAAGCCGGATCAATATCGCAGTCTGCAAACCAATACCTCCGGTGAACTGAGCGGCGTGGGGCTACAAATTGCTCAAGATCCCGATACGGGCGATCTGCGGGTGATTACGCCGATCGAGGGTTCGCCGGCCGACCGGGCGGGGCTGAAACCGCGCGATCGCATCCTGAAAATTGATGGCGTGGCGACAACGGATTTAACGCTGGACGAAGCCGCCGAGCGGATGCGCGGCCCGGCAGGCAGCCGTGTGGTGCTGACAATTGGCCGCGATGACAGCCCAAAAAGTTGGGAGGTGGAACTGGTGCGCGATCGCATTACCATCAACCCAGTCTATGCCGAACTCCGTCCCCAGCCCGACGGGACGCAGGTGGGCTACATCCGTCTGACTCAGTTCAGCGCCAACGCCGCAGAAGAGGTGGCCCATGCGATCGCTCGTCTGGAACAGCAGGATGCCAACGCCTACATTTTGGACTTGCGGAATAATCCTGGCGGGCTGCTGCAAGCGGGCATCGACATCGCCCGACTGTGGCTCCGCGACGGCACGATTGTCTACACGGTCAACCGTGACGGCATTCAGGACAGCTTTGAGGCTTTCTCGGAGCCGCTGACCGATGACCCGCTGATCGTGCTGGTGAACCAGGGCACGGCTAGCGCTAGCGAAATTCTGGCGGGCGCACTGCAAGACAACGGCCGGGCCAAGTTGATTGGTGAAAAGACCTTCGGCAAAGGGCTGATTCAGTCGCTGTTTGGGCTTTCAGATGGGTCAGGGCTGGCCGTCACCATTGCCCGCTATGAAACGCCGAGCCATCGAGACATCAATCGCCTCGGCATCGAACCCGATCGCACCGTTTCCCTCAACATTACCAGCCGCGAACAGGTCGCCACAGAAGCCGATGAACAGTACCAAGCGGCGATCGAAGCACTGACGCAGCAGATGGTGGTGGCTGGAGCAGCGGGGTGATGGTCAGGGGCGAGGGAGAGGGAGTGTTGGAATGGTGGAATCGGGCGATGGAGTATAACGAATAGGTCGGTTGACCCCTGATCCCTACCCCTTAACCCCTAGCTCTTCAATGCCCGGACGCACTTATCATGACCCGCTGCATGGGGCGATCGCCCTCGATCGCGCTGATCCGACGGAGGCATTGCTGATTGACCTGATCGACACGCCCGCGTTTCAGCGGCTGCGGCGGATTCGCCAGCTTGGCCCCGCCAGCCTCACGTTTCACGGAGCCGAGTCGTCGCGGTTTACCCATTCCCTGGGCGTGATGGCGATCGCCCGTCGAGCGTTTGACCGCCTGGCCAGCCGCCATGCAAATCTCAAACCCTATCGGGCGGCGATTCTCTGTGCGGCGCTGCTGCACGATGTCGGGCATGGACCCTTTAGCCACACCTGCGAAGAGATTTTTGGTAGCCACCACGAACACTGGACGCGGCGCATCTTGGATGAGTCTGAACCCGTGCGATCGCGCCTGGATGCCTACGATCCGGCATTATTGCCCCAACTCTCGCAGATTTACCAGAAAACGCATCCGCTGCCCGTGGTGTGGCAACTGGTGACGAGCCAACTGGACTGCGATCGCCTTGATTATTTAATGCGCGACAGCTACTTTACGGGCGCGTCCTACGGGCGGCTGGATCTAGATCGAATCTTGATGGCGATGGGCTACGACCCGACGACGCAGCAGTTGGTCGTTGCCAAAAAAGGCATGGCGGCAATCGAGCATTACCTGATCGTTCGCTACTTCATGTATGCCCAGGTTTATAATCACCCCAAAAACATTGCAGCAACCTGGATCTTGCAGCAAGCCTTTCGGCGGGCACGGGAACTGCTGGCACTGGGCAAGCTAGCAGCAGACGACACGGTGACGGCGTGGCTGCAAAGCGATTGCAACCAGTTGCCCCTAGCGCAATATCTCCAGGCAGATGATGGCGTGTTTGTGTACCACCTGCAACGCTGGCAGCAGCACGATGACCCGGTGTTGGCAGATCTCTGTCGTCGATTTGTCGATCGCGACCTGTTCAAGGCGACTGACATCAGCCATGTTGCTCCAGAGGCACACCCGGACTTGTTGGATCAGGCGCGGCGATCGCTCTCGCACCAAGGCCTCGCCGCCGACTATTACTGCGGCATTCGCGTCGCGCTGAGCCGGGGCTACACGCTCTATCAGCGGGGCATCAAGCTGCAAACCGAAGACGGGCTGCGGGAACTGAGCGAACTGTCACCCCTCGTCAAAACCCTGACCCAGCCCCTCCAGCGGAGCTGGCTGATTCATCCGCGAGAGCTTGACCTATCGGTCATCAGCGACCCAGTTTCCGCCTGAGGGTATTCATAGCTCGTTTGGGTGTGGGCGATCGCGCTTGGGCATTCCCTCGTGCCAGTTTTTTCCCTGCCACCTGAGTTTATGAACTCTTGTAACTTTGGCTGCATCACCATCAACAGCGTACCGGTTAATGAAACAGCACTGCTCTACCCTCTTTGCCCATTCCCTTATATTTATTGGGCTTCACCCACTTCTGTCAGGCAGTCAACACCACAAGTTTTTGTTCCAGCTCTGATTTTCCCTTTAGTCACTTTCCGTCGATCGAGAAGAACGTCTTCGGAAAACGCCTGACATTTGAATCCCTGTTAACAACATCGCAATCAGGCTAACTCCAACCAAAAGGACGTAGACAGGACGGAGGGTTGAGCCAAGATATGATCCCTGATGAATTCTTAGGAGGAAAGCAGCTTGCTCATCTGACAAACCAAACCAAGCTCTGCCAAGACGGTAGAACACACCTGTAGTCGCACTCACGGCAAAAGGCAGAAATGCAATCGGAGCAATAGCTTGATGTAACTTTCGTGCATTCAGTTTGAAGGTTTTAGATATTGCAGCTTTTTTACGTTGCCTGACTAAAGCAATACCGCTGACAATCATACCCAGCAGTCCTAGTCCAACCAACAGGACGTAAATTGGAACAATTGGCTTACCCAAAAAACGTCCTTCATGCAGCACCATCATGAAGTCACCAAATTCATCAGACAAACCAAACCAACTTCTACCGATTCGATACGCAACCCCTGTCA
The DNA here is from genome assembly GCA_046719575.1 of Cyanobacteriota bacterium. Lineage (GTDB taxonomy): Bacteria > Cyanobacteriota > Cyanobacteriia > Elainellales > Elainellaceae > Thermoleptolyngbya. The sequence goes on from JBDNCP010000031.1 coordinate 11,841, forward strand.
ACGCTGTGAGCAATAGAGGGATAAACAGAATCGGTGCAGTTTTTCGGTGCAGTTTTCGTAGATTCATTGCCAAATGTCTCCTGATTGTATAAGTATGCTGGTGCTTTTTTGTGTGTAGTTGGTTCTAAGAGTTGACGGGTAAAGGAGCCTAAACCCCTCGTTAATCAAGGATTTTCGAGAAACCGCTCTCCCCAAGTGATCACAACCTAAAAGCCATACAAGCCAAAAGCTTCAGCTTTTTTAAGATTTACTTTATGAATCAGCGCTAAACTTCTGCCCATTTTCGGAGCAAGTTGGCATGAAGTTTACAGAGCAAATCGAATTCCACTGTTTTGCCGTATTTTTCAAATGTTGCGCGTCGAACAGTATCCAGTTCAAACAGCATTTCGCGCTCATGGGCATCTCGAACAATGCTGTGTACCCAAGTCACTGCTGCCAGTCGAACACCTTCGGTTACTTCTGCTACACGATGCAGAAATGTAGATGGATAAACAATCATTGAGCCTGCTGCAAGCTTGAAGAACTGCTCTCCTAAGCTAGTATCGATCACCAGTTCGCCACCGCTGTAGGTATTTGGATCACTGAGGAATAGTGTTAGAGAGACATCGGAACGAGTTAAAACGTCATCTCCCATCAGGGCATTATCAGTGTGCATTCCGTAAAACATTCCCGCTTCGTAGCGGCTGAATAAGAGAGGACGAATTGTCTTTGGACGAACCGCTGTCTGAAAGAGAGAATTGCGTTTGAGTGCCTGGTTGACGATCGTCCTAACCTCTTTGGCTACGCCACTATCTCCTTTTAATTGATAGTTTTCTTTCACCGCCTTAGCGTAGGTTCCAGCAGTCAACTTGCCATCTACAAATTCTGCATCTTTCAAACTGAGGTGAATCTGTTCTAGTTCTTCAGATGTGAGAACATTATCAATGCACAAAATCATGGCACTAAAACTCAATTGCGTTAGGGTAAAGCGTAGACTGAACTCATTGTTGTGATCGCACGCCACTCAGCAAGAAAATGCACTGGCACTGGTCTCTAAAGAGGTGATAAGGAGGTTAAAGCTTCTAAGCTTCTACCGTCAGGGACTTTAGCCGTCTCCCAGAAGCCTTCCTGAAAGGCTTATCTGTCAATTTTTTTAGCGTGTATCACCCGTTAACAGTCCAGCACCAATGCATCCTCAATCATGAAGTCTTTCAGGTTAAGCGCCGATGCCGACCTCGTTCACCCCGTTCTCCAGACTCACCTCGTTCTCCAGACTCACCCCATTCACCAGACTCACCCCATTCACCAGACTCACCCCGTTCTCCACCTGAAGCAAAATATAACGCAGGAGAAGAGTTCTGAGTCCTGGACTGAGCTGCTTTTAGCACAGACGATTGCCCTGGCAATGCGCCCGATTCCCCACTTTCGCCACCCTGTGAACTAGGAGAAGAACTCGGAGACACTGTACCGCCTTCTTCACCTCCAGCGTCGGCGGTTCCACAAGCGCTTAGGGTTGCAGCTAGACCGATGCTGAGAAATAGGGCAACAGCCTTAGAATTCATGACAGATTTCCTCCGTTAAATAATTAGTAATCAGTAATCAAAGCAAGCAGAACTTACGCACCTGCAATGAGTTTTCTGGATTTCGGACTATTTCTCGCGGCCAGCACCCGCGAGAAATAGTCCAACTGCGTAAGCCCTGGCAAGAATAGACGACAAACAGTAAAGATTCAGGAAAGATGCCCCTGATTTGGTGTAGTCCAGAACTGGCTTCGGTTAGGAAACCACAAAGTCTGCCGCGGTGATTAGCGAGGCATTAACTCCCTGCAACACCGCCAACGTCTTGCCTGTGCCAGACAGTTGAATTAGCGTGTCATTGGCAAAACTGCCGCTGCCTTGAACGATTTGGAGATTTGAAAAGCTCACATCATCGAGTTTCAGCAGATCCACACCATCCTTAAAGTCAGTGATGATATCGGCAAAACCATACCCAGGTTTATTGGACTTGTACTTAATTTCAAACCTGTCTTTGCCTGCTCCACCAGTGAGGATGTCTGCCCCCTCGCCACCTTTGAGCAAATCGTCGCCATTGCCGCCAATGAGCGTGTCGTTCCCTTTGCCGCCTTTGAGATAGTCGTTCCCATTGCCACCAAGGAGGCGATCGCTGCCGTCCTTTCCATCAAGTTTGTCGTTGTTGATGCTACCTTGTAGAACATCGTTGCCATTTGTCCCTTTAATTCTTGAGGAACCATAGCGATTACCGGATTCGCCGGACTCACCAAACTCACCGGACTCACCAAATTCACCGGACTCACCAAATTCACCGGACTCGCCCCGTTCACCGGACTCGCCCCGTTCACCGGACTCGCCCCGTTCACCGGACTCGCCCCGTTCACCGGACTCGCCCCGTTCACCGGACTCGCCCCGTTCACCGGACTCGCCCCGTTCACCGGACTCGCCCCGTTCACCGGACTCGCCGGACTCACCGAACTCATTTTGATCGCCCGATTCACCCAACTCGCTATCAAAACGACTGCGACGAGAGCGACCTGCCAACGATTTTGAATCAAGATCGATGAATAAAGACAGTGCCTTAGACATGGTAGTTATCCTATCTGTAGCTGGAACTACCAATTAGTAAAGTCTGAAAAAGTAAAGAAGTCGGAAACCCGATCTAAGTTTCTACAAAGAGGATATTTCACCCCGCTAGTGGTAGCTTCACGTAGAAACAGCTTCCTTCCCCTAGTTTGCTGTGTACGGTAATATCGCCTTGATGACGTTGGGCAATTGTTTTGGCGATCGCCAACCCTAGTCCAGAACCCTCCTGATATTGGTTACGGGCTTGGTCAGCTCGCCAAAAGCGATCAAAAATATGAGGCAAGTCCTGAGAAGCGATCCCGATGCCCGTATCCTGAACTGTGACAAGGGCATAATTCCCCACTTTTTGCAACGCAACAATCACCGTTCCCCCCGATGGCGTATATTGCAAAGCATTGGTTAAGAGATTCATAAACAACCGCTGAAGCTGGGAAGCATCTCCATTGACCTTTAAACTGGATATCAACTGGGATTTCAGGGAAATTTGGGAGCGCTCAGCCTGATCGTTATAAAAATTCACTAGGTCTTCCAACAGTTCATCTAGATCAATGCATCGCCATCCACTTCGATCGGGGGCTTGCCAATCCATGCGAGCCAACAGCAATAAATCATCAACTAATTGGCTCATTTGGGCTGAAGCCCTTTCTATAGAAATCAGCTTTTCTACATCAGAAGGATGAACACGCTCTGGATGACTCTGCATTACTGCAATCGATGCACGAATAGCAGTGAGGGGGTTACGTAACTCGTGAGAGGCATCTGAGGTAAACTGTTTGAGTTGATCAAAACTTTGCACAACGGGCTTTAGGGACTCATGAGTTAACCAGATTCCCCCTAGAGCAGCTAGCCCTGATACAGTCAACACTCCAATAATTAAACTCCATCGTAGACGGTGTAGTTCCGCTTCCAATATAGAGGTCGATTCAGTGACACGAACGTACCCCAAGATTTGATTAGGATTTATTTTAGAAACACTGTAAACTGGTAGAGTAAGGCTGCGAATATTGCCCAATTGAGTGAGTTTCCCTTGCTGATGAACATTCGGCGAGATCAGAGTTTGTAAGAAAACCTTTCCTTCGCGCACCATTAGTCGCCGCTGTGCATCATACCACTCTACTCCTTGATGAGAGGATGCTAGGGGGTTAGAGGGAATATGCGAAACTGATTCTGCCTTATACTTACCCATCAGTTGAGATAGGGTAATAGGAACTGGCCTGCCATCCAAACCAACTGGAACGTAGCCTTTATATTGATCCTCCGTTGTCAGTTCCTCATATTCATGCTGAATGATTTCCAGCGTCGCTGCGGCGGAGGAAGCCACCTGGCGGAGATGAGCATTTAACTGCTGGTTGCGATCGTGAGCAACTAAAAGATAAAGAGCAGCAGAAAATGTCCCTAAAATTGTCGCAATAACCAGAAGGTAGGAGAACACAAGCCGATTTCGCAAATTGCGAAATCGGCGGCTACAGGTTAGGGTTAAGGCGATATCCCAAGCCATAAACAGTCTCAATTAGATTGGGCGGTGCACCTGCGGCTTTGAGCTTCTGACGCAACCTTCGCAGATGAACTTTAACAGTGTCCTCTCCAGGCATATCCTCGAATGCCCATACATGTTCCAAGATCATGCTACGACTGAGAACACGACTTGCATTTCGTAAGAATAGCTCTAGTAAATAATACTCTTTAGGGGTTAAAATTAAAGCAATATTATTATATGTCGCTGAGCATTCATTCGGGTTGAGTTTCAACTTTTCCCATTCCAAAATTGGCGAAAATATGGCATTTCCACGCCGCAATAGCGCTCGAACTCTTGCCAAAAGCTCTGGGAGGTCAAAAGGTTTTACCACATAGTCATCCGCTCCCGCATCTAAACCCAATACTTTGTCTGCGCTAGTATCACGCGCGGTCAGCATTAGAATTGGAGTTTTATTCCCACTTTGTCGCAGTTTTTTGCAGAGGCTAATTCCATCTAGCTTTGGCAACATCAGGTCTAAAACAATCAAATCAAATGCACCCGTCTCGGCGAACGTTAAGCCAAGCGCACCATCATTAGCTACCTCTACCAAGTACTGCTGATCGCTTAAGGCTTCCGCAATCGCCTTTGCGATTCGAGAATCGTCCTCCACCAGCAGGATTTTCATCCCTACTACCCATCCAAACAAGTTGACGTTTTACCTAAAAGTAGCACCATTGATGCTGCCATGACCATGAGGCATTGTTTGATGATGAGGATTGACGAAGATAGGTTAGGCATCACTACAGCATTTTTCATGCTAGTGAGTCACAGTAACAGCAATGAGAGAACTAATTTCTTAGGTCGCTTAATGAGACTTGGGAGAAAGCTTCATCAATGGCTTTGGCAAGGTCTGGATAACTCTGCGCCCCAATAAAACACAGAATGCTCTTAATCTTTGAAAAGCAATTTTCAATGGGTGAAAAGTCTGGTGAGTAAGGCAGCAGGAAAATCAGCTTGGTTTCTGCGTTCTCAATTAACCTTCTAACTTCTTTGCCGAGATGGATAGAGCAATTATTCATAATGACACAGGTACTTTTCCACAGTTTGGGAACGATTTTTGGGGAAATGAAGGCTTCAAATGTGAGACCATCGATTGAACGTATGAGATTGGAGTAAGTAATGATCACTACGAACCTCAAGGAGCCTCAAAAATTAGGGAGGTTTCTCGGTGTTTCTGCGCTTGTAGTAGCGACTTTGGTCGCCAAGCTCACTCAAGGCACGACTTTTCAAACAGCTGCTAAGGGAAGTTAATTCACTGTGTAAGCTGCTTCTGGCTGGCAATTAGTGCATAGGCGATCGCAAAATCCTCCGGCGTAATATACAGCGTGCTGGGATCAGGATTTCCCTCAGCCCGGTGGCGACGAATGGCTTGCAGGGCTGCTTGGTTGCTCAGCAGCGCCAGATCAGCGCCGTTCCAGCCATCGGTTTGGGCAGCCCAATGGGCCAGATCGACTTGGGCAAGGGGGCGATCGCCATTATGCACCGTCAGAATTTCCAAACGGCTGGCGGCATCGGGCAGGTCAATCTTAAGCTGGAGATCCAGCCGGCCTGCTCGCATCAGCGCCGGATCGAGGGCATCCGGTCGATTCGTCGCGGCCACCAACAAGACATTCGGGCAGCCTTTTAGACCGTCGAGTTCGGTGAGCAGTTGACCCACGACGCGATCGCCCACACCCGAATCTCCCTGGAAACTGCCCCGCGCCGGAGCCAGCGTGTCGATTTCATCCACAAACACCACGCAGGGAGCCGCCTGCCGCGCCTTAGCAAACAGTTCCCGCACGGCTTGCTCGGCCGCGCCGACCCATTTACTGAGGAGTTCCGGGCCGTTTACTGCAATGAAGTTGGCGCGGGCCTGGGTGGCGATCGCCTTTGCCAGCAGGGTTTTTCCCGTTCCTGGCGGGCCCCACAGCAAAATGCCCCTGGGAGCCGCTGCTCCCGTGCGCTGATACAGGTCAGGATAGAGCAGCGCCCCCTCGACCGATTCTTGTAGGGTTTGCTTCACGCTTTCCAGCCCGCCGATGTCGTCCCAGCGCACGTCCGGCGACTCCACCTCCACCGACCGCAGCACCGACGGACGAATTTCCTGCACCGCCTGCAAAAAGTCTGCCTGGGTGACATGCAGATCGGCGGGAACTGGGTCGCTGAGGCTGGGAACCTGCCGCCGTAGCGCCAGATAGGCCGCTTTTTGACACAGCGCCTTCAGGTCTGCCCCCACCATGCCAACGGAGAGATCGGCGATCGCCCCTAAATCCACGTTTTGCAGCGGCATGGCGCGGGTCTGGATCTGCAAAATCTCTAGCCGTCCGTCGCGGTCGGGTACGCGAAACTGCACTTCTCGGTCAAACCGGCCGGGTCGGCGCAGCGCCGGATCGAGATGGTCGGGACGGTTCGTTGCCGCCAGCACGATCACCCCCTGCGACTGGGCAAAGCCATCCATCAGACTCAAAAGCTGCGCCACCAGCCGCTTCTCCACCTCGCCCTCCACCTTGGCGCGGTCGGGTGCGAGGCTGTCGATTTCGTCGATAAACACAATGCAAGGGGCAGACTTCGCCGCCTTTTCAAACACGCCCCGCAGCCGCGATTCCGCCTCGCCATAATACTTCCCCATCACCTCCGGTCCGACGAGAGCGATATAGCTGACACCCAGTTCCTCTGCCAGGGCCCGCGCCGTCAGGGTTTTGCCCGTGCCCGGTGGCCCCACCAGCAGCACGCCCCGCGTCGGTTCTAGCCCCAGCTTTTGCAGCAGATCCGGGCGCTTTAGCGGCAACTCCACATGTTCTCGCAACTCCCGCAGCACCTCGCCCAGCCCGCCCAAGTCTTGCAGCGAGGCAGTGGGCGTGTTGGTCGGTTCTTCCACAGGCGGCGTGTCGGGTGCAGAATTGGGGCGAACCCGGCTGGTTCCCACGCCTGCCCCACCGACCGGGCCGCTGCTGCGCGGAATGTTTCCCTGGCGCGGAATATTACCCAGCGGACGACTGTTGATCTGCACGTCGGTCTTGAGTTCGCCGCTGGCGGCTTTTTCTTCCAGGGCTTTGGCTAGCTCTAGCAGTTGCTCAAATCCCTTAAACAGGTCGCTCATGGTTGCGATCGCCCCAACTCGGCGGATTGGTCACGTTTCTTCATTTAGTCATCCCAGCGGCTGGGGAACCCTAACGAGTGGGGCACAAGTGTAATACGACGTTACGTTGATCCCCCCTAGCCCCACTTAATAAGGGGGGAACCGAGCCGCCCTCCGGAAGTCCCCCTTGTTAAGGGGGATTTAGGGGGATCGAGCCTTTCAGACCTAACCCCTAACTCCCAACCCCTACTTCTTGACCCCTTAACCTCTGCGCTATGCATCCATTTAATTCGGTGCGTCTGCTGATGGTCAGCGGCAAGGGCGGCGTGGGCAAAACGACGCTTTCCTGTGCGATCGCCCGTCACTGGGGCAAGCAATTTCCCGACGAGCGCGTGCTGCTGATTTCGACCGACCCGGCGCATTCGCTGGGCGACGTGCTGTTGACGGAGGTGACGGACGAAGCGCGATCGCTCCCTGATATGCCAAACGTGCAGACCCGCGCCCTGGATGCGGCGGCCTTGCTGGCAGAGTTCAAAGCCCGCTATGGCTCGGTGCTGGAGCTATTGGTGGAACGTGGCAGCTTCGTCCAGGGCGCAGACCTCAAACCCGTGTGGGATTTGGGCTTTCCAGGACTGGACGAGCTGATGAGTTTGTTAGAAATTCAGCGCATCCTGGAAGACGGTGAACACGACCGCATTGTGGTGGACATGGCCCCCAGTGGGCACACGCTCAATCTGTTTGGACTGATGGACTTTTTAGATCAGTTTCTCGCTGCCCTCAGCCTGTTTCAGGAAAAGCACCGGGTGATGCAGCAAACCTTTGCCGGAGCGCACACCGCCGACGCAGCGGATGACTTTCTGGCAGACATGCAGACCCGCCTGGCCCACGGTCGCGCCCTGCTGCAAGATGCCGTCCGCACGGCCTGCCTGACGGTCGCCATTCCCGAACCCATGAGCTACCAGGAAACGCGACGGTTTCTGGAGAGCCTGAACACGCTGCATATTCCCATCGGTGGTATTGTTGTCAACCGCGTCCTGTCCGAGAGTCACTCCAGCGAGGGCGATCGCCTCTGCGAACAAGCCGACCTCCTCGAAAAATTCGCTGCCCTTTGCCCTGCCTACCCACTCCTCATCCTGCCGCAGCAGCCCACCGAACCCGTCGGCCCCGCCGCCCTCGACACCCTCCTCCCCCAACTCCTCCCCCACACCCTCGCGCCCCTCGCGCCCATCTCTCCACCCGCCCATCCGCCCGCCCCCCTTCACCCCTATCCCCCCACTCTCCCAGACTTCCTCTCTCTCTCTCGTCGCCTCTTAATCATCGGCGGCAAGGGCGGTGTTGGAAAGACAACAATCTCGGCGGCGATCGCCCAGGGCATGGCCCAGCGCCATCCTCAGCAGCAGGTGCGCGTCATCTCTATCGACCCGGCACACTCCCTAGGCGATGCTTTTGGAGCCGTGCTGGGTCACAATCCAATCCATCTTTTGCCCAACCTCAGCGCCCAGGAAATCGACGCAGAAACCCTGCTGCACCAGTTCCGCGATGATTACCTGTGGGAACTGGCGGAAATGATGAGCGGCGACACGGGCGACGACGCGCTGCAAATCGCCTACGGGCCGCAAGCATGGCGACAGATTGTATCCCAAGCGCTCCCTGGCATCGACGAGATGCTGGCACTGATCGCCGTGATTGACCTACTAGAAGACGGCAGCCAGGATTTGGTCATTCTCGACACAGCTCCGACGGGGCATCTGCTGCGCTTTTTGGAAATGCCGACCGCACTCAACGACTGGCTGGGCTGGATCTTCAAACTCTGGCTGAAATATCAGGACGTGGTGGGACGGGTGGATTTGATGAGCCGCCTGCGGACGCTGAGACAGCGCGTGGTGAAGGCGCAAAAGCTGCTGAAAGACCCCAGCTTTACGGAATTCATCGGCGTGGCGCAAAACCAGTCGGCGATTTTGGCAGAAGCGGCCCGACTCACAGAGTCTCTAAAATCGCTGGGCATTCAGCAGACCTATCTGGTGCATAACCGCTATGTGCCCGGACAGGAGATTCCTGCCGAGCAGTTTCCGGGGCAAACCATCGTGCGGCTAGCGGGCCTGCCGAGGGCGATTCCGCCCCAGGAGCAAATTTGCCTGGCGGCCAGTCTGCTGTTTGAGCCATTGACGGAAAAAACCGGTTCCTAACTGCCGCCCAACCCCCGCAGCACCAGGTCTGCACAAAAATGGGCCAGCATCGCCGCCTCCAAGCCGATTTTCCAGTAGAGTGTTCCGAAAACGAGTCCCAGTAGCCCATTCAGCACTAGCGATCGCCCAATTACCACACCCGTCAGCGGCCACACAACCGCCGTCGCAGGCAAGTGCCCCAGCCCAAACAGCAGTGCTGACAGGGCGATCGCCGTCCCAAAAATCCAGCCTCGCGGCAACACCGGACGCGCCGCCAGTCGCCACAACCCCCAGGCAATCAGAGTCATTAGCCCTAGACGTAGCCACAGTTCTTCTGTGATGCCGCCGTAGAAGCAGGCTAGCAGCCCTTTCCATCGGGCAACCTGAGGCAGTGCATCTGTGGAGCCAGTCAGCGGATCTGGCATCCAGGGCTGCAACAGCATATCCAGTGCTAAGATTGCCAGCCCGCCTACAACGCCAAGCAGCGCAACACCCAGCCAGCGGCGACTAGATCCAGTAGGCATGGTGCTGCCTGTCAGCCAGGCCCGGGCCAGCGGCGAATCAAGCCCTAGCGATCGCCCCAGCCGCAGCCCCAGCCAGCACAACGGCCACAGCAGCAACCCGCTTTGGATCGCCTGCCCAATTGCCACCGCAGGCAGCGAAATCGGCAGCGGAGCGGGGAATGGGGCGATCGCCATAACGTAGGGAAATACCGCCAGCGCTCCTAAAGCTCCCAAAATTGCCCAAAACAGCGCAATTCGAGTGTTTGGTTTCGACTTCAAAAGTGATTGCATGATTCCATCTCTTAATCCTGGCTCCCTCACTTCTGATCCTGGTGATCCCTGATTCCTGCTAGCCCCTAGGCCCAATCGCTTCAATCGCAGCTTCGAGGGCGATCGCCACATGGGTCCAGTGGGTTCCGCCCTGGCAAAACACGGTATACGGCTCCCGCAGCGGCCCATCGGCAGAAAATTCCGACGTGCTGCCGTCGATAAAGGTGCCGCCTGCCATCACTAGCTCGCTCTCGTAACCTGGCATCTCTGCGGGAACAGGGCTGAGGTATGAGCCAATCGGTGAATATTCTTGAATCGCTTTGCAAAAGGCGATTACTTTTTCGGGCGAACCGAGGCGAATCGCCTGGATCACGTCGCGCCGGGGTGCATCCGGCAGCGGGTTCACCGGATAACCCAGTTGGTGAAACACATAGCTCGTCAGGTGGTTGCCTTTCATCGCTTCGCCCACCATCTGCGGCGCGAGGAAGAGTCCCTGAAACAGAAGCCGATTTTGATCAAAAGTTGCGCCGCCCTCACTACCAATGCCAGGGGACGTGAGCCGACAGCAGGCTTTCTCCACCAGGTCTGCTCGCCCAGCCACATAGCCGCCCGCCGTGACGATCGTGCCACCGGGATTTTTGATCAACGACCCGGCAATCAGGTCTGCCCCGACGGTGGGTGGTTCGCAGTCCGCCACAAATTCGCCATAGCAGTTGTCTACAAAACAGACCGTATCGGGGTTTTGCTGCTTCACCAGATGGACAATTTTGCTGATGTCTTCGATGGACAAGCTTTGTCGCCAGGAATAGCCGCAGGAGCGCTGGATCAGCACCAATCGGGTTTCTGGGCGGATGGCGGTGGACAGATCATTCCAGGCGATCGCCCCTGTGTCCGCCAATTCCAACTGTCGGTAAGACACGCCAAATTCCCTCAGCGACCCCTGCCCCTCGCCCCGCAGTCCAATCACCTCCTCCAGCGTGTCGTAGGGTGCGCCTGCCACCGCCAGCATTTCGTCCCCTGGCCGCAGCACCCCAAACAGCGCACAGGCGATCGCGTGCGTCCCCGACACGAACTGCACCCGCACCGCCGCCGCCTCAGCCCCCATTACGTCAGCAAACACACGGTCTAGCACCTGCCGCCCCAAATCGCCGTGCCCATAGCCGCTGACGCTGGCAAAGTGATGGACTCCCACGCCATGCCGCCGAAAGGCATCCAGCACTCGCCGCAGGTTTGCTTTCACCTGGGCATCAATGCGGGCAAAGGTCGGCTGGAGGTCTTGTGCTGCCTGAGCGATTAGACTGTCACTGAGCATGATTGAGAGAGCGTGGTGTGATCAGAGAGAAAATACACGAATCTCCTATCATGCCATGCAAAATAAGGAGTCTGCATCGCAGCAGCCGAGTTCAAACCAAGGACAGTTCTAGCAAGGGGGAACAACGGAACATGCGGGTCGTGTTGCAGCGGGTGTTGTCATCGCGGGTCACGGTGGCAGGCGAGGTCGTGGGGCAGATTGGGCGCGGGCTAAATCTGCTGGTGGGCATTGCCAATACAGACACCGAGGCAGAGCTAGAGTGGATGACACGCAAATGTCTGGAACTGCGGGTATTTTCTAATCCTGACGGCAAGTTTGACCAGTCGGTGCTAGAGATTGGCGGGGAACTGCTGGTAATCAGCCAGTTCACGCTGTATGGCGACAGTCGTAAGGGGCGGCGGCCATCGTTTGACCAGGCAGCGGCTCCTGCATTGGCCGAACCCCTGTATCACCAGTTTGTCGAAAAGCTTCGCCAGAGCGGGCTGCGCGTAGAGACGGGGCGATTTGGCGCGATGATGCAGGTGTCGATTGAGAATGATGGCCCGGTCACCTTGATTCTGGAAAGATAGTCTCTGGAAAGATAGTCTCTGGAAAGATAGTCTCTGGAAAGATAGTTTCTGGAAAGATAGTTTCTGGAAAGATAGTTTCTGGAAAGATAGTCTCTGGAAAGATAGTCTCTGGAAAGATAGTCTCTGGAAAGATAGTCTCTGGAAATTGGATGATTCTAGAAATTTAATGACTCCTGCAAAATCCCTGCAAAATCAGCGTCAAACAGGCTTCGGAGAACTCAGCCCCCGTGTTTCATCTGGACACACGCTGAGACGCAAGCTAGATGAACGCCGACCGCAGCTAGCCCCCTTCACAACTCACACTCTAGATTCCGCATTTTGCTGCAAAAAACACCCTGTTAGGTGAGGGCTTTCCCAAATTCCGAACAGTATTATGAAGCCAACCGTGAAGCGCTGAGCCGAGAATGACCTCCGTCTGAGGCGGTTTCATTGGGGACTGAGCGATCGCCTCTAGTTGCACCAATAGGCAATTGAAGCAGTGCGTTTAAAGCGAAATTTCTAACGATTGGCATGAGTTGGAGCGAGCGTTTGACAATGGAACCTGGCATCGTCTTACTAATTCAGCATGACCCAGAAACGTCGGTCAAAGCGTCGAAGGCATTGGAGGGAACGGGGTTCAAATTGTCGGCCTGTGAACCCGGCGACGGGGCAATCGCCCAGGCTGCTCAGATGCAGCCCGCGCTGATTCTTCTGGATGCCGCGTCTGAGGCGATCGCCCTAGAAACCTGCCACCAGCTTCAAGCCGATCCAAACACGAGTAACATACCCGTCCTGCTGCTGCTGCCATCTACTAGCGCACCCGACCAGCTTTATCCTGGTGTATCTGATGTTCTGATTAAGCCGCTGTTTACTCAGGCGTTGCAGTCGAGAATTCGCATTTTGATGTCGCTCCAGGCGCTACAGCAGCAGGTGCAGTGTCAAAACCAGCGCCTCCAGCAAGAAGTCCTCAACCGCCAGTGTGCCGTTCAAACGCTGCAGGATGTGATGCATGCGATCGCCCATGACCTGCGAAATCCAGTCCTGGGAATGCAGATGGTGTTTGGCAATTTGCTCAAGGGCAAGACTTGTCCCCCGACTCCAGATGCCGATCTGGTTTCTGTGTCTCGTGCTGAGCTAGAGCGCATGGCTCAGGGGGTTGACTGCTACCTTGGACTGATCAATACCATGCTTAGTGCCCACGCCGAACCAGATGCATATCTGGCGATTCAGCCCCAGTCTTTGCGACTAGATGAACTGGTGCGAGAGGTGATCAAGGATTTGGAGCCGCTACTCAAAAAGTCACGGGCCACGGTGTTTTGCAATATTGACCCAGAGTTGCCACCCGTCAAGGGCGACCCAAAGCGACTGTGGGATGTGTTAGAAAACCTGTTAGTCAATGCCCTAAAGCACAATCCACCAGGGATTCAGTTGACGGTGGAGCTTCGTCAGGAAAACGATTCGGTTTGCTTTAGCGTACAGGACAATGGCATCGGAATTCCCCAGGAGCAATGCCAGCGGCTATTTGGTCTACACCAGCGCGGTCCGAATGCTCGGCAAGGCTTGGGGCTGGGTCTATATCTCTGTCGGCGCATCATTCAGGCTCACGGCGGCGAAATTCTGGTGAATAGCCGCCCCAAAGCTGGCGCAAAGTTTTGGTTCCTCCTGCCGCTAGAGAAAGAAGCAGCGAAGCTAGCGGCGATCGCCTGATAAAGTTGCCCAATGGATCTGCCCAATGGATCATCTGGCATCTCCTGGGCAATCTAGATCAGGCAATGCTGCCGCGCTTCCGGGCCTCTTTGTAGGACGTTCCGATATTTTTCAGCCCAGCGCGAATCATTTCTCGCTCCAGCAGCGCAAAGAACCGAGCGCGATCGCCCCCCCGCACCACCGCCTGGTTGTGAGCTTCCGCCAGCGCCACCGGGTAGCCATAGCCCTTCTGCACTTGGGCCAGCGTCAGGCTGAGGGCACTGTTGAGCAAAACCTCATCTTCTGCAACCCACTGCGGCAGGTCAATCCGGGCAATCTCTGCGCCGACGTTGACGTAGCAAAAATAAACATGGTGGGGGCCGTATAGCTCCAAGATGCGGGAGGAACTGCGCCACAGCGGGCTGCGCTCTCCAGGTTGCAACATCAGGCTCCACAGCGCTGTGTCACGCAGCGGCGCAAACACCTGACAAGGGGCATCCTCGGTTGTGCCAGGGCAATGGGTGAGGCAGTCAGGATGAGGATGGGGACAGGTATGCAGCCGCAGGAAATTCAGCGCCTCGCTACTGCGGGCCGCGCTGAGGTAGCCCACTAGGGGAATCCGAGCTTCTCGCAGCCGCTCCCATGCGTCCAGAATTGGCGGCAGGAGGCGATCGCGGGCATCCGTCGGCAGCGGCTCCAAAAACCAGTGAATCAGCGACCCGTCTACCATTGCCAGCGTCGGCATCTCTGGAGCAGCCGCCTTTTCCCCTTCGCCAAGTTCTGCCAGCACTGCCGCCTCTGACACCGTGCGCCGCAGCCCCATCCATTCCTCGGTACGAATGCCCCACTGACGGGACACGTACAGGTCTTCGGGGCGATAAAACACCTCCGGCTGGCTGTCTAGCAGGGGATAGCGGTTTTGTCCATAGTGCAGCACCACACGCCCTACGTTAATCAAATAGCAGTAGGCAATTTCATGGTGGCTAGGGGCAATTTGGGAGCCATCAGTCGCCAAAACCGTATGCAGGCGGGGGGCTGGGCCGATGGAAAGGCGCGTGTTCAACGGCTCCACCGGACGGGCCGCCGAAAACCCCAGGCGATCGCCCCACTCTTGTTGCCGAACCACCAGTTCTGCCTGCCGGCCCTGCACCTCACGCAGCAGTGCCTCAGCTCGCTCTAACCGCTGGCGGGCAGCGGTTGATTCAGCCGTAAGATGCTGGCTAATACCCTGCATCTGGCGGGCAAGCTTGGTCAGGTCGAGCATAGGAGGAAGTAGTGAGGATTCCCATCAGCCCTCAATCTGCTCCAAATCCTAGCTCAGGTTGGTAAAATAATACAAGCGTCCTGAAATACAAGCGTTCAGAACAGGCAATCTAATCACAATCTAATCACAATCTAATCAGAAACCTACAAGCCAACTTTTCAAAACTACCCGGCTGCTCTTTGCAGTTCGTCTAGCCGCGCCAGTACCTCGCGGCTGTGAACGGCAGGGTTTACGCCCAAAAACCGCTCCCGCAAAATGCCCTCTGGGTCAATCAGATAGGTGTGCCGCAGTGACATGGTGCCCAGCCAAGAGCCATATGCTTTGCTGACTGCACCCGTCGTATCCGCCAACAGGGGAAATTTCAGCCCTTCAGAGTCGCAAAATTTTCGGTGAGAATCCACATCATCCACGCTGATGCCCAAAATCTGTGTGTTTCGGGCCTGATACTGGGGCAAATCTCGCTGAAACCGCTGCGCCTCTAGTGTGCAGCCAGAGGTGAAGTCTTTGGGATAGAAATACACCACAACCCACTGGCCGCGATAGTCTGACAGAGAAACCGTGCCGTCGCCGACGTTGGTAGGCAGGGAAAATTCTGGAGCGGGTTGATCAAGTGGGGGCTGTGGGCCGCCCAGCGCCAGCGTAGTCGGGGCGGGCGACGCAAGCCAAAGCCATAGGCCCAGCAGCAGGCAGGTGACAACGCGGATGAGCGATCGCCCCTGCGATAAACGTTTCCAAGGCGCTCCAAAAAAAGCCATAACGCTAACTTGAGTGATGGGGAAAGGGTTCGTGAATCCAGCAGCTCTGCGTTTTACAAAGTGCTTTTCTGAGCATATTGTTACATTCTCCCAACAGAGGGCAGAGCTGGCAAGAGACACCCAAATGCCGCGCTCTAAAGAGCCTGATCTAAAGAGCCTTAGGCGAAATTGGCATTTGCAGTGCCGCTACTGTCCTGCATTCACTTTGCCTATGGTGCGGCTCAGTTCACACCGCAGGTCTTCTGTCTGCACCTCCGTCTGCACCTCCGTCTGCACCTCCGTCTGCACCTCCGTCTGCACCTCTGTCTGCACCCTCGTTGCCTGACAAAACATAACAAAACATCTACCACTGGCGGCTGGAAGCCGCACCTACACAGGCGAAACCCGCCTATGTGGGTTTTGGGTCAGGGTAGGGAGTCAGCGAAGGCCGACTTCGTTGATGGAGCAGCGGTTTCAACCGCCTGATGCCCAAGTTTTGTCAGTCAATCAGGTCTGCACCTCTGTCTGCACCTTCTGTCTGCGCCTCTGAGGTCACCTGCACCTCTGTGCCAGTTACCTTCGCCATTCGCAGCCCTAACAACTGCCCCAGCAACAGATGCCAGCCTACCAGCCTAAATGACAACCTAAAAGCAAAACCTCCCTGAAACTCACTCCAGGGAGGCTTTAACTCACTTGCAACTTGCTGATCAGTTGCGGTTGGGATACCCCCAGGGGAATTCGAATCCCCGTCGCCTCCGTGAAAGGGAGGTGTCCTAGGCCTCTAGACGATGGGGGCGTGTCCCAGACCTAAACTAGACTAGCGAATGAAAGTTGAGAATGTCAACACCTTTTTCATAAACTTGTTGGCGCTGACCTGCAAGACCGTTCATACAAGCTCGCTGAGTCTATGAACCAGTGGAGGTGATGGAACTAGTGGAGGCGGTGGCCGGCTAGCGCCAGACTGCGGTAGCCACTTCGATGCGTTTTAGTCCGGCAGACGCAACTAGGCAAGTTGGGTCTGACAGGCTGTGTCAGACAGCGATAGATTGAAACTCTAAGGGGGCTGGTAACGGGCGATCGCCCCCAAAACAGTCCGCATGAAGCGGCCCTGACGGTCTAGCCCGCCTCGCCGGAGTTCCTTAACCGAATCAACTGGCGGCGCATTTGCGGCGAGGCATTGACTTCAGGAACCTCTTGAGCCGAAACTTCAACCTCGATCGGCTCCAGATAGTCATCCGCACCACAGGCAAACGCATCTAGCAAGGTGTCGAGCAGGTGTTCTCGGTTGCCCAAGGCTCCCCTTTCCTCAATTAGGCGAAACTTGAGGTGAACCTCACAGTCATAAACACCCACATCGGGATTCACGGGCTGGTATCGAACAGAATTGGGTTCCATGTTTGAAAATCGCACTCCTGCGCCGAACAGAGGACCAGTAGAAACTTAGCGAAATGCCAACGAAGACCCGAACAAAAACGAACCAAGATCAAGCGGTCAAACACCTTGGCAAAGCCATCAGCGATTGAATAGAAATTGATCAGAAATTGAGCAGAAGGAGGCGCTAGCTTGCGGCAAGTTCAGACAGCACCTCAACAACTCAGTCCAACTCAGGCCAACGGCTTGTTCTCAGCATTCCCAAACTGTGGATTAGACTTACGAACAAACGACTTAAGCTGAGTCAACAAAAATTAAACTCTTGCGACGAGTCAAAATCGCTAGCTGAGTCGTGATCTGAGGTTGCGTTTGAGGGCTACTCAGCAACACCCTACTGCCCGCTATTTGCCGCTATTACACTATCGAAGCTTCGAATTACTTGAAATCAAATGCTTGGATAGCTTGTAATTTGAACATAGCATTCTTCTTTGGGAGACTGGGCTCCGTTTCTATGAAGTGTATGTGAGGACTTATTTTTGTCTTTATATGTCCTTCAAACGAGCGTTTTGGACTTTTAGCACGAAGTTATGAAAAACACTTTTGAATCTGAGATGATACGGAATTCCTAGGCTTAAGATCGTGCTGTATTTCTATCGGGTTACCCCAAGAATTTACGGATTAAACCGCCTACAAACTACATGAAAGTGAGCAGTCAGCATTCTTCGATTATCAGACAAAAAATCTGCCAGGGGCGATCGCTCACCCCTTCCCTAAAGGGTTTCGATGCTTCAAGAAGTTGGAATTCACTGTAAATTGCGGATAATGGCTTTCCGTATTCCCGCATTATTGAAAGACATCCATGCTTTTACGGAGTATCAATCCAAACTTCGGATTTTCTGGCGTTAGCGCCCTGTGCAGCAATTCATGACGCATAAATAATGTACCAATGGACTTCTCCGTACTTGCGTATGGAATTTTTATCTCTGGATATCTCTGGATGAACGTGAAGTTGAGATCGGGTCTTGCCATCATCACGGCTACGCAATTTTCTACGCGAAATGCCCGACTCAATCAGAGTTCTAGTGTTGGCTTCTTCAGCATGACAGAATCTCTACACAATCTTTTAAGGAAGAAGGGATAGCACGTTCTCAGCAGAATTGAGCGTGGAATCAGGATGCATGAATCGTTCAACCTATCGCGTTAAAAAATACCTAACCCAGGTTTTTGCTGGCTCTACACAGGCATTTTTAATTACTGGTGATATTTCTTACAGTTCGAAACGAGCTATTTTCTGAGTGCGGCATGGCGGATCGGGCGATCGCCCAACTTGGCAAACCCCCTGCACACTTTGGAGAATCGCTGTAGGATCAAGAATGGAACAGCGCTCGTCCTGAAATATGGCTACTCGGGCTTTCTGTTGCCCGTTTGCCATTGCCCGCTGCTGATTCTAGCTGCTGATTCTATAAGCCTCTGTTTTGCAAACTGCGCTTTGCATGATCCTGTTTAACCCTGCCCGCGTTTAACCCTGCCGTGGATCTTCAGAACTTTGTCGATTTTCAAGATGCATTCGATGTCGTCGTCGTTGGCGCAGGTCACGCGGGCTGCGAAGCGGCGCTGGCGGCGGCGCGGCTTGGCTGCCGGACGCTGCTGCTCACGCTAAACCTGGACAAGATTGGCTGGCAGCCCTGCAACCCGGCCGTGGGTGGCCCCGCCAAGTCGCAACTGACCCATGAAGTGGATGCCTTGGGTGGCGAGATTGGCAAAATGGCCGATCGCACCTATCTGCAAAAGCGCGTGCTGAATGTGTCGCGGGGGCCGGCAGTGTGGGCGTTGCGGGCGCAGACCGACAAACGGGAGTATGCGGCCGTGATGCGCGGCATTGTGGAAAATCAGGAAAATCTGACCCTGCGCGAGGGCATGGCGACCGACCTGGTTCTTGGCAAAAACGACGAAGTGATTGGCGTGCAGACCTACTTTGGCGTGGCATTTGCCTGCAAAGCCGTGGTGCTAACAACGGGCACGTTTTTGGGTGGCATCATCTGGGTCGGCAACAAGTCCATGCCAGCAGGACGGGCGGGCGAGTTTGCAGCGACAGGGCTAACGGACACGCTAAATCGCCTTGGCTTTGAAACGGGGCGGCTGAAAACCGGGACTCCGGCGCGGGTGGATCGGCGCTCGGTCGATTACTCTCAGCTAGAGCCGCAACCCGGCGACGCAGACGTGCGCTGGTTTAGCTTTGACCCAGCAGTGTGGGTCGAGCGGGAGCAACTGTGCTGCTACCTAACGCGCACTACGGCAGAAACCCATCGGTTAATTCGTGAAAACCTGCATCTGTCGCCCGTCTATGGCGGCTGGGTAGATGCGAAGGGGCCGCGCTATTGCCCCAGCATCGAAGACAAGATTGTGCGCTTTGCCGACAAGGAATCGCACCAGATTTTCATTGAGCCGGAAGGGCGCGACATTCCCGAACTTTATATCCAGGGCTTTTCCACCGGGCTGCCGGAGGCGCTGCAAATCCAAATGTTGCGATCGCTCCCTGGGCTAGAAAACTGCGCCATGCTGCGCCCCGCCTATGCGGTGGAATATGACTACTTGCCTGCGACGCAATGCTACCCAACGCTGATGACCAAAAAAGTCGAAGGACTCTTTTGCGCGGGACAGGTCAACGGCACGACCGGGTATGAAGAAGCTGCCGCCCAGGGACTTGTTGCGGGCATCAATGCGGCCCGGTTCTGCCGGAGTGAGGAAATGCTGATTTTCCCGCGAGAGCAGAGCTACATCGGCACGCTGATCGACGACCTATGTACCAAAGATTTGCGAGAGCCGTACCGAATGCTGACCTCGCGCTCGGAATATCGACTGGTGCTGCGGTCGGACAATGCCGATCAGCGCCTCACGCCCTTGGGTCGCGAAATCGGGCTGATTGACGATCGCCGCTGGGAATTGTTTACCCGCAAGCAGGCGCACATCACCGCCGAGAAAGAGCGGCTGCACACTACCCGCATCAAGGAACACGACGACCTTGGCAAGCAAATCTATGCCGACACACAGCAGGCGATCAAAGGCTCCATTACGCTGGCAGAACTGCTACGCCGACCGGGTTTCCACTATGCAGACTTGGAACGCTATGGCTTGGGAAATTCTGACCTGAGCCGCGCCGAAAAAGAAGGAGCCGAAATCGATATTAAATACTCCGGCTATCTGCAACGACAGCAAAACCAGATTGATCAGATTGCTCGCCAGGCAAATCGTCCCCTACCGCCTGATCTGGACTATCACAGCATCGACACGCTTTCTAAAGAGTCTCGCGAAAAGCTGTCGCAGGTGCGCCCGCTGACGATTGGGCAGGCAGCCCGGATTGGCGGCGTGAATCCTGCTGATGTAAATGCGCTGCTGCTGTATCTAGAGCTGCGATCGCGCCGGGTGGAAGCGGTAGGGGGATGAGGGAAGAACGAAGAGGGAAGAACGAAGAGGGAAGAACGAAGAGGGAAGAACGAAGAGGGAAGAACGAAGAGGGAAGAACGAAGAGGGCTGAACCCTGGCTTGCTGCCTTCTCCTCATTGGGTCATTCCAACACCCTGTCACGCAGCGTTCTTGTTAATGTGTCACGGAATCTATGCAGGCTGTTAAGACCATCAAGTTTCTCCAGGAGCCGACTTCGGCGGCGTGGGTTGAGCAGGCGATCGCCCATCTAGACACCATCCTGCTCGACCATTCCCACTGCGAGCGCAAGGCGGCGGGTGTGGCGCTAAACCTGATGTTTCGCTATCCCTCTAGCGCCAAGCTGGTGCGGAGTTTGACGGCGATCGCCCAGGAGGAATTGGAGCATTTTGAACTGGTGAACCAGTGGCTCGATCGGCGCGGCGTAGCTCTGGCTCCCCTGTCTGCTCCACCCTACGGCGCAGGATTATCGGCCCAGATTCGCCGCCAAGAACCACACCGGATGCTCGATTCGCTGCTGGTGTCGGCGCTGATCGAAGCCCGTAGCCACGAACGGCTAGGGCTGTTGGCGCAACACTGTCCCGATGCAGAACTGGCGCAGTTTTATCGCGGGCTGATGGCTTCAGAGGCGCGGCACTACGGCACGTATTGGACGCTGGCAGCGACCTATTTTGACCTAGACACCGTGAATCAGCGGCTTGCAGAACTGGCAGAGGTCGAGAGTGCGCTATTGGCGACGCTGCATCCGGAGCCGCGAATTCACAGTTAGCGCCTTTTGTAGCGTCTATTGGAGTGTTGGCGAGATGGGGTGGTGGAGTGATGGGCGGATAGAAACGGCGCGGCTTTGGCTAGAACAGGTATCGCGGGATGACCGTTGGGACGTATTTCGGGAATTTACGCCAGCGATCGCCACCTTTATGTATCCCAAGCCTCCCCAGGAAATTGGTGAAACCGACGAGTTTCTCAGCCATGCCGTGCAGCAAAACGCCAGCGGTACAGATTTGCACCTGACTATTCGGCAACGAGACACAGCAGAATTTCTGGGACTGTGCGGCATCACCCAAATCCAAACCTCTACGCCAGAGATGGGCATCTGGCTCAAGGAAACGGCTCACGGGCGGGGATTTGGTAAAGAGGCGATCGCCCGCCTCAAAGCCTGGGCCGACGAGCATTTGGACTACGAATGCCTGCGTTATCCCGTCGATCGGCGCAACATCCCCAGCCGCAAGCTAGCCGAACACTTAGGCGGGCGCATCGTGGGCAAGTACGAAACGATGAACCTGAGCGGACGAGTGCTGGAGGTGTTGGAATATCGGATCTATCCCTGATGTCAATAATCGACGCTCTTTACAATCAACATAAGACGCAGGGCGGATATGCCAAAATTGCAGTGACTTGTTCAGGAACCAGATCTCTGCACTCAGCCCTAAAAACACCCAAAAATGCGCGTCCTCTTTTTGCACAACAACTTTCCGGCGCAATACTTGCACCTGTCGCAACTGCTAGCCGCCGATCCCAATAACGTGGTCGTTTTTGGCACCAAGCACACCGAAAACGTGCAGCTTGCTGGGGTGCATAAGGTGAACTTTGCACCATCGCGAGAGCCAACGCCCAATATCCACCACTATGTCCGCAATTACGAAAGCGCTGTTTTGCACGGACAGGCCGTGTATCGGTTGGCAGAGCAACTGAAAGCATCAGGCTTTGTGCCAGATGTGGTCAGCGCGCATTCGGGCTGGGGGGTGGGGATGTTTATCAAAGATGCGTTTCCGGAGGCGGGCTATCTCGCCTATTGCGAATGGTTTGGGCGGGCGCATGGCAGCGATGCCGACTTTGACCCAGCCTTTCCTGTAACTCCAGACGATGTGCTGCGGATTCGGGCAGGCAATGCGCCGATGCTGGTTGACCTCTATAGCTGCGATCGCGGTCTGGCTCCCACGCTTTGGCAGCGCGATCAGTTTCCGCCAGAGTTCCATTCCAAGATTTCTGTCCTGCACGATGGCGTAGACACAGACTACTTCTTCCCCGACCCAGAGCAAAAAATGCGGCTCATCAATGAGCGGGGCGAGATGATTCTGGATTTGTCCGACGTGGAAGAGATCATTACCTACGTCTCTCGCGGCATGGATACCTACCGGGGCTTTCCCCAATTTATCCAGGCCCTAGGGCTAGTGCTAGAACGCCGCCCCAAGGCCCATGTGGTGATTGTCGCCGCCGATCGCATCGCCTACGGCCCGGCTGCGCCCGAAGGCAACAGTTTTAAGGATTACATGCTAAAGCAAGTGCCGCTGGATTTGTCGCGGGTGCATTTTGTCGGTAACTTACCTTACGGGTTATATAAGCTAGTGCTGCGGGCATCGTCGGTGCATGTTTATCTAACTCGACCTTTTGTGCTGTCGTGGTCGTTTATGGAAGCGATGGCATCCGGCTGTTTGATCGTCGCATCTGACACGCCGCCCGTCCGCGAAATGATGCAGGACGGGGTGAATGGATTGCTGGTCGATTTCTTTGCGATAGAACAGATTGGCGATCGCATTTGCGATGCACTCGAACATGGGAAAGACATGCAGCACATCCGCGATGCCGCACGTCAAACGATTGTTGAACGCTATTCTCAACGAACCCTGTTGCCTAAGCATGTGGAATTGTTGCAAGAACTAGCCGCAACCTGAAACAGGCAAGCGCAGCACGGCAAGAGCAGCCCTGAAGCACGCAACAAAAAAGCACCCCGGAGGGTGCCTTGGTTTCGCCACAGTTGCTAATCCAAACTTACCAAACAAAAGCTCGTCCAGAAATCTGCCCAACAGAAGCAGGCTCGATTTACTTGACCCAAGCGCCGCGATACTTTAGACGAAGATCGATGGGCTGGCTAGGAACATTCCGAAACTGGTGCTGACGAACAGGGACACCCCGATATTTGCCAATGACTTCGCCTTCTAGCCCTTCCAAAGTATTGTTGGCGGGTTCATAGGTTGCACCACGATAATGAAGCTGCATAGTGACCTCTCAAGACACTCAAAACATCGCAAAACATTGCTGGTCATCAAACGACCCGATTTGACTCGATCTGACTAATTCGACCACTAACCCGACCACCGGAGGGTTGCAGGTTGAACGCTACAGCGCACTCTCCACCTGGCGCACTCTCGAACACACGGCTAGCGCTGCTTCAGAGTGGCAAAAGAGTGGCAAAAGAGTGGCAAATTAGTGTTGCAAATCAGGCATTGAATTAATTCTGTATTCATTGTTACCGTTTTTAGGGCTTCTGTCAATGCTGATAGTTTGAAGAGTCGTAAACCTTAACAATTCGAGCCATTCATGCATGGCGATCAACCTGCCACAGCAGCAAAGCGTGAATGGTTGCTGCTCATAGACACTTCATAGAGCAACCATTCGCGCTGTTTTGAACCGGAGGCTGCTTGAGCGGGGGCAGTGGCTCAAGCCGGACGACGACGGTTTGCCAAAGCCATCGCTGCGTAGTAGTAGAAAGTAAACAGAATGCTGGAAAATAGCTGTCCGCCCCAGTGTCCGTGCCAAAATTTGAAGGCGGCATCGCCCCAATAGACGGAGGCAATGGTGAGCAGCATGATGCGCGGCACGTTAAAGATGAGCGCCAACACAGCGCCAATCGCCATCATGCCCAGCACCTTGGGCCAGGTTTGCTTTAGAAACAACCCCATGATCAGCCCAGCGGCGGCCATGGTGAACGCCATGTTAAACCCGTTGCAGCCCCAATCGACCTCCACCGCGCCCTGGGGGAGGGCGACGATGCTGCCGTCGGCGATCGCCGGATGGCCGATTATCCGCAGCGCTGCGGCCCCCGCCTGCGCCATGATGCGCTCCAAAAACTCTGGCGGGGTGAGCGCTGTCCACACGAGCCGCGCCATCACGCCGGGTTTTGGGTAGGCTGTCAGAATGAGTAGCCCGACGGGTAAGGGATAGCGCCAAAAGAAGCTTGCGCCCCAAGTGCTACAGGCGATGCCCGCCAGCACCAGCAGCCAGATTACAGACTGGGGCCAAATGTCGAATCGGCAGAAGGGAAACAGCAGCACCCCGCAGAGAATCAGCAAATGTCCGAGAACTTGGTCTTCTTCGGAGGCGTGCATTTGGGCGAGCTGGTCGCGCCGCTTCCAGAGCTGCCGCAAGCCCAAAAACACCATGACCGAGAGGAGCGGCAAGCCTGCTGATCCCTGCGCGGCGCGAGTTACCAAGCCCGGTAGCCATGCTGTCAGGTAGCATAGCCCGACCGTCAGCCCCGCCAGCACCAACCGTCCGTGCCAGGTTTTCACTGCGTCTTTGAGCAGCGGCAGGAGGGTGTTGTGAATGCTCTGACGAACGCTGGACTGAAGGCTCTGGAGAATGCTGGGGCGCTTCTTTTTACGACTTTTGGTTTGGCTCATGAGGTTCCATTTGCAGGCTTTAGCTTTTTCGGGCTTTAGCTTCGGCGCGATCGCATTCCAACCCGTCCCAGACCAATCAGCCCTAGCCCCACAATCACCAGATTGCCGACGCTGGCGATGCTGGATTTGGTGATGCCTGTTCTGGCATTTTGCTTGAGGGAGTCGGCCTGGGCTTGCACTTGGCGGGCAGCCTGCTCAAGCTGCTCTGGGGTGACGTTTGGTGGCAATTCTTGGGTGCGGCTTTGCTCAATTTGGGTTTGAATTTCGGCAGCGCGGCTGCTGATGGTGGCGACGGTTTCTTGCTGCAACACCAGTCCGTCTCGAATCACCACCAGACAGCAAATCTGGAAGAACACGCCAACCGCCAGAGCTGCGTATGCCAGCGGCTTGCGCTGCGATCGCTCTTCCCAGAAGCCATACAGCAGCAGCGCCATGCCAAACAAAAAGACAATGCTGCGATCGCCCAGTTGTTGCAATACGCCGATGCGCCACGCCTCACCCGCGCCCAACGGCAGGGCGATCGCGCTCATATCCAGCAAAAAGCCCGCTAAACAGGTAAATCCGACAATTCGGCAAAGTCCTTTTGCCACCTGCGGATTGACCATCGACTGACTTGGCACGCTAACCATATGCACACCGCCTAATGTGAGGTTGTAGAGGAAAAAGTTGTATATAAAGTTGTGAAATGAAGCCTAAAGATCGATGAATGCTATCCATGCAGATTCACAGCACGACCCACGCAACCGATGCGAACCCGTGAATCGGGCGATCGCACTCCACTCCTTATTTCATTGGGTGAAAAGACTCATCCGGGCGATGCCCGCACAACTTCTTCGAGACTTTTTATAGATAAAGCAAGCTGCAAAATAAGGCACTAATGTACCTCATGCAG